>CBFHPF010000050.1:0-10403 GCA_965657665.1 Alphaproteobacteria bacterium | reverse complement strand
TGGCAAAACTGGTCGATGCGGTAAACCAATAACCGGCGGTGATATACAGGCCGACCAGCATCGGCACGGCCTCAGCGCGATATTTAATGCCGCCCAATATGGTCATAACAAGGCCGAAAGTCGCCACGGCTTCGGCGATAAATTGTCCGTGACCGGTCCGAATATTCACCGAAGGGGTGAATAAAGTCAGTTCAAACATGGCATGCGCTAGCGCCGTACCTGCCAGCCCACCGACAGCTTGCGCAGCGACAAAGGCGATGAAATGCGCATTGTCCAACTCGCCTCTCAGGCGAAACACCAAAGAGACGGCAGGGTTGAAATGCGCGCCGGAAATCGGCCCTAAAACAGTAATCAGCACGTAAAGAATAGCGCCGGTTGCAATGGTGTTGCCCAGCAGCGCGACGGCATTATTTCCATCGGCCAAATTGACCGCCATAATGCCCGAGCCGACAACTGTGCATACAAGAAGCAAAGTGCCGAGTGCCTCGGCAAATAACTGGCGGGTCATGCGTCTGCCTTGTCTGCCAAAAAGCCGTCGAGCTGTTTTTTAATCATCGCGAAGACTTCGCGGAAATGGTCTCTGGTATCTTCAACTGAGCCGGAAAATTTTGCCGGATCGGGAAACGGCCAGTGATAAGTGGTCGGATGGCCCGGCCAAATCGGGCAGGCTTCACCTGCGGCGCTGTCGCAAACCGTCACAATCACATCCATTTGCGGGGCGTCGGCCGCGCCAAATTCATCCCAGCTTTTTGAGCGGGCATAATCGACTTCAATGCCTAATGCGGCGAGTGTTTCCAAGGCCATAGGGTGCACTTCGCCGGTTGGCGTTGACCCGGCAGAATAAGCCTGCCAGCCATCTCCAGCATAATTCATATAAGCTTCAGCCAAAACCGAGCGGCAGCTATTGCCGGTGCATAAGAAGAGGATGTTTTTCATGACACACGAATTAAAAGCAGCATATGTCAGTTTTGTGAAGCTTGCTCGTCAACCGCATAACGCCGACGATAGCGGTCGGATAATTGCTGCATCGGCATCAGCACAAAAACATCAACCGTGTTAAAGCGATGGTCGATAACCGCGCCCGTGCCAACTAACGCACCGGAGCGGATATAACCGCGCAATACAGGCGGCAAAGCGCGACGCGCCGCTTTTTCGTCAATAGCATCTGCCGCCAGCATATTCATATCGACAAATTGGTCGTCATGCGCGCGCACTTGCCAGCCATCCGTGCCGGCATGGTGATGATGCAAATAGCTGAGCGGTTGTGCCAAGGCGTGCGGGTCAGTGCCTGAGAAGCTGGCGCAGCCCATCATCGCATCAATGCCGTGTTGCGCCACATAAGCGCCGAGGCCTTTCCACATCAGCGAAATGCCTTTGCCGGAGCGATAGTCCGGATGCACACAAGAGCGACCCAATTCCAACAAATTAAGGTCACGGCCAACACTGTTCAAAAACGGTGTCAGGTCAAATTCACCTTGCGTATAAAAGCCGCTTTCGCGCTCGGCGACGTCGCGGCGCAACAAGCGATAACAACCGATAATTGTTTCACCATTGGCAAGCCGGGCTTTTTTTGGCGCTTTTTTTACTTTGTCGGTGGTGGTCAAAAGCAGATGGTCGCATAGGCCGTCATAACGGTCGCTATCGACCCGGCTCAGCCTTTGGCGAAATTTTGGGTGCGCGCCCATGGTTTTATAGAACACCCGATAGCGCAGTGCTTGCGCCGCTTTAATGTCTTTTTTGCTTTGCGCCAAACGCACGGTCAGCGGCCCGCTTTCTGCCAGCACACAGATGTCTTCGCGCGAGGATGTTTGGTGCGCATTTTGCGGCATGGCGGCGGATGGCGAGGTGATATCGGTCAGCACTTGTGACATATTTGGGCTCCTAATTCTCTTTGGCCCGTTCATCAACTGCATTGGTGACACTTATGCGACACTAATAAGACGCTTTTGGCACGCGATATTTTTGGCCGCGACCCATGAGCCGCGACCCATGAGGGGTCACACCGCTTTACTTACAAACTGAAAGCGCGTCACTTGGAGACGCTGATTTTCCCATCAGGCGCAATTGAGATATGCGTGCCGTCTTGCGCCGCCAAAACGCCTTCGGGGCGAATATCATCAATGCCGCGCATATAAATACGGTCCATAATGGCGTTTTGCGGTACGGGCGCGTAATGATAGAAAACCAGCAAATCCGCATTTGCCTCATTGGCGGCTTCCGCCGCTTCAACCGGCGAGGTGTGGTAATCCAATGTGTCGGTGATGATTTGTGACAGTTTCGTCTGGCCGTTTTCTGCCAAGCTCTCGATGACTGTTCCAACCAGGCGCGGCTGCAGTACTTCATGAATAAGCACGTCGACATTTTTTGCCGCGCCGATCAGATTATTGTCTTTCACCGTGTCGCCGCTAATGAGAACCGAGCGGCCTTTATAGTCAAAGCGATACGCCATAGCCGGTTCAATTGGTGGGTGTGAAACCGTGACGGCGGTAATTTTTACGCCGTCTTGGTCATAGAAAACACCTTCTTCAGTAATTGTTTGAGATACCAATCCGGCGGTAGCAGACGGCACGAAATCTTCGCCATGGTGGCCTGTACGGTAGGTGTAGTCTTGCCCATAGGCCATGTTAAAACCGTCAACCACTTGGGAAACACCCGGCCCGCCATAGACCGCTAATTTTTGCGGGCGGCCGCGCACCCAGCTGGCCAAATGCATTTCGCCCAAAGCGGCAATATGGTCGGAATGGAAATGCGTCAGCAAAATACCGTCCAAGCGTTGCATCGGAAAGCCCAATGCGGTCGCCTTATCAGCCGAACGCGCACCGGCATCCACCAAAAAGAACTTATCGCCGACAAAAACGCCAACACAGCTTTGCGCCGTGCCGCGCGCACCTGACCCGCCCATTGGCGAGGCCGTGCCACAAAAAACAATATCCAAATTATCGCCACCGAAAACAGCTGGCGGCGCCGTTAAGCGCGCTGCCAAAGCCCGTTTGACCAAGCGGTCTTGCGCCGTTTCATTATTCAAAACCAGCGTGACAACCACGCCGATGAACACCACCACGCCGAGCGCGGCAATACCGATGATTTTCAGAATTTTTTTCATTTTTTCGGTCATTTGTTCACTCATCCCTGTCTTCAAAAATTGAGCCGATCAACCGGCAGTCGGTTTTGCGCATGCAGCTTCGCCAAATCTTTGGCCGACCCGATAGCAAAAAAGTTTTGGGCTGACAAGCTCAATTGCCGACATTCTTTACTGATAATCCTAATCAATTGTGTAACAAATGTGAAAAATAAAACTGGCAACTTCCACTTTAGTTAAAACGCATAAGCGATGAAACTCATTGCCCGGTGACAGGTAATTTTGTTAGGCTCGTTTAAGTTTTAATGACTGGCGCGCTCCACTGATGCGCTTCAAAGGGGACAACCGATGAAACTGACTGTGAATGGACGCGATTATAATGTCGACGTCGAAGAAGATATGCCGCTCTTGTGGGTTTTGCGCGATGAGCTGAATATTAAAGGCCCGAAATTCGGTTGCGGTATTGCTCAATGCGGCTCTTGCACCGTGCATGTAAACGGCGAAGCGGTGAAAAGCTGCTCTCTGCCGGTTGATGCAGTCGATGGCCCGATTACCACTGTTGAAGGTCTCGGCACGCCGGATAATCTGCACGCTATTCAAGAGGCTTGGGTCGAGACGCAAACCGCGCAATGTGGTTATTGCCAGTCCGGTCAGATTATGCGCGCCGCCGATCTGCTGATGCGCAATAATAATCCGTCAGATGCAGAAATTGACGAAACAATGTCGAATAATCTGTGCCGTTGCGGCACGTATCCGCGTTTGCGCGCTGCCGTGAAATTGGCCGGTGCTAAAATGCGCGGGGAGGCATAATCCATGAGCGAGCAAGAGCAAGTAAACGAAGCCGCCGAGACGGAAACTGTTGAGGCTGTTGAAACACAAGAAGCCGCGCCGAAGAAAAAGCGCAAAATTCTTAATCGTCGAAATTTCCTTATCGGCTCTGCCGTCATTACCGGTGGCGTGGCTTTTGGGGCGTATACACTGACCAAGCCGCGTGCCAATCCTCTATTGGATGAATTGGCTGAGGGCGAGGCGGCGTTCACGCCTTATATGAAAATCGACAAGGATGGTGTTGTCGCCATCACCGGTCGGGCGGAAATGGGACAAGGCGCCAATTCGGTTCTGGTTGCCATGTTGGCTGATGAGCTTGATGTCGCTTATGAAGATATTCGCGTTGAGCATGGCCCGGCCAGTTCGGCCTATTATGTCGGCAGCGCAATGCGCTCTTTGGTCGATAAACCAAACCATTTGCGCGATGAAAACACCGTGCAAGAAGAATATGGTCTGCGTTGGATTGCCAAAATTCTCGGCTTCCAAATCACCGGCGGCTCGGCCACCACAGATGACGGCTATTTTGTCATGCGTCGTACCGGCGCGGCAGCGCGCGAGGCTTTGGTAAAGGCGGCAGCCAAGCAGTGGAAAACCTCTGCGGCGAGCCTGAAAACCGAAAACGGTCATGTGCTCAATCCGAAAACCGGCGACAAGCTGGCCTATACGCAATTGGCTGAGGCCGCGGCACAAATCAAATTGTCAAAAGAGCCGAAGCTGAAGCCGGAGAGCCAGCATAAATATATCGGTAAATCTATGCCGCGTAACGATATGGTGCCGAAAGTCACAGGCACAGCCACATTTGGTATGGATATTGAATTGCCGGATATGGTTTATGCGGCAATGCGCGAAAACCCGTATCGTTGGCGCCCGATTAAAAGCCTTGATGGCAGCGCGGCGTTGAAAAAACGCGGTGTGAAAAAAGTCGTTCAACTTGAGCAAGGCTATGCGGTGATTGCCGATAATAGCTGGCGCGCCATGCAAGCGCTGGATGATGTGGTCGTTGAATGGGACACTAATGTTGAATATCCGCGCGATATGGACGCGGTTTATGCCGATTTGACAAATGCGATGGAGACCACTGAGCCGAATGTTGAAGGCAATAATGCGGGTGATATTGAGGCCGCCTTGGCCTCGGCTGATAAGGTAACAAAGGCTGAATATCGCGCTTCTTATTTGGCGCATATTCAAATGGAACCGCTCAATGCGACGGCATTGTGGAACAGTGATGACAGCATTGAGATTTGGACCGGCACACAATCGCCATCTCCGGCACTGGGGGCGGTATCAAAAGTAACCGGCGTTGCCAAAGACAAGATTAAAATCAACACTGTGTTCTTGGGCGGTGGTTTTGGCCGTCGTGGCGAGGTTGATTACATGCAAACCGCCGCTTTGGTGGCGCGTGAACTAAAGGGCACACCGGTTAAGGTTTTATATTCGCGCGAAGATGATTTCGCCCGTGATACCTATCGTCCGGCGGCGCTGGCGCGTCTTGAAGGCACGGTTGAAAACGGCAAAGTCACCGCCATTAAAGGCGCGGCTTCGACGTTGAGTGTTATCGGCAATTGGGGCGGGCGTATTGGCTTGCCGCTTGGCGGCCCGGATAATTCAATCATTGAAGGCATGGCGCATCAGCCCTATGCCATTCCGAATTATCAGGTGAAGGGCTATATGAGCGATAGCAAAATGCCTATCGGTGCTTGGCGCTCGGTTGGCGCATCGCAAAACAGCTTCTTCTTTGAAAGCTTTTTGGATGAGCTGGCGCATGAGCACGGGCTAGACCCGCTGGCTATGCGTCTCGATTTGGCGGCACCATATAAGCCGGTTGCTAAATTGCTGGAAAAAGTCGGCGAGATGTCCAATTGGAACAGCCCGCTTCCGGCCGGTAAAGCGCGCGGTGTTGCGCTATGTTCAAGCTTCTTCAGCTTTGTTGCTGAGGTGGTGGAAATCAGCCAAACGCCAGACGGCATTAAGGTCGATAAGGTCTATATTGCTGCCGATCCGGGCAAAGTGATTGACCGCAATAATTTCGAAGCGCAAATGACCGGCGGGGCTTTGTTTGGCCTGTCGCAAGCCATGGGCGCGGTGACCGTTGCTGATGGTATGGTTGAGCAGTCGAACTTCCATGATTATCCGATACCGCGTTTCACGCAATCGCCGGAGTTTGAAGTGGCGATTTTGGAAAACCATGTGGGTGTTGGGGGTGCCGGTGAGCCGGGCACACCGCCTTTCATGCCGGCGCTGGGCAATGCGATTTTTGCCCTGACCGGCAAACGCTTGCGGGCTATGCCGTTTAATGAATTTGTCGACTTCGCCTAAACACAAATGGCTGAACAAGTTAGGTCGGGCCGCATGGCTCGGCCTTTCTGTTTTTATGGCTTTTGGGGAAGAGACCAATCATGTTGTTTGATGCACCGACGCAAAATGTTTTTGCGCCTCTGGCAGCGTGGCAAGCCGAAGGGCTGAAAACCGCGCTTGCCGTGCTGATAAATATTGATGGCTCAAGCCCGCGCCCGCGCGGCGCAGCCATTGCGGTGGCTGAGGACGGGCGGCATGTCGGTATTATTTCATCGGGCTGTGCCGAAGAGGCGATTATTGCCGAGGCGCTGGATGTGCTGAAAGACGGAGCCAATCGCGTCACCCGCTATGGCAAAGACAGCCCTTATATTGATGTCGTGCTGCCTTGCGGCTCGGGCCTCGATATTTTGTTTTGCGGGTCGCAAGCGGGCGCGACAAGCCAAGCCGTCAGCGCGCTGCATGGCGCGCGTAAATCGGCTTTTGTGACGCCCGTTTTGTCGGGTGATATTTCGCTCAGTGTCAGTGATGCGCCGTCCGGCAATAATGATGATGCAATTGAATATGCACCGGATTATCATTTGCATGTGTTTGGTGCCGGGCCGCAATTAACCGGTTTTGCCGCGCTGGCTTTTCATATGGGCTATCGCATATTCGCCCATAGCACAGATGAAGATGCGCTTGAGCCATTGCGCGCTGCCGGAATTAACGCGCAGCCCATGACCCATAAAACGATTTTTGACCCGGCCGGTTTTGATGCGCATTCGGCGGTCATTACTTTGTTTCACGACCATGATTTGGAAGTGCCGATATTGCAGGCGGCGTTGAACTCCAAGGCGCATTTTATCGGCGCGATGGGCAGTCGCAAAACCCATGCGGCGCGCCGCGCATTAATACAGGCTCTCGATACGCATCGACCGTTTGACGATATTGTCGGGCCGGTCGGGCTGGATATTGGCGCGACGGATCCGTCTGAAATCGCATTGTCGATTTTGGCGCAAATTGTTGAGCGGCGGCGCGCGCCGTGAGCACGCCAGACACTATCGCCGTCATTTTAATCGCTGCCGGTGCGTCGCGCCGTTTTGGTGTGGCCGATAAATTATACGCCAATTATCACGACCAACCGCTCATCACCCATGCGCTCGCGCTATATCAAAACGCAAATTTTAGCCAACGCATTTTGGTGACGCGGCCCGATAGTGGGCTGGAGCAGCTGCCGCAAGCGGCTTCTTTTCATCATACTGCCAATCCGCAAGCCGATAAGGGCATGGGCACATCCATTGCGGCGGGCATGGCGGCGGTGAGCGATGCGCGCCATGTGCTGATTGCGCTGGCCGATATGCCAAGCATTCAGCCGCAAACCATTGCGCAATTATTGGCTACGGCACAAACGCAAACCCGCTCCATAATCGTGCCGACATTTGAGGGCCAAGACGGACATCCGGTAATTTTCGGCGCGGCACATTTTGCCGCTTTGGCCGCGTTGGATGCCGACACAGGCGGGCGCGATATTATTCGTCAAAACTCGTTAGCTGTTATGCGTCTGGCGGTTGACGATGCCGGTGTGGTGTTTGATATCGACACGCCGGAAGAATTGAGCCGAGCGCATGCTTAACTTCTTCGGCATATCACTGGCGTTTTTCGTCACTGCCGCGCTTTACGCCTCTGTCGGTTTTGGTGGCGGCTCTACCTATACGGCGCTTTTGGCGCTGAGCATTTCAGACATTTCGCTGGTGCCGATTTTGTCGCTGTGCTGCAACATCGCGGTTGTCGGTCTGGGTAGCTATTGGGCGATTGCGCGGCGCGCTTTTAACTGGCGACTGGCCGCGCCGTTTATTATCGGTTCCGTGCCGTTTGCTTTTATCGGCGGGTTAATGCCGCTCAGCGATAATGTTTATCTACTGTTATTGGCGACCAGTCTTTTACTGGCCGGTGCGCGTTTGGCGTTTATTAAAGACGGTGAAAGTGAAGGTGATGTGCCGCATGCGGCAGGCCCGCAAAATAATCGCTTGGCGTTTTTTATTGGCGCGGGTTTGGGGCTTTTATCCGGCATGGTCGGCATTGGCGGCGGCATATTTTTGGCGCCTATATTGCATTATTTGCGCTGGAGCCACGCCAAAGCGATTGCCGCCTTATCGAGCTTTTTCATTCTGGTTAACTCGGTTTCCGGCCTTATCGGGCAATTGGTGAAAACCGGCACGGAAGTGCTGCCCATGTTGGTTGGCACATTAATACCGCTTTTGCTGATGGTGGTGCTTGGCGCGGTTTTGGGCGGGCGCATTTTATTGGAGCGGTTCTCCCAAACCCATATGCGCCGCATAACCGCCTTGCTGATTATTTTCGTGGCACTTCGCTTATTTTGGCAGTTATATTCATCGCCATGACAGAGTTAAAACCGCTTGAAGACAGTTTTGGTCGCCGCGTCAGCTATTTGCGCCTTTCGGTGACAGATAGATGCGATTTGCGCTGCCAATATTGCATGTCAGAAAAAATGCAATTTTTGCCCAAAAGTGACGTGCTGTCTTATGAAGAAATGCAGTTTCTCTGCGAGGCGTTTATCCGCCGTGGGGTGAGCAAAATCCGCATTTCGGGCGGTGAGCCGCTTGTGCGTAAAGATATTATGCAGTTGATTGGCGCGCTTGGCGCGCATGTAAAAAATGACGCGCTGGATGAGGTGACGCTGACCAGCAATGCGACGCAAATGCCGCTTTATGCCGAACAATTAAAAGCCAGCGGGGTGACGCGGGTAAACGTTTCGCTGGATACGCTGCAGCGCGATGTGTTTGAAAAATTGACCCGCCGTGATGCGCTGCATCTCACTTTGGCCGGTATCGATGCCGCGCTGGATGCCGGGCTGAAAGTGAAGATAAACACAGTTGCGCTGAAGAATTATAATGTGGCGGAAATTCCCGCGCTGATTGATTGGGCGCATGGGCGCGGCATGGATATGTCGATTATCGAAACCATGCCAATGGGCTTTATCGACGAAGACCGCTTTGACCAATATGAACCTTTATTGCCGTTGCAAGAAAAGCTGGTGGCGCAATTGGGCTTGCAGGAAAGCGATTATCGCACGGGCGGTCCGGCGACTTATTTCACGCGCCCCGATACCGGTCACCGCGTCGGCTTCATCACGCCATTGACGCATAATTTCTGCGCCGGATGCAATCGCGTGCGGGTGACCTGCACGGGCGAGATTTACACCTGTCTTGGCAAGGACGGTAAAATGGATTTGCGCCCTGCCATTAAAAGCTTTGACGAAACACAACTTCACGCCGCGCTGGATGCCGCCTTGTTGCGCAAGCCCAAAGGCCATGATTTCGCCATTGATGAGGCGGCACAAGCACCGGCGACGGCGCGTCATATGTCGGTCACTGGGGGCTGATATGCCGGTTGGTAGACAGGCTCAAATACAAGTGCGTTTTTTCGGTCGCTTGGCTGATTTCATTGGCGCGCGCGATATCTCGCTCAGTGATAGCTCTATTTCCAATGGTGAAACCTTGCGCGCGCATGTGCTGACGCTTCATCCGCAGGCGGGCGATGTGCTGAACGATAAAGGCACGCGTTTGGTGGTGAATGACGAGATTGTCGATTGGGCCAGCCCGCTATCAGCTGATGATGCGATTGCCATTATTCCGATTGTGAGCGGCGGCTGAGATGGCGCGCCTCACGCATATTAAATTGGCCGAGACGGCTTTTGATGCTGATAAAGCGGCGGCAGATTTTCGCCGTGGTGTCGAGACCGCCGGCGCGATTGTCAGTTTTTTAGGGCAGGTTAGTGCCGAGGAAAGCGATAATCCGGTCGAAGCGCTGTTTCTTGATTATATGCCCAACGCCACTTTGGCCTCGATTGAAAAAATAGCTGATGCTGCCGAGGCGCGTTGGCCGCTCTTAAAGGCCAGCATTATTCATCGGGTCGGTGAGGTGAAAACCGGCGCGCCGATAGTGTTTGTGGCCTGTGCGGCGCGCCATCGGCGTGATGCTTTTGAGGCGGCTGATTTTTTGATGGATTTTTTAAAGTCGGATGTTTTGTTATGGAAAAAAGAAATCCGCAGCTATGGCACAAATTGGATTGAGCCGCGCTTGCAAGATTATACCGATAAACAACGCTGGGAAGTGAAAGGGACATAAGATGAGCCATGGAATTAATGAGAGCCTGACATTTGTGCCGGTCAATATTGCGGTGCTGACAGTGTCGGATACG
>CBFHPF010000049.1:0-10695 GCA_965657665.1 Alphaproteobacteria bacterium | reverse complement strand
CCGCCCATTATTGATGGCGGTGTCGTAAGACGGGCCAAGCTGGCACGAAGCGACGCCAGCCACCACGGCGCACAGCGCCAAAACAGACAATATTTTTTTCATGATAACCCCCCGATATTGTTGGGAGGCTAACAGAGCGGGGTGTTGGGGGCAAGGAAGTGGGGAAAGCGTTTATCAGAATGCAGAACAGTGTTTGAGGCACCAACGCTCAACCGCCTTCCGGCGGTTGACGACCCGTCACGCGGCGCAGGCCATTAGGCCAAGCCTGCCGCGTGATAGATATGAATCAAACCATCCGCCAACGCGATATGGCTTCGAGGTTTCTTTCGGCGAATTCGGTGTTGCTTCGGGGGTGTGGCGCAGTCCAGCCGCCGAGACGCAGTAGAAGCTCTAAATCATTCCGAAGTGGCGAAACGTGGCTTCTATGTCTGCACGCTTATTTACTGGGCAAGGATGAACACGCTTATTGCTCTGGCGATTTGGTGCGCGCCTCGTTGTTAAGCCATGCTGGGATTTAATATCAGCAATCCAGCAGGTTTTTGGCACATAGCCATTGCGCTGTCGAACATGGTCTTGGATTTGTTTGTAGGTGGCCATTCCACCCTCCTTCTTTTTGTTATTGGGCGAAGAAATAATGCCAGATTAACGCTCTCTGTCTAGTTCATTTCTTTTAGTGCACCCCTCCAAACAGAGCGCGAAAACATAGAGATTTTTGGTTAGATAAACCTGAATCCATGCATAGACCGCAGAACAAATCTTGGAACAAGGCTGGTTTTACTGTTGCTGCGGTAGACATTCTGAGGGAACGAGTTCTTTTTAAAAATCTACGAACTCGAGAGAAGTTATTTACCCAAACCACCCAGCAAGCCTTTGCCAAGCTAGGGTTAAACTTAGCTGCTGAACACCCTCTTAAAATCGCAGGGAAACAAGTTAGGGCGGACTTATACTCCGAACGTCAGCGTGTAGTGGTGGAGTGTAAACAAACTGGCGAAGAAAATGAGAGGGCCTTTTTACGTTTGATGACGGGAGCGACGAGGCAGCTATCAGTCCACCCTAACTCATTCCAAAAAATCATCGCTATCCCCTGTTACACTTCTTGGAATAATGAGGACTCTTTTGCGAAAAAGGTCTTGTCAAATGTTCCAAATGAACAGTTCAGCAATTGTGAAATTTGGGAGGTAGATTTATTCACACTGACTGCAACAAAAATTTGGCCAAGTGCATCATCAAAAACAAAAGTAGGCGGCGGTGCGCCATCCATTCCTGCTTCGGATAGGATCGTTAGGCTTAATCATAATTCGCCCGAATTTAAAAAAGCGTATAATTTTATTGATCAAGTTATCGGCTTTATTTCCGAAATTCGTGAAAACAGCTTTTTGCAAAAAGACGTCATTCTTGAAGCACTTGAGCATGGCAAGGCGATGCTTCAAATGACAAGAGTTTTCGCAAAAGCGACCTTTACCTTCCTGAAAGACATTTTAAGAAAAGCTTACAAACTCTCGGCTCCATTCAGAAAACAGGCTGTCATACAAATTCCTCTTCAAGTTGGAATAGAATTAATAAAAAATCTTCTCGGCCTCTAACCCAAAAACAAATATTCTCATTCAAAAGCAATAAGTTAACTCACTTTTTTGCTTGCTATTCGCGTTAACAATTTCCTAACCTCACCTTGCTTAAATCTATCCATACGACCCAGTCGGGTCGCCTGCTCGATACAACACCCTTTGGGGAAACAGCGGGATTTCTTTTCTTTATGGATAGATTTAAGCACGGCCCGGCACCATTGCCGGTGCTGTTCAATAACAATAAGAGGAGGAAATCCCATGCTTCGCCATGCGATTATTTCATTCGCGTTTGTATTGAGTTTCACCGCCGCTCATGCCGAAACACAGCAAAGCTATTTCGGGGTATCAGGCATTTTAGACGCCAAGCTGGATTATGACACTGAGGCCTTAGCCGATGTCACGATTGATAGCGGCTTCATTTTGTCTTTCGGGCGCGACATTGGAAACAATGCCGCAATCGAGTTCGCCTATGCGCGCTATGTTGATATCAGCAGTTTCGGAGGGCGGGTTCAGGCAGAGGTCGACGCTGTGGAAATTTCAGCCGTCGCCTCAACAGGTTTGGGCGGGCCGTTTTTCCGTGTCGGTTATAGCGATGGCGACTTGTCGTCTCGGGTTGGCGATTTAACCCAATCGGAAAGCGAGAGCGGCGTGCTTCTCGGCTTTGGTGCCGACCTGCTTTTGCCGCATAATTTCGGGCTGATAAGGTTTGAATATACCACTATCGATTATGACAATGCCGATGCCAACAGGCTGACGCTCGGCACAATTGTAAGGTTTTAAAAAACGGGCGACCGGCTTCGGTCGGTCGTCCTACCCCATCCGCTTCCTCAACTCTCCCTCAACCGCCGCCGCATCGGGGAAGTCATTATCAACCCACCATTGCTCCAGCGCTTTCGACATAGCGCCCATTTCAGGCCCATTGGGCAGACCGGCTTTTTGCATCATCGCACCGCTGAGCGGAAATTTCGGCCGCACATAATCTTGCGCCGCCGCCACCGCCGCTTGCAGCGCAGATGTATGTTCACCCGCCTCCGCCTGAGACGCCAGCGCGAGCAGCGCGCGGTCGGCCACGGCTTGCGCCCCATCAAAATAAAGCGCGGCCGGCAAACGCGCCACATCTAGCGGCATTTGCACCGCCTTGGTGAGGCGCAGGCTTTGCTTGTTCGACAGCTTGAGGGCGGTCGCCATATGTTGCGCGGCCTCTGTATTTGGCAGCAGGCTCATCAGGCGCAAAAGCGGGTCATCACTCAGCGACACCATCTTATCTATCGTTTGAAAATCCACCGGCTCTACCTGCATGACAGGGCGCAAAAGCCCCGCCGCTTGCAAAGCCCGCGCCGCCAGTGCTGCGCTTGGTAGCGCCATGATTTTCAGCATTTCCTGCTGCTTGCGCTCGCCCGACAGCGCGCCCAAAGGCACCGCCGCCGCTTGGCATGCCGCCAGCGCATCGGCGTTCATCTCGGCCTCCGGCGTGAGGCGAAAGTGAAACCGGAAATAGCGCAGCACGCGCAAATAATCTTCTTCAATGCGCGCCGCCGCTTGACCGATAAAGCGCACATGGGCGGCGGCAATATCAGCCAGCCCGTTCCCTGTCGGGTCATGCAGCGTGCCATCCGCATCGGCATAAAGCGCGTTAATGGTGAAGTCGCGCCGCGCCGCATCGCCCTGCCAGTCTTTGGTGAAGGCGACCTCGGCATGACGGCCATCGGTTTCAACATCCACCCGCAAAGTGGTGATTTCATAAACCAGCGGCTTGTCGCCATCATATAAAATAGCCGACACAGTGCCGTGCTTAATGCCGGTCGGCACGGTTCTAATATTGGCGGCTTCAAGGCGCGCCATCACATCTTGCGGCGGCAAATCAGTCGCCATATCAACTTCAGTATCAGCATTGGCAATGCCCATCAGCGCATCGCGCACGCAACCGCCAACGCACCGCGTGGTCGCGCCATTGCCGTTCAGCACCGCCAACACAGATTGCGTTTCCGCGCGGTTCAGCCAGCCACAATGTGCTTTGGGAAGCTCAGCCATAAAGTCTACTCAAAACGACGCTACTCAAAACGACCTGGCACAATCTCGCCGTCCTTAAAGCTCGGCGAAATATACGTGCCGCCCGGCGCATTGCCCGTGGCAACACGATAGCTCATCAAGCTGGCGATCACCAAAACCAAGCCAACCAGCGCGGCAATGGCGTAAAGCCGCCGCGTCTTTTCATCAGGCTGCTTGGCGGCAATAAATTTCACCCACACCCAAGTCAGCACAAAGGGCAGTGAAAATAAAAACAGATTTAACAGTAGAACTCTTATCATGAAGCGACCCTCCTGCTCATATGCATCAGCACACCGGCTGTCGCGCCCCATATATTATAGCCATCATATTGCATAGAATAATAGGTGCGGTTTTTGCCTTTCCACATAACCTCGTGACGCTCATAATTATCGGCGTTCAGCGCGTCATGCAGCGGCACTTCAAAAATATCGGCAACCTCGTTCTCATCCGGCGTCAGCGAAAAGCCGGGCCGCACGAAGGAAACAACCGGCAGCATTAAAAAGCCGGTGCCGGTTTGATAAGTGTCGAGAAAACCCACCACTTCAACAAATTCAGGCTTCAAGCCTATCTCTTCTTCCGCTTCGCGCAAAGCCGTAGCGACAGGCGAGGCATCGCTGGCTTCAACCTTACCGCCCGGAAACGCCACTTGGCCGGAATGTTTATCGAGATGGTCGGCGCGCCGCGTCAGCAAAATAGACGGGCCGGATGCGTGTTGCACCACCGGCACCAGCACGGCAGCAAGGCGCAGCGCACCCGCCTCGGCCCACTCTTCTTGGCTGGGTTCGCCGCCATCAATGCGCGCATCGCCCACACCGCCGGGCCGCGATAATATCTCGGCAGAGGGCATCTCGCGGTCAATCACCGCCTCAATGCGGTTGCGATAATCCATCGGCTCTACAGCCCCGCCTCTTCCGCCGAAGAAATAGCGAAAAATATGCCGTGGCTCCAAACGCCAAATTGCCCGTCATGCACTTCAGCCAACTCGACCAAATCATAAAAAACAGGTCGCGCAATCAGCCCTTCCAGCCGCGCGCGCACATGCACATAGGGCGACGGCTCGCCGGTTTTCTCATCAATCTCAAAACGCATCGGATGGTCAGGCCCAGCCTCGGTAAAATCACCGACATTGGTTTCAAAGCGCAAAACCTGCGCGCGCCCTTCACCGCTCACTGTCATCAGCGTGGCGATAAACGGCGCGTCTTCCACCTCAACCCGAATTTTCTCAACCGGCGTGACGAGATAATGCTCGCCATCTTCATCATGGCGCAAAATGGTTGAGAAAAGCCGCACCAGTTTTTTGCGGCCAATGGGTGAATTATCGTAATACCATTGGCCATCGCGGGCGATTTTCATGCCGATATCGCCGCAATAATCCGGCTCCCATAAATGCACAGGCGGCAAACCGCGCTCTCCGGTCTCCGGATTGCCAGCCTTTTCGGCATCGGCAACAATTTTCATCAGCGCATTGGCGGCTTCATCAGACATGCAGGTCACTCCCTTTACGGAAGATTTAGCATAATTCGGGTGCCGGGCGAACCATACCGGTCAGCGTGTCGCACAAGGCCGCATCACCGCGCACCAAAAGACGCTGCGGATTAACCGGCCCGGGCAAGGCAAGGGTCGGCGGCGCAAGGCGAAAACCGGCGCGCTCATAATAGGGCAAATCGCCGACCAACAGCACAATCGGAAAGCGCGCTGTGTCGATGGTATCAAGCGCGGCTTGCATCAGCGCCAGCCCCAATCCCTGCCCCTGCATATCGGGATGCACAGCCAGCGGCCCCAGCAATAAGCCAGCTTTTTCGTCAATATGCAGAGGCCAAAAGCTGATAGCACCGATTAATGTCTCGGCGGAATAACTTTTATCAGCACTGGCATCAGCACTGGCATAAGCACTGTGGGTATAAGCGGCAATCGGTTGATTATGCTCGCGCAAACGCTCAGCCGTGCGGGCGCGCCGCCCCGGACCGAAACAAATATCGAGCAGATTATCCAGCGCATGCGGCGCCGGCGATTGCGGAGAGATAGTGAATGAAGTCATAATATTTTGCCGGATATCCGGCCCTCAATGTGAAATGCGCATGACGAAAACCGCGCCGAAACGGCACGTAAATTTATCGTCGTCGCAAGTTGTGGTTCACATTGAACTCCTTAAATCAAACTTGGGTGTAGACCATCAGGCGGAAAAAATAAAGCCCATATAGGCGGCGTAAAGCGCAAGGCATATACCGCCCTCTTGGCGCGACATGCGCCGCCCCGAGGCCATAAAGAACAGACCAATCCAAGCCACACCGACCATAATGGGAATATCGCGCATCGCCAATGTGCCGGAAATCGGCAAATCGGCCAGTAAGGCGGTGCTGCCCAAAATCAGCAGAATATTCGAGATATTGCTGCCGATAATATTGCCGACAGCAAGACCCGCATGACCGCGCATCGCCGCTACAAGCGAGACCGCGAGCTCAGGCAATGAAGTGCCGATAGCGACCAGCGAAAGCGCAATCACCGCCTCAGCAATGCCAAACTGACGCGCCAAGCCAATCGCGCCGTCAACCATCAGGTCAGCCCCCCAAACAATGCCGGCCAGCCCCACAAGTGTGACGATAATCGCAACAGGTATGCCGCCGCGCACCATGTTTTCCCCGACCTCGGCTTCGGCTTCTTGCGCATCATCAGATGAGCGGCTGCTGGCATAAAGATAAATGGTGAAACCGATTAACACCGCCAGCAAAGCTGCTCCGGCAAGGGTTGGAATGCCGCCCCATAAGCCAAACAATAGCAGGATAACAGATACGCCGAGCATAAAGCCGCCATCGCGGCCCAATGTGCCCTGATTGACGAAAAACGGGCTGACCACCGCCATCGCGCCAAGCACCAGCAAAATATTGGCGATATTACTGCCAACCACATTGCCGATGGAAATATCCGGCTGACCGCCGAACGCCGCGTTTAGCGATACCGTCAATTCGGGCGCAGATGTGCCGAAGGCGATAATCGTCAGGCCGATTATCAGCGGCGAGACTTTAAAGCCATTGGCAAGAGTGACCGCGCCGCGCAATAACGCTTCGCCTGCAATCCCCAAAACCACAAATCCGGCAATCAAAAGAAAAATTGGTGAGCTCATACCGCCTTGTAACACGTTACGCACAAAAGGCGCGGCGAATTTTGTCGCTTTTCACGCTCTTTTGAAGATTATGACACCAAAAGGGCTTGGCAGACGCGTTGCTTTTGCCCTAGCCTCAGCTCAAGTATTTTATCTTGGGAGGGAAGAATGCAGTGGAATTTCGGAGATATGCTCGACGCGATTGTGCCGGTTTTACCGGAGGGTCATTTGGCACTGGTGCATGGCGATAGAGAAATAACATGGCAAGAAATGAGCGCGCGGTCGAATAATCTGGCGCGTAATTTGCGGGCCAATGGCGTAGAAACCGGCGACAAGGTCGGCTTTTATATGCGCAATCGCCCTGAATATAGCGAATTGCTGGCTGCTTGTTTTCGCGGTCGCTTGGTGCATGTGAACGTCAATTACCGCTATGTCGCCGATGAAGTGCATTATATTTTTGACAATTCCGATGCCACTGTCGTGGTGTACGGCAAAGAGTTTCGCGACAATATCGAGCAATTGCGCCCGCGCCTGCCAAAGGTAAAGCAGTGGATTGAAGTCGGCGACGGCACGATTGCGGATGCTGGCGCTTTGCCCGACGGCATTCTTGATTATGAAGCGCTGGTCAATGATGGCGATGGCAGCAATTTGGATATTGAACGCTCCGGCGACGACCTGCTGTTTCTCTACACCGGCGGCACAACAGGCATGCCGAAAGGCGTGATGTGGACGCATCACAGCTTGCGCGAAACACAAACCCTGGCGCTGCGCGCGCTTGGCGAAGTGCCTGAATCTATGGATGAGCTTATCACCAGTCTGAAAGAAGCAGGACCCGGTCAGGTTTATATTCCGGCTTGCCCGCTCATGCATGGCACCGGTCTGTTTACCGTTATGGGCGTGTTGATGAGCGGCGGCACAGTTGTGACCTTAGAAGCGGCCTCGCTCAAATCCGATGAATTATGGTCAGTCGTTGAGCGCCGCAAGGTTGAGTATATGGCGATTGTCGGCGACGCTTTCGCCAAGCCAATGCTGCAGGAATTGAAAAACAATCCGGGCCGCTATGATGTCTCATCTATGGCCTCCATTATCTCATCCGGCGTGATGTGGTCGATGGAAGTGAAACAGGAAATGCTGGACTATCTGCCTGATGAATGCATGTTGGCAGACAGCTTCGGCTCATCTGAAGCGGTCGGTTTCGGCTCATCCATCACGATGAAAAACATGCCGGTGAAAACCGCCAAATTCACCACCAATGAAATGTGCAAAGTGTTCGACGAGAATGACAATGAAATTCCGTGGGGCAGCGAGACGCCGGGCTTTATCGCCTTTGGCGGCCCGATACCGCTCGGCTATTACAAGGATGAAGAGAAAACCGCCAAGACGTTTAAAACCATTAACGGCCAGCGCTTCTCTATTCCGGGCGATTATTGCCTTGTCTCACCCGAAGGCGAGTTGACGCTTTTGGGCCGTGGTTCGGTATGCATCAACTCAGCCGGTGAGAAAATTTATCCGGAAGAAGTTGAAGAAGCGCTAAAATTACATGATGCGATTGATGACGCATTAGTGGTTGGCGTGCCGGATGAGAAATGGGGGCAGGCCGTTACCGCTGTGGTCAAAACCGTTGACGGCGGCGCTTTCGATGAAACCGAGTTGAAGAGCTTCTGCAAAACGAAACTGGCGGCCTATAAGACACCGAAACATGTGTTTCATGGCGGGCCTCCTTTCCGTGCGCCAAACGGCAAGGCCGATTATAAATCGGTCACTGAGTTCGCCGTTGAGGAAGTTGCCAAACGCGCTTAATCGCATTTGAGACAGGATAAAATATGAGCCGACACATTGCCGTATTCGGGCAAATGGGCGCGCATTATGCGCCCATTATTGCCGATGCCATGACCCAGCTAGACGATGATTGGGTGGTCGATATTTGGCCGTGCAATGATGATATGGCGGCGCGTGATGCAATTATCGCGCGGTGCGAGGCGGCGGTGATGAGTGCCGATTTCATTTTAACGCCGGGCAATTTCGGCGCGTTGATGGCGGCACCCAATCTTAAAATCCTGCTGCAACCTTGGGTCGGCACAGACTGGCTCGACCCCGGCTTTTTGCCCGCAGGCTTGGTGATTTGCAATGCCGGTGGCCACGCCGCGCCAATGGCTGAATATGTGCTCGGCACCATGCTGGAGCATGCTTTGCAATTGCGCGTTATGCATAATGATATGCTGCACGGGCGTTGGCATCGCGCCGGTCGCAATGCAGCCGCTGAGGCGCGGCACGGCGATTTGCGCGGTGCCAATGTCGGTCTCATTGGCTATGGCGATATCGCACAAGCGGTCGCCACACGCGCCAAGGCTTTTGATATGAATATCGCTGCCATCGCCCGCAGCCCGCGCGAGACGACACCTGCGCCGCTTGACTGGATTGGTGTTCAAGCCGACTTGCCCAAATTATTGGCTGACAGCGATTATCTGGTTTTGACCTGTGATTTGAACGATGAAACCGAGGGGATGATTGACGCTGCTGCTTTCGCGCAAATGAAAGACAGCGCCTATATTATCAACGTGGCGCGCGGCGAGGTGATTGACGAAGACGCGCTGTTTGCCGCTCTGTCAGACAAGACCATCGCCGGTGCCGCGCTGGACACATGGTATCGCTATCCGACCAATATTATTGATGCCGAAGCCGACCCCGATCGCGGCGGGCCGTTTCAAGGCTCGAAGCATGACTTTAACAGTCTCGATAATGTGATGCTGACCCCGCATATGGCGGCGCACACAAATGGTGCCGATAGGGGCCGCTATGAAAGCATTGCCGCATCGCTTATCAGCTATGCCAAAGGCGAAACGATTGCGCGTTATGTGACCACCGGCACGGGCGAAAATCTCGACGGCTTTGTTATTCCATAGGCCGCATATGCTACCGCTGAAGCCATTCACCTATCGCTAAAACTGCGGCCAGATGCCACGCAAGCGCCTTAGGCAAAGACTTGCCCATGACAGTGACCGTGATAAGGTTTTGTTTATATTTATGAGGAGGAGATGGATATGACCGCTCTTGATACTTTCCGTGAGGAAACCCGTGCTTGGTTGGAAGAAAACTGCCCGGCATCAATGCGCACACCAATGCCTGAACGCGAAATGCCTTGGGGCGGTCGCAACGGGCAATTCCCGAATCCTGACACCAAAGTCTGGATGGACAATATGGCTTCACGCGGCTGGACAGCCCCGACATGGCCGAAGGAATATGGCGGCGGCGGTCTGTCAAAAGAAGAAAACAAAGTGCTGCAACAAGAGCTTGGTCGCCTCGGTGCGCGCCCTGCTTTGACCAGCTTCGGCCTCTGGATGCTTGGCCCGGCCTTGCTGGAATTTGCCAGCGAAGAGCAGAAGAAGAAATACATTCCGGAAATCGTCAAAGGCGAAATTCGTTGGTGTCAGGGTTATTCTGAGCCCGGTGCCGGTTCTGACCTCGCCGGTCTGCAAACCAAATGCGAAGACAAGGGCGACCATTATCTGGTCAATGGCCAGAAGGTCTGGACCTCTTATGCCGATAAATGCGACATGATTTTCTGCCTCGTGCGGACGGATACAAGCGTCAAGCATGACGGCATTTCATTCTTGCTCATCGACATGGATACGGACGGCGTGGAAGCGCGTCCGATTAAACTGATTTCAGGCGCGTCGCCGTTTTGCGAAACTTTCCTGACCGATGTGAAAGTGCCAAAAGAAAATCTGGTTGGTGAACTGAACAAAGGTTGGACCATTGCCAAGCGTCTGCTGGAGCATGAGCGCAGCATGATTTCAGGCATGGGCATGGGCGCAGGTGCGGCCTCAATGGGCGGCATGGAAGCCGTTGCCAAAGAGAACTTCGGTGCCGATGGCGAAAAAATTGCTGACAGCAGCATTCGCCAAGCCATTGCTGACCACAAAATGGACCAGCAGGCTTTCGGTCTGACGCTTAAGCGCGCCAATGAAGAAGCCAAATCAG
>CBFHPF010000048.1:0-10819 GCA_965657665.1 Alphaproteobacteria bacterium | reverse complement strand
TCTACACTTTCTGTTGTCTTTTCTTGTGCTATTGCCGGTGCATTTTTACCGTCTGTTCATCTCGCCTATGTTAGGGCCGCGGTGTCGGTTTCAGCCGACATGTTCGGAATATGCGCTGGAAGCCGTGCGCGCGCATGGTGCATGGGCGGGGTTTTGGTTGGCGATTAAGCGATTGGGCAAATGCCACCCGATTGAGCGATTGGGCGCATCGCACGGATATGACCCCGTGCCTGTTGAGATTTATCGCGCAGCTTGGTATGCACCTTGGAGGATTAAATCAGCCGATATGGATTGGAATAATAAATGATTACGCTGACTTTGCCGGATG
This sequence comes from Alphaproteobacteria bacterium, assembly GCA_965657665.1. Taxonomy (GTDB): domain Bacteria; phylum Pseudomonadota; class Alphaproteobacteria; order RS24; family RS24; genus UBA8337. The sequence goes on along the minus strand of CBFHPF010000048.1, from coordinate 10,491 downwards.
GCGCGACGCGCCAGTTTGACGAGCCGATTAGCGGCAGCGCTTTTGCCGAGAGCATTTCAAAATCTTTGGCGAAAAAAGCGCTGGCTTGGAAGGTTAATGGCGAAGTGATTGATTTGGCCCGCACGGTGGATGCCGATGCCGAGGTCGCCGTCATTACCGCCGCCGATGAGGATGGCGTTGATTTGCTGCGCCATGATTGCGCGCATGTGCTGGCTGAGGCGGTGCAGGAATTATTTCCCGACACACAAGTGACCATCGGGCCGGTGATTGAAAACGGTTTTTATTACGATTTTGCCCGCGCCACGCCTTTCAGTCTTGATGACCTTGCGGCGATTGAAAAGCGCATGCATGCGATTGTTGAGCGCAATGAAGAGATTGTTCGCGAAGTGTGGAACCGCGATGAAGCGGTGGCGCATTTCAAGGAAATTGGCGAGGCCTATAAAGCTGAGATTATCGCCTCTATTCCGGCTGAGCAGGATGTGACGATTTATCGGCAGGGCGACTGGAAAGATTTGTGTCGCGGCCCGCATTTGCCGTCAACCGGCAAGCTGGGTAAAGCCTTTAAACTGACCAAGCTGGCCGGTGCTTATTGGCGCGGCGACAGTAATAATGAAATGCTGCAGCGCATTTACGGCACGTGTTGGGGCAATGAAAAAGACCTCAAAGCCTATCTGCATATGGTGGAAGAAGCCGAAAAGCGCGACCACCGTAAGCTGGGGCGCGAAATGGATTTGTTTCATTTCCAAGAAGAAGCGCAAGGCAGCGTGTTTTGGCATGCCAAGGGCTATACGATTTGGCAAGCGCTGGAGCAGTATATTCGCCGCCGCCTCGACCAGCATGCGTATGAAGAAGTGAAGACACCGCAATTGTTGGATAAGCGTTTTTGGGAACAATCCGGCCATTGGGATAAGTTTCGCGAAAATATGTTTGTCGTGCCGGATGAAGCGCCGTCGATTGAAGAAGACGCGCCGGTATTTTCTGCCGAAGCCGATTTGATGGCGATTAAGCCGATGAATTGTCCGGCGCATGTGCAGATTTTCAAACAAGGCATTAAGTCTTATCGCGATTTGCCGATACGTATGGCGGAGTTTGGTTGTTGTCACCGTAATGAGCCGCATGGTGCGCTGCACGGGCTGATGCGGGTGCGCCAAATGACGCAAGATGACGCGCATATTTTCTGCCGCGAAGATCAGATTATTTCGGAAGCCGTCGATTTTTGCGGGCTGGTGACGCAAGTTTATGAAGATCTCGGTTTTGAAGATGTGTCTGTGAAGCTGGCTCTGCGGCCTGATTTGCGTGCCGGTGAAGATGAAGTGTGGGACCGCGCTGAGCAAGGCTTGCGCGATGCGTTGAGCGAGGTCGGCCTCGACTGGGAAGAACTGCCGGGCGAGGGGGCTTTTTACGGCCCGAAAATTGAATATCACTTGCGCGATGCGATTGGCCGTACGTGGCAATGCGGCACGCTGCAACTTGACTTCGTGCTGCCTGAGCGTCTCGATGCCGCCTATATTGGCGAAGACGGCAATAAGCACCGTCCGGTGATGTTGCACCGCGCTGTTCTGGGGTCGATGGAGCGTTTCCTTGGCATGATGATTGAAAGCTATGCCGGTAAAATGCCGCTTTGGCTGGCGCCTGAGCAAGTGGTGGTTTGCCCGATTGTTACCGATGCCAATGACTATGCCGAGAAAGTTGTTGAGGCGTTAAAGGCGCAAGGTTTGCGCGTGCGGGCTGATAAGCGCAATGAAAAGATTAACTATAAAGTACGCGAACATTCGCTGGCCAAAGTGCCGGTCATTTTGGCGGTTGGCATGCGCGAAGCTGAAGAAGGCACAGTGTCGATGCGCCGCCTTGGCTCGAAAGAGCAAAGTGTGATTGCGCTGGAGGAAGCGTCGAACGCGTTGGCGATGGAAGCGACGCCACCCGATTTAAAATAAAAGCTTCGAGCTAAAAACGGCGTTGTAATTCGAGCGACCATTGCCGCCCGCGCAGCAAATTAGTGCCGGGCAGCAAAACTTGCCCGACACGCCGTTGCCCACGCCCGAGGGTTATTTCCCAATCACCATCCGGCGGCTTATAGCGCAACCGATAGCTATGGCTGAGGCTGACAAAGCCTGTGTGTTCATCTTGAAATTGCGCCGCTTGCGAGCTGATTTGCCAAGCCGCATAGCCGACGCTGAAACGGTAGAGTGCATTGCGCTCCATCCGGTATTTTAGGCGCGTTTCACCGCTTTCAATTTCTTGCATCACATGCAGCCGACCGGCGGTTATTTTATCGGCCATGGCCAGCATGGTAAAATTGCCGTCTGTGAGAGGACGCGTATTGTTCGGATTGCGGGTGTCCCGCTCGAAGCGACCGATTAACAGGCTGGCGCGTTTATCGCGATGCAGCTTGAGGCGCGGCAGCAAAGATTTGCTGAGGCGAAACAGATAGGGCGGCAAAAGACCGGTGGCGGCTTTCGACGCATTCATCATCACGCCGATTTGTGCCTCATTGCGCTTGATGATGTGGCGGTCAGCAGCGAAGCGCGATTTAAACACCTTGCCGCTCAATGTGAAATTTTCAGACACGCCATATTCAACCAGCGCGGCTTGATAGCTTTCGTGAAGGGTTTGGCGGATGCCCGTTAGCGGCAGAAAAAAGTCATTGGCATAGCGCTCTTGGCTGAAGCTTAGTTTGGTTTGGCCTTCATGCGCCACCCAAGCGCCGGCATGTGTGCTGAAGGCAGCACTCGCCATAAGCAAGAATGGACTTATCGATAAACCGAAGTAAATGGGGTGAGGTCGGGGCATGAAACACTTTATTATTGTTTTTCGTGTCCAATTGACTTTGTCGCATGGCAAGGATACTTCGTTCTTAGCAAGCCTCACCCGTTTAGAGGCGAAAAGCAAATGGATATAAAAATGCTTGAGTTCCTCAAAACCCGACGGTCTGTTATGGCGCGCAATATGACCGCGCCCGGCCCGTCATCAGCCATGCTGCGCGAAATGCTGAGTGTGGCGGCGCGTGTGCCCGATCACGGCAAACTTGCGCCATGGCGTTTTGTTGTGCTGGAGGGGCCAAGCCGCTCGGCATTGGGCAAAATTGCAGCCAATGCGCTGGATGATGAGACGGTTGCCGGACAGTTTGATCGCGCGCCATGTGTCGTTGCGGTTTTGGCCTGCCCGAGAGAGCATCCTAAAATTCCACGTAGTGAGATGATTTTATCCGCCGGTGCGGTGTGCATGAATTTACTCACCGCCGCGCAAAGCATGGGCTTTGCCGCGCAATGGTTGACCGGCGACAGCGCCTATCAGCCGGATGTGTTGGCAGCGTTAGGCGGCGAAGAAGGCGATGAGATTGCCGGTTTTATTTATATTGGCACAGCAATCGAAGCGCCGAGCGAACGCGCGCGCCCCAAGCTGGATGATATTGTCCAATACGGCTTGAGCCGCTAGCGCGTATGGCAACGCTTTGGCAAGACATTAAGACCCTTAGCGAATTGGCGTGGCCGGTGGTTATTTCGCGCGTCGGCATTTTGACGCTTGGCATTACCGATACGATTATGGTTGGGCGTTACGCGTCTGAGCATCTCGCTTATCTCGGTATCGGCATGGTGCCGAGCAATATTTATATTCTCATCATGATTGGCTTGTTGATGGGCACGTCGGTGCTGGTGTCCAACCGCTATGGTGCCAAGCAATATAAGCAAACCGGCGAGGTGCTGGCGATTGCATGGCCGATGGCGCTGGTAACAGGCCTTATCGGTTTTGCGTTTTGCTATTTTGGCGAGTTTTGGCTGCTGCTGACCGGTCAGACGGCGGAACTGGCAGAGCAGGGCGGGCGCATTTCCATTATTGCCGGTCTTAGCTTGCCACTGGCGGCGGTGCATATGACGACGGGTTTTTTCCTAGAGGGCATTCGCAATCCGCGCCCCGGCATGGTGATTATGATTGTCGCCAATATCATCAATATTTTCGCCAATTATGTGATGGTTTACGGCCTTTACGGTTTTCCTGAATTGGGCGCGGAAGGTTCTATCTGGGCAACTTTCATTGTTCGCTGCGCTCAAGTGGTGGCGATTTTGTCTTATGTTTACTTCCTGCTCGACCGCGAAAAATATGGCGTCACATTGCCGAAATTCTCATGGGCCAAAGGCCGCGAGTTGCGCAGCATTGGCTATGCGTCTGGCTTGTCTATGGGGCTGGAAAACGGCGCGTTTAATGCGTTGGTTTTGTTTGCCGGATTGCTCGGCACGGCAGCGGTAGCAGCGCATGTCATCATGATTAATGTATTCGCGCTGTTTTTCATGATGGGCTTGGGCTTCGGTGTCGCCACAGCGGTTAGCGTCGGCAATGCGCATGGCGCGGGCGATGCGCGCGGTGTCACGCGTTGGGCATGGCTCGGCCTCGGCCTGCAAAGCGCGGTGATGGGCATTGGGACGATATTAATGTGGGTGTTTGCTGAGCCGGTAGCGGGCTTTTTCAGCACGGACGCGCCGGTTGTCAATCTGGCGGCCATGATGATTGCGTGGGTGTCGGTCGCATTGATTTTCGACACCGGACAATCCTTATTGGCGATGTCTTTGCGCGCGCGCGGCGACACATGGGCGCCGACTTTTATCCATTTTATCGCTTATGGCATTGTCATGATACCGCTGGCATATCTCGCCATTTTCACGTTTGGGCGCGGCGCGATGGGGCTGGCCGATGGCGTTATATTCGGCACATTTGTTCCGTTCGCCATGGTGATATGGCGTTATTGGTATTTGGATAAGCGCAAAGCGGTAGCCCCCATATCAGGCGGCGATACAGTCCGCTAACCGTCTTTGTGCTGGCCGATAATTTTCGCATCCAGATAAGCGTTGCAGGTTTCATCGTCGAAACCGAAATCGCGCAATATGCTCAACGTATGCTCGCCGACTTCCGGCAGTGGCCCTTTCGGGTCTGTGCTTTCAGTGCGAAAACGAATGGGCGACGCGATATTTTTATAGCTCGTGCCATCCGCTTTCGGCATATCGACAAACACGCCCGCATCATGCATTTGCGGGTCATTAAAAGCTTGCTCGAAAGTTTGCACCGGCGACCAGATAAGACCGGCATCGTCTAATATCGGCTTCCACTCATCGAGGGTTTTTTGCGCAAACGCTTCATCCATCAGCGCAATCAGTTCGACACCATTGCGGCGGCGGTCGCGCAGACTTCCGAAGCGTTCATCATCGATTAAATCTTCGCGCCCAATAGCGCGCGCGACATCCGGCCAGTCCGGCTCACCCGGGCGACCATTGATGAACAACCAGCATTCGTCTTTGGTGACGTAATAATTATTAATCGCGACAATGGCTTCATCGCGCGGGCGCGAGCGGGCAATGCGACCATAACGCAGCCATGTGCCGTAATCGCAGCCGACCGCATAAGCGGCGGAGCGAACCAGTGAGCTTTCGACCAATTCGCCTTCGCCTGTGCGTTGCGCTTTTAGAAGCGCTGCCAATATACCGCTTGCTGTTGCAATGCCGGTAATATGGTCACCGGCGGCGGTGCGCAGGGGCGCGGGCGATGCGCCCTTCGGCGTCATAATCCAGCCAAAGCCTGATTTGGCATTAAAAGCCGCCGTGTCAAAACCCGGCTTATCGGCTTCATCGCCTTCAAGGCCAAAGCCTGTGACGCTGGCATAAACCAGCTTGGGATTAATCGTTTTCAGCGTGTCATAATCCAGCCCTTGTTCGGCTAATTGGCCGGGGCGCACGTTGGTCAAAAACACATCGGCATCGGCTACCAGCTTGCGAACAATCTCGCGGCCTTCTTCTGTGCCGGTATTGACGGCGATGGCGCGCTTGCCGCGATTATCTAAAGCTGAAACCGGATTATCGGGATAATCATCGGTCATCGCGCTGGCGTAAAATTTGCGCATCGGGCAACCGCCCAATGGCTCGATTTTAATCACATCTGCGCCCCAATCGGCCATGATACCGCCGGCTGATGGCGCCGCGATATAGGTTGCCATTTCAATGACTTTAATGCCTTCAAGCATGGTTTTGCCTCCCGTTTGGCAGTAAGCTAATCGAAGCAGGACGGTAAAATCAATGACCGATGATGAAATAAAACAATTACTCATCGCCAAACGCGCTGAAATTGAGGCATTGCTGGCACAAACCGATGCCGACAGCGCACCGGTTGAGCTTGACCAGACACAGCAGGGGCGTTTGTCGCGCATGGATGCGATACAACAACAAGCAATGGCGGCGGAAACCCAAAGGCGGCGGCAGCGTGAAATTCAATTAATCGGGGCTGCACTGCAACGCCTCGATGAGGGTGAATATGGCTATTGCGTGAATTGTGGCGATGAGATTGAGCCGAAGCGGCTTGCGCTCGACCCGGCCACGCCGTTTTGCTTGAAAGACGCGCCGTAAACTTTCGCGCTTCTTGTTTGCGCGAAAACAAAATCCATATTGAATTAGATTGCCTCGCTTGGCGGTCGGCTCTATGACCGTGGCATGAGCTATTTCGCGTTTATCCGCAGCCATTGGCAGTTTCTGCTTTTCGGCTTTTTCATGATGGGTCTGTCCAATCTTGGGCAGACTTTTTTCATCGCGCTTTACAGCCATGAAATTCGCAGCGCGTTTAATTTGAGCAATGCGGGTTTTGGCGGGCTTTACTCAGCCGCGACGCTGCTCAGCGCGGCGGTTATGGTTTATAGCGGGCGCTTTATTGATCTGTGGTCGCTGCGCCGCTTCACGATTTTTGTACTGGGCGGGCTGGTGCTTGGCTGTGTGGCGATGGGGCTGGCGGCGCATATCGCCGCTTTGTTTATCGCTTTATTTATGCTGCGCCATTTCGGGCAAGGCTTGTCGAGCCATACCGGCATGACCTCGGCGGGGCGCGCTTTTGATGCCAATCGCGGGCAAGCGGTATCTCTCGTGCAATTGGGTTATGCGAGCTTTGAGGGCTTTTTCCCGATTATGGCGGTGCTGGCTATCGGTCTTATTGGTTGGCAGCAAAGCTGGTTGGTCTATGCGGCTGTGCTGCTATTTGTGGCGATACCGCTGCAGGGGTTTCTCTCAGCTTATGAGCCTGAAACAAAAACCGATGGCGTTAGCGAAGCCGACAGCACCGGCAGCGACCGCGCCGCCATGTTGCGCGATAAGCGGTTTTATATGGTCTTGCCACTTTATCTCGCGCCGCCGTTTTTACTGACCGGCGTGTTTTTTCACCAAGTGGCTTTGGCCGAAACGCGCGACTGGTCCATTGAGGCTTTGGCGGCGGCTTTCACGCTGTATGCTTTTTTCAAAGTAGCGACCTCGCTGGTCACCGGCCCGCTGATTGACCGCTATGCTGCTTTGCGTCTTATGCCGCTAAGTGCCGTGCCTTTATTTCTCGCTTTTGGGCTGATTGTTTTGCCGGATAATTTATTCGGCGCGGCGACCCCGTTTGTCTATATGGCACTTATTGGCATTAATCTCGGCACGGCGGGGCCGATAAGTGGTGGCCTGTGGCCGGAGCTTTTCGGCACCAAACATTTGGGAGCCATTCGCTCGCTGACCTCACCAATTGTCATTACTTCAACGGCGGCTTCGCCGGTTTTATTCGGAATGGCGTTGGATAATGGCATTGAGTTTTCGACTTTGGCACTTGGCTGGCAATTGTTCTTGCTGTTCGGCTGTGCGCTTGCCTTTTGGGTGACACAGGATAAACTTTCGGCCAATTAACCCGTTAGGAGCTTTCCATGAGTGATGAAAATCTAATTCCAGCCGCCACTGTCATGATGTTGCGCGACACGCCGGAAGGGCCGGAAGTGTTTATGGTGGTGCGTCACCATGAGATTGATTTTGCCTCAGGCGCATTGGTGTTTCCGGGCGGCAAAGTAGACGCAGATGATTTCGATACCGGCTTGCGCGCGCATTGCGCAGACGCTGACAGCTATGACGATAAGGAATTGGCTTTGCGGGTTGCGTCTATTCGCGAAAGTTTCGAAGAATGCGGCATTTTATTGGCCCGCGAAAAGGGTTCGGATGCGTTTGTTTCCGCCGCCCGATTGGCTGAATTGGAAAGCTGGCGCGATCGTTTCAATAAGGGCGATGCCACTATGCTGCAATTTGCCGAGGCAGAGAATTTGGAGTTTGCGGTCGACACGCTCGGCTTTTTCGCGCATTGGATTACGCCGGAAATGATGAAGCGGCGTTTCGATACTTATTTCTATATGGCGCGTGCACCGCAAGACCATGTCGCGCTGCATGATGGCGGCGAGAGTGTCGATAGTGTTTGGATTACCGCCAAGCAAGCTCTGGCAGATGCGGATGCCAAAAAGCGCACGGTTATTTTTCCGACCCGAATGAATATTGAAAAATTCGCCCAAAGCGAAACTGTTGATGACGCGCTGGCGCAATGCGGCGAGGTGGTTACCGTGACACCGTTTATCGAACAAGAGGGCGAAAAAACCTTTTTGCGTATTCAAGCCAATGCCGGTTATGGCGACCCGCGTGAAGACATTACGCGTGGCACGGGTGCTTAACGCTTACCGATTTTAAATGCTGAATTGCTCGGCGAGAATGCGCTCGTCAAGGCTGTGGTCGCTATCAAACAGAATAAGCATTTCATGCTTTTTCGATTGCTTGATATTGACCTCAACCACATTGCGAAACTCAGTGTGGTCAGCCACGGCGCTGACCGGACGCTTTTCAGCTTCCAGCGCCGTGAAAGTTACATCAGCCATTTGCGGCAATAACGCGCCGCGCCATCTGCGCGGGCGAAACGCCGAGATAGGTGTGAGGGCGAGTAGCTTTGCATCAATCGGCAAAATAGGCCCATGTGCTGATAAATTATAGGCGGTAGAACCGGCCGGTGTAGCAACCAGCGCGCCATCGCAAACCAGCTCATCCAGCCTTTGTGTGCCATCGACAGTGATTTGCAATTTGGCGGCCTGCGCCGTCATGCGCAATAGTGACACTTCGTTAATTGCCAGTGCGCGATGTTCTTTGCCGTCACTATCGCGCGCCGTCATCACCAATGGCCGCAATAAAGTCATTTTCGCATCGCTCAAGCGTTCGCGTAAATTATCTTCTTGGTAGCCGTTCATCATGAAGCCGACCGAGCCTTGGTGCATGCCGAAAATCGGTTTGCCTTGGTCCATCACCTGATGCAGCGTTGCCAACATTAAGCCATCACCGCCCAAGGCGACAATAATATCGGCTTCATCAATGTCGACACCATCATAGCGCGCGTGCAAGTTGTCCCGCGCGGCTTGCGCCTCGGCAGATGGGCTGGCGACAAAGGCCAATTTTTTATTTTCTGCGCTCATGCGGTTTCTCGAAAGGCAGTAAAAACATAGTCGAATAATCTTGTAGCAGATTAACATCAGAAGGGAAGGCTGCTAGTCTGCCGGTTGCAAGCAAGTGGGAGTGAACCATGCAAGAGCCGTTGATTTTAAGTATCGATCAGGGAACCACCTCATCGCGCGCTTTGGCGTTTGATAAAAGCGGCGTGGTGCGCGCTACAGCGCAGCAAGAGTTCACGCAAATTTTTCCTGCTGATGGTTGGGTTGAGCATGACGCGAATGAGATTTGGCAAACCACGCTGGCGTGCTGCAAAGAGGTTTTGCAACAATGCGGGGCGGAGAATTTCGCCGCTATCGGCATCACCAATCAGCGCGAAACGACAATTATTTGGGACCGCGCCACCGGTCAGCCGATTGCCAATGCGATTGTTTGGCAAGACCGCCGCACGGCCGCCTTTTGTGACGCGCTAAAAGCAGACGGGCATGAGGCAATGATTACCGAGAAAACCGGTCTGTTGCTCGACCCGTATTTTTCCGCCAGCAAAATTGCTTGGCTGCTTGATAATGTAGAGGGTGCACGGGCGCGCGCTGAGGCGGGCGAACTAGCTTTCGGCACAGTCGATAGCTGGCTGGTTTGGAATTTGACCGGCGGCGAGCACGTCACGGATGCCAGCAACGCCGCGCGTACCAGCCTGTTCAATATTCATGACAATCAATGGGACGCGCAATTGCTCGCTTTGTTCAATGTGCCTGCTGCGTTGATGCCGGAAGTAAAAGACAATGCAGCTGATTTTGGCGCAGCTAATTTTGGCGCTACTGATTTGGGGGGGGCAACAGCATTGAACGACATTCCCATTCCCATTCTCGGCATGGCGGGCGACCAGCAAGCGGCGAGCATCGGGCAAGCGTGTTTTCAGCTGGGTATGATTAAATCGACCTATGGCACGGGCTGTTTTGTGCTGGCTAATACCGGCGAGAAAGCTGTCGTGTCGAGCAATCGCTTGCTGACGACCATTGGATATCGCCTGAATGGCAAGCCGACTTATGCGCTGGAAGGCAGTATTTTTATGGCCGGTGCAATCGTGCAATGGCTGCGCGATGCGTTGGGGCTGATTGACCATGCCGCTGAAACGCAAAGCCTGGCAGAAGCTGCAAATAACGAGAGCGCAGTAACGCTGGTGCCAGCCTTTACCGGTTTGGGTGCGCCGCATTGGGCGGCGGAGGCGCGCGCCGCCATTTTCAAT
>CBFHPF010000047.1:0-10827 GCA_965657665.1 Alphaproteobacteria bacterium | reverse complement strand
TGGCGCAATGGGCGATTACTCATCGCACAATACCGGTGCCACTTGCTGCCTATCGGCGCATAACAGCGGCGATTGCTCAAAAACAGCCAAGCGAGGCGCGTCAAGCCGCCCTTCAGGCTTTGCTGGACGCTTAAATTTATCGACCAAAAAGAAACCCCGCCTTCGGCTGGCGAAAGCGGGGTTAGGGTGCTTCCAATGAGGGGGAAGGAGAGCACCATGCTGTTTTGTGACAGCTTTTAACTCTACGCATCGTTATACAGATTGGATTAGAAAATTTTTGCCTTTACGGCGAACTTATTTAGCCGGAGACTTTTGGTGACTGCTCAGGTGACGTATATGAACGATAATGACGATATGCAGAGCTTGTCTGATGATGCGCTTTTGCACACCATCGGTCATGGCGATGCCCGCGCCAAGCGCGAGGCTGGTAGCGTGTTTGTTCGCCGTCACCTGTCTTATGTTGTACATATCTGCACGCAAAAACTCGGCAATCATGCCGAGGCGGAAGAAGCCGCACAGGATGTTTTCGCTTCGGTTTGGAAAAACGCTGCCAATTGGCAAAGCGGCCAAGCTAAAGTTACCACCTGGCTTTATCGCATTGCCGCCAATCGTTGCATTGATATTTTGCGCCGCCGCCGCCCGACCCAAGACATCGACACGATTGCCGAACCGATGGATGAGAACGCCGATATTGAGGCCGCCCATCAAATAGGCGAACGCAATCAACTTATCCGCGCCGCGCTATCAGCCTTAAGCGCCGACCAGCAGCGCGCCGTCGAACTGGTTTATTTTAAAGAGACCAAACAGCGCGATGCAGCTGAAATAATGGGCCTGACAGTGGCCGCTTTAGAATCGATTTTGCGCCGCGCCCGCGCCCGCCTGCATCAGGAATTGGCCGGACAACGTGAACATTTGGAAATGGTATAGCTTAAGATGAGCGAAAAAATGACATATGACACATTCGAAGCCTTGGTCAGCACCTTTGGCGGAACGCCGGAAAACTGGCCGAGCGACCAACGCGCCGCCATGCAGCAATTTGTCAACGAAGACAGTCGCGCCGCCGCTTTGCTGGCGCGTGAAGCGCGCCTCGATGGCTGGCTGGATGCCCGCCTACCCGACGCAACAACGTCGCTGCATGATAAAATACTTACCGATATGGATGCCGCGTTTACAAATGCCGATGCGGCAGAGACTATTGCTCACATTGCCCATATTGACCCGCTCACAGAAATGGGCGTGTCGCGACGCGCTTATGGCGCCGCCATTTCAGCACTCGCCGCCTGCTTTATGCTCGGTTTTGTTGCTGCGCCAAACCTGTTTGACATGATGGAGGTGAATAATGACTTATTTGCCGCCATCGACATTATTTCCGACGATTTCCTCCCAACCGACCCTCTATAGGAGCCTGACATGTTCAAAAACAAAAAATTCCTTTATGCGGCCCTCGCTGTCTCACTGGCCCTTAACTTCATTATTATCGGCGCAGCCGGCAGTGCGGCATGGCACTGGAAGTCTGCGCGCAGTGGCGGCAATTGGCTAGAGAACCGGCTCGACCGGGCTGAAAACCGCGTCATAAAACGCCTTGAAGGCGAAGACCGTGAATTGGCGCGCACCGTGTTTGCGGAGCGTCGTCCGGTTTTGCGCGAAGCGTTGAAAGAAATTCGCGCGGCTCGCCGTGATTTTCGCGCTGCCTTGGGTGAAACCTCACCCGATCCGGCTGCTTTAACGGCCGCACTCAATCGATCGCAAGCCGCCGCTCGGGCAATTAATGAAAATGTGCATGGCGGTATGCGCGATATGGCACAAGGCCTATCGCTCGAAGCGCGCCAGCGTATTTCCAAACGGATGCACCGCTATCGCGATAAAAATGAGAAATAGCCGAGCCTAGCGCTCACTATATTCGAGGCGTTTCAGTTTAATAAAACGCGCTACAGCATCGCGCGCTTGTTTTTCACGCGCCGCCGCATCGGGAGGGTTCTCAACTCCCAGTAAAGCGAACATCATCATACGGTGATCGATAACCAATGACGCAAAAAGCCCGGTATCGGCCTCAATATCATCCAAATAGGCCGTGCCGCGCGCTTTTTGCCGCGCCAAATAATCAGAAATTTGCGCCAATAAACGCCTTGGGCCAACAGTTTCAAACAAAGACGGCACATCTGACTCGGTGCGCGCCTCAGCAACAACCATGCGCAGCATCTCCATCGCTTCATCGTCAAAAATCAAATCGAGCATGCGCCGTGCAATTGCCTGCAAATCCTGCACCACATCCCAATTGAGAATCTCGGAGAAATCATCAACGTTGAAATCGGCCATTTTCATCTCAACCAAAGCCCGATAAAGCGCCGCTTTATCGTCGAAATGCGAATAAAGCGTGGCCTTTGATACATTGGCTTGCCTGGCCAATGCGTCCATTGACGTGCCGTGATAGCCGCACGCGGTAAACAACTCACTGGCCGCCAATAAAATGTCGCGCCGCTTGCCTTCATCCTTGGGACGGCCGCGGTTTACTTGAGATACAGAACTTTCCATAACACCTTTATAAACTAAACCGTTCGGTTTGACAAATGAGAAAAAAGTATTATGTTTGCTGTGAAACAAAGGGAATTATCATGCCGTTTACCATGCAACAATATGGCGAGTTCATCACACGCCGCCCATTGCTCGTCATCATCCTCTCATTGCTGATGAGTGCCTTTTTTATCGCCGGTGGTCAGCATTTGCGCTTCACCAATGATTATCGTTATTTCTTCTCAAATGATAATCCATATCTGACGGCGTTTGAGGAATTGGAACGCACTTATTCCAGCCCCGACACTTTGTTTTATGTTTACCAGCCAAAAGACGGCACAGAGGCGACGAGCGAAGAAGCGCTGAACCTCGCCTTTGAATTGACAGAGGCCGGTTGGCAAATTCCCTTTTCAACGCGTGTGGATAGCCTGACAAACTTTCAAAACACCCGCGCCATCGGTGAAGACGACCTTGAAGTGCGCGCTTTGTTGGAAGACCCGGCCGATATTTCTCCTGAAAAAATTGCTTATATTGAAGAGACGATTTTAAACGAGCCATTACTGGCCAATCGCTTGCTGTCGCTCGACAAGCGCACCGCCGCGGTTTTAATCTCGCTGCGTCCGCCGACCGATGATGTGGTCGCCACCACGTCCATTGTCACGGAAGCGCGCAAGTTGCACGAAACCATGCGCGCCAAATATCCCAATATCCGCATTGAATTGACCGGCTCGCAAATGCTGTCCAATTCGTTTTCCGAAGCGGCACAATCGGATTTGGCAACCCTGACACCAACCATGTTCTTATTGATTGCTGTTGTGCTGATTGTCACGACGCGCAAATTTTTCGGCATGCTGGCGACCATGATTGTCACGGTATTTTCTGCCGCTATGGCGATGGGCGCAGGCGGCTGGATGGGCATTCCCATTTCCCCGCCAACTTCGGGCGCACCAACCATTATCCTGACCGTTGCGGTGGCTGACTGCGTGCATATTCTCATCACGGCTCTGGTGTCCCAAGGGCGCGGTATGGAGAAAAAACAGGCGATTATTGAAAGCCTGTCAGTTAATGCCCAGCCGGTGTTTTTGACCTCTGTGACAACCGCCATCGGCCTGTTCAGCTTAAACTTCTCTGATGCCCCGCCTTATCGCGACCTCGGCACTTTGGCCGGCTTTGGTGCGATTTTCGCTTGGCTCTTATCAATGACGCTGTTCCCCGCCTTGCTTACCGTCTTGCCGATGAAGGCCAGTAACGCAGTTGAGCGTCAAAGTGCTGCCATGCAATGGCTGGCTGATGTGGTTATCTCCAAGCGCAAGCCGCTTTTGCTAGCCATGCTGGCGCTGACTGTTATCGGCACGGCCTTGCTGCCGCGCCTCACTTTCAATGACCGGTTTGTTGAATATTTTGATGAGCGGATGGATTTCCGTAAAGCCTCTGATTGGGCTGCCGATAATCTGACCGGTATTTACATCATCAATTATTCGCTGAGCGGCGGTGATGCCGGTGCGGTTGCGGACCCGAATTATCTGCAAAGCATGGATAGCTTCGCCAAATGGCTGCGCCAGCAACCTGAAGTCGTGCATGTCGCGACCTTCTCTGATGTTGTGAAGCGCATTAACCGCTCATTCAATGGCGACCGGCAAGAGTTTTACGAGGTGCCGGAAAGTCGCGATTTGGCGGCGCAATATGTGTTGCTCTATGAAATGTCGCTGCCTTACGGGCTGGATTTGAACGACCAATTAAATGTCGATAAATCAGCCTCGCGGATGATTGTTACATTGACTGATATCAGCACGGCTGAGATGACAGCCTTGCGCGGCCGGGCCGGCAAGTGGCTGCAAGAAAACACGCCGGAGCGCATGCATGTTGACCCGTCGGGCCAAGCTGTCATGTTCTCTTATATCGGCTTGCGTAATTTTGAGGCCATGACCACCGGTACACTCATCGCCTTTGTGCTGATTTCCGGCTGCTTGATGTTGGCGTTGAAAAGCCTACGCCTTGGCCTTATCAGTCTGGTGCCAAATCTCGCGCCGCCGCTGGTCGCGATGGGCTTTTTCTCGCTTTATCGCATCGAGGTTGGCTTCTGGACGGCTTTTGTCGCCGCCACTGCTATCGGCCTCATTGTTGATGCCACCGTGCATATGCTGTCGAAATATCGTTATGCGCGCTTTGATTTGAATTATTCATCAATAGAAAGTGTGCGCTACAGCTTCGCCACAGTCGGCACGGCCTTGTGGGTGTGTTCGTTTGTGCTGATTGCCGGATTTATGGTTCTCACCCTATCGCCCTTCTTGATTAACGCCATGTTGGGCCGCGTGGTTGCGCTGACCATTTTGATGGCTTTGATTTTGGACTTTTTCTTACTGCCGCCATTGCTCATCGCCATTGATGGGCGCGGCGACCCTAACGCGCCGCTGAACCCCGAAGAGGGTGAAGCCGTCGCTCAACCTGCTGAATAGGAGTTGAACATGATGAAGACTTTCTCTCTCACGGCCGCTGCTTTGAGCCTGTTTTTGGCCTCACCGGCACTGGCTGAACTGCCCGGCCCTGACCAACCCGAAGCACGCGGGCTGGCGATTGCTGAAAAATCTGATGCGACGAATTTGGGCTTTGGTGACACCGCCACTGAAATGGAAATGGTACTGACCAACGCTAATGGTGATGTGTCTGAGCGTCGCTTGCGCTTCAACACGCTGGAAAACAAAAATCCGAAAGACGGCGATTTGTCGATGATGATTTTTGACGAACCGGCAGATGTGGCGGGCACCGCTATGCTGACCTATGCGCATATTCTCGACCCGGATGAGCAATGGATGTATTTGCCTGCGCTGAAACGCGTCAAACGCATTTCATCAGTTAATAAATCCGGCCCGTTTATGGGCTCAGAATTTGCCTTTGAGGATTTCTCAGCTCAAGAAGTCGGCAAATATAGCTATAAATGGCTGCGCGATGAGCCATGTGGCGAGCTGACCTGCCATGTGGTCGAGCGTCGTCCGCTTTACAAGCATTCGGGCTATACCCGCATGATTAGCTACACCGACACGACCGATTATCAGGCGCGTAAGCTGGTTTATTATGACCGCAAAAACACGCTGCTGAAGACTCTGACTTTTGACGATTATCGTCAATATGTCGGCAAATATTGGCGCGCCCATGAATTATTCATGGAAAATCACGTGACCAAAAAAACCACCATGCTGCGTTGGGATGATTATCAATTCCAAACCGGCCTGAGCCAAGCTGACTTCACGCAAGACAGCTTGAAGCGCGCCCGCTAAGCATGCGCGCAGGCGGCTCTCTCCTCGCAGTCATCACCGGTCTCGCCTTCGCGGCGGGGCCGGTTTCTGCATTGGATATTGATTTTGAGGGCAATATTGAAATCGAATATCGCCATTTCGCTTCTGAGGGTGGCATGGCAGACGGGCCGATGGATATTTCTCCCGACACGCCCGACCCTGAGCGCGAACAAAGCTTTGCTTCACTATCGGGTGAAATCGGCCTCGGCTTTTACACCCGCTCCAATCGTCATGCCGTTATTTTGCGCCCCTTTGCGCGCTATGACCAGCATGACCATGAGCGCACTCATGGCGATTTGCGCGAAGCGAAATATCGCTATTTGCGCCGCCCGTTTGAACTGACTGTCGGGCTGGATAAAGAATTTTGGGGCGTCACTGAATTTATGCATCTGGTTGATATCATCAATCAAACCGATGCAGTGGAGAGCGTCGATGGCGAGGCCAAGCTCGGCCAGCCAATGGTCAAGCTGGCCTATTCAAGCCCTTATGGCACATTAACGGCTTATCATTTGCCGGTGTTTCGCATTCGCCAGTTTAACGACCCCATCACCGGCAGGCCGAATTACGGCTATATTGTTGATGATGACACGGCTTTATTTGAGAGCGGTAAAACCGGCGGCGATGCCCGCCGTGTTGATGATGTGGCGCTGCGCTATAAACACAGCATCGGCCCGTTTGATATCGGCTTTAGCTGGTTTGACGGAACAGCGCGCGAGCCACAGCTATTACTGACCAGCCAAAACCGCCTCGACAATAATCTGCCAGTTATGCAAGCCTATTACGCCGATTACAGCCAAGCCGGCTTGGACATTCAGGCCACTTTGGGGCCGTGGCTTTTAAAGCTTGAAGCGATTAGCGGCACTGAAAATCGCAAACAAAACGATCCGCTATTCCTGCGCCCAACGCCTGACACAGCCTTGGAAGAAGTTACCGCCGCGCGCGCCACTGGCGGCTTTGAATATACATTTTACAATCTTTTCGATAGCGGCACGGATCTCGGTCTGGTCAGCGAATATTTATGGGATGAGCGCGAAGCCGACGCACCGCACCCGTTTGGCAATGAGCTGGGCGTAGGCTTGCGCTGGACAGCCAATGACACCCAATCGACCGCCATTTTAATCGGTGCTTTTGTTGACCTCGACAGCGACAGCACCGCCCTATCGCTTGAAGCCGAACGCCGCATTGGCGCCAGCTTTAAAGCCGTGGTAGAGGCGCGCGCCCAAACCAAAGCCGGGGAAAATGATGTTTTCGCCGCGGGCAATAAAGACGAAGACTTTATCCGCTTACGCTTCGGCTATTATTTCTAAAATCGTTACAGCTTTTTCTCGCCAAGTCGGCTTTTCCTCGCTAACCTTTAACCAGAGGTCTGGGGGGACAAAATGAGTTCAACAACTGATAATAGCGGTGCAGAGCCGCAAGCGACATCCAAACGAACACGCAATTATACTTTGGCCATGCTGGTTTTGATTTATGCGTCGAGCCATGTCGACCGGCAAATCATGTCGATTTTGGCTGAAAGCATTAAGCTGGAATTGTCCTTATCCGATACCCAATTGGGCTTTCTCATCGGGCTTAGCTTTGCCATTTTTTACGCTACTTTGGGCATTCCGATTGCCATGCTGGCGGACCGCTATTCGCGGCGCAATATTATCGGCATTTCGGTTATCGTCTGGTCCGGCATGACGGCTGTTTGCGGCATGGCGGGTAATTATTTGCAATTGGCCTTAGCGCGTATCGGGGTTGGTGTTGGTGAAGCGGGGTCCAGCCCGCCAAGTCATTCGATGATTTCCGATTTATTTCCACCCGAAAGCCGCGCCACGGCCATGGGCATTTATGCGGCCGGTATTAATATTGGTGTGCTGCTGGGCTTTCTGGTCGGCGGCTGGATTGATGAATGGTATGGCTGGCGCATCGCCTTTTTCGTTGTTGGCCTGCCCGGCATTATTCTGGGCATTCTGATGTTTTTAACCGTCAAAGAGCCAGCACGCACACAGCCACCCAAGCCGTTTTCCGGCAATTTATTTGGTGAGGTGTGGGACACATTTAAAATCATGATGTCGATTAAAAGCCTGCGCCATATCGTTATCGGCTGCACGCTGGTGGTGTTTGTCGGCTATGGCGCGTTGTATTGGAACGGCGTCTATTTCCGCCGCATTTTGGGTCTTTCGCCCGGCGAGACAGGCACATATTTGGCGCTTATTGGTGGTATTATCGGCGGTATTGGCACTCTATTTGGTGGCTGGCTGGCCGATAAATTGGCGCAAAAAGATAAGCGTTATTACGTCTGGCTGACGGCCGGTGTCAAAATTGCCGTCGTACCTGTCGCCATCTGGTACTATCTGACAACCGATGTCACCACGGCGATTATTCTCATCACCATCACCTCTTTCTTTGGCGGGTTTTATCTGTCGGTCAGCTTTGCGCTCAATCAAAGCTTATTGCCGCCGGAGCGGCGCGCGCTTGGCTCGGCCTTGCTGTTGTTTTGCATCAATATTGTCGGCCTCGGGTTTGGGCCACAATTGGTCGGCATATTGTCGGATGCCTTTTCGCCAGTTTATGGCGTTGACGGCTTGCGCTATGCGCTGATTGTCGTGGTGTCGCTTAATATCTGGGGCTGCATCCACTATTTCCTCGCCGGTCGCAATTTGACCGAGGATTTGGAAAAAGCCGCCCAAAACGGGTAAAGCAAAACGGGCGGCGGTTATCCCGTCGCCCGTCTTTTTCGTTTTAGTAAGCCTCTAAAGTTTCAGTGCTAAGGTAAGCCCAACCAGAGACACATCAGCTGTTTCTGAGTTAGCGCCGATACCATGCTGCGCTTCAGTTTCAGTGTAATAATAGCCAACACTGACCCCGTCGCCCAGCTTCGTGCCGCCGCCAATCATCATCTCTTCATAGGTGGTTTTCAGGCCGTTACTGAGATGCGTTTCCTCACCTTCGGTAAAGCCAATGCCAAGATGCGTGCGATTATTGAGCTTGTATTTCAGCCCATAACTGACCGTTTCAACGCTCTCGCTGTCGGCGTATTTTTCCCGCTCAACAGTGCCGAGATTTTCATATTTCGACTGATTGCCGCCAAACTGATATTTGCCAACTTTGACTTGCAGGCCGACACTGGAGCTTTCAGGGTCAAGATCCGCGCCCTCCGTCTCGCCCTCAACTGTTGAATAGCCCAGCTTATAGCTGACCCCGCCACGGCGGCCGGTATATTGCAGTGCCATTTCCACAATGTCGGTTTGGTTGCCTTCACTGACATCCACGGCATTATTTTCGCCGCCGTTTTTGTTTTCATTATTCGGCGTAAAAGACAGCCCGAATTGCAAGCCACCAACGCGCGGTGTCATATAGCTCAGCTTATTGGCATCGCCGGAAATATGCTCCAGCTTGGTCGACATATGCGCGTCTTCAATGGCGTTAGAGGCATCCAAAGACAAGTCATAAGCCTTTTCAATCGCGTCATCGGTAATCGAATTATCGAAGAACTTTAGCCCCGGCACAAAGCTGGGCGCCCGCACTTGCATGAGGTGACCGACGCCGTTTTCAGCGCCCATAATCAGCTTGCCGAAATCGCCTTTCAAATAGAGATAATGCTCGTCTATTTGGTCGCCACCTTCGCCAGTTGCTTCGGCTTCCAATTCGACCCGAAAGCCAATTTCCGTGCCGCTGCGCAATTTTGTGCTGCCTTTGAAGTGAATTTCGGCGTTTTGCGCCAGCACTTCGTCTTCTACATCAGCCGTTGTGTCGCCCGGCGCATGGTCGGCATCGAGCAGATTAATCGATTGGGTGAAATAGCCGCCAACGGAAAGCTTGGGCGGCTCGGCTTGCGCCGGTAAGAGAGCGCTCGTCACAAATAAAGCGGCGAGGCCTGAAAAAGACGCAATGGTTTTGCGGTGGATGTTCATGATCCATATCCTTGTTTTTGTTATTGTCGGATACAGTCTGCCCAAGACGCGGCAGATACGCGGAAATCAATATGCGATAGCTATCGCTATGTTTCGATAACCATAGTTTATGTCAGTTAGATGACAAAATAAAAATGGCGGAGCCTCTTATCAGAAGCCCCGCCATCTCAAAAAAACCAATCAGTTAAGATTAGAATTTCATCAGCAGACCAACAGCTGTGTAGCTGCTTTCGTCTTCGCCTTCTTCAGCCGTATTGGTTGAGAAAGTCAGCTTCACGCCTGAACCCAGCTTGTATGTGCCACCGATACGTGAATGTTCGTATGTTGTGTCACCTGCATCATCTTCGTCTGTCTGCATGTCCAGACCTACAACCAGCTTCTTGCTGACTTTATATGACAGCGCGATGTTGTTGTATGTGTCTGATGTAGCTGCACCATAACCGGTGTCGCGTTCCAGATCGTTGTATGAGAACTTCACGCCGTTCATTGAAACTTGCAGACGTGTTGAGCTGTCTTCTTTTGAATCACCGGCAGCATTGTCTACAGACTCTGAACCGACAGATACAGCCACTTTGGCCGGACCGACTTTGCCTTTATAGCGCACACCGTATGATGTACCCGGCAGATCATCTTCAATACCAAAGTCATCGCCGCCTGAGTTTGAGGTTGACGGTGTCATTGAGTAACCGACTTGCAGACCACTAAATTTTGGCGATACATAAGTCAATTTCGGGTTGTCACCGGTCAGCTTTGTGTGCACGGCTTGTGTATAACCGACTTTCAAACCAGCCAAGAAATTGTCTTCGATTTGTGAATAGCCGAGATATTTATCGTGACCGGCTTCCAGCATACGAGCTGCTGAGTTTTCAGAGCCGATAACGAATTTACCAAAATTGCCTTTGACGTAGATATAGTGCTCGTCGACTTGGTCGTCTTCTTTATATGAGAGAGAATAATCACCACCATCTTCAGTAAGCTTTGCACCTGTATTCTGTGAGGCAGATTCGAACTGAACTTGCAGACCGACTTCAATGCCGCTATCCAGCTTGGCTTTACCTTTGACGATAATTTCAGCGTCCTGGTCAATGTTCATTGACGAGGCATCGCTATTGCTATCGAAATCT
>CBFHPF010000046.1:0-10868 GCA_965657665.1 Alphaproteobacteria bacterium | reverse complement strand
CACCTTTTTCGGTACCGGCCACTTTGGCGGTATAACCGGACAAGAAGTGATACATGGCTTGGCTTGGGGTCAGGCGCGAAATGGGCGGTAAAACGCCAAACGCATCTGCCGTCAGCATGATGATGTTTTTCGGATGACCCGCTGTGCCGGTTTCAGACGCATTAGGGATAAAGCTCAGCGGATAAGCACCGCGTGAGTTTTCAGCCAATGAATTATCATCAAAGTCCAGCGTGCGGCTGTCCGGATCCATCACAACATTTTCCAGCACTGTGCCGAAACGCTGTGTGGTGGCATAAATTTCCGGCTCGGCTTCAGCCGACAGATTAATCATCTTGGCATAGCAGCCGCCTTCAAAATTAAACACGCCGTTTTCTGACCAGCCATGCTCATCATCGCCAACCAAAACGCGGTTCGGGTCAGCCGACAATGTGGTTTTACCTGTGCCTGACAAGCCGAAGAAGACGGCGCTGTCACCGGCGTCGCCGACATTAACCGAGCAGTGCATCGGCATAACGCGCTTGGCCGGCAATGTGTAGTTCAGCATGGAGAACACTGATTTTTTGGTTTCACCGGCATAAGACGTGCCGCAAATCAGCACGGTCTTTTTGTCGAAATTAACCGCAATCATGGTTTCCGTGCGGCTACCATGGCGCGCCGTATCGGCTTTAAAGCTCGGCATATTGATGATTAAAAAATCCGGATCAAAGCTGTCCAGCTCTTGCGGCTGTGGCTCAATCAGCAGATTTTGAATAAACAGTGAGTGCCATGCCAGCTCAGTGACAACGCGGGTCGCCAGGCGATGGGTCTTGTCGGCACCGCCAAACAAGTCTTGCACCAGAATTTCTTTATCTGTCGCATGGGCCAGCATGTCTTCATGCAGCGCATCAAACTGCTCGGCAGTCATCGACTTATTATTGTCCCACCAAACATTATCTTCGGTCGTCGCATCGCGGACAATAAACTTGTCTTGCGCCGAACGGCCTGTGTGCGAACCGGTTTTCACCAGCAATGGGCCGGACCCTGCAATCTCGGCTTCGCCGCGGGCCAGTGCCATTTCATAAATCTGCGACGGACGCAGGTTCCAGTAAACGGCAGCCGCCTTTTCGAGGCCTTGGCCGTCAACGCCGTTTTTGCTGATGTGATAACCGGTTTGTTTCATAAAACTGTCCCCGCAGGTCAATATAACTAACTATTGCAGACGCCCAAAAGCATGGCCGAATTGCCGGAATATATGCGACTGACCGGTTAGACGCAAGCCGTCTGCCCCATGCCTGCCACAATTAATGTTAATGTTTTTTACATGTCTTCACGCAAAGACGAAGGGCGGCAATTTTCCTTCTCAAAGCCGCTGCAAAAGCTTACCTTCTTTCAAAAGGGAAAAGAGCATGACACAAATTGTTTTGGTCGATGATGATGCCAATATTCTCGCCTCTGTGCGCATGGCGCTGGAGAGCGAAGGGTTTGGCGTGCGCAGCTTTACCGATGGCGAAACCGCGCTTGAAGGATTAGCGCAAACACCGGCGGATATTGGGGTTTTTGATATTAAAATGCCGCGTATGGATGGCCTCGAATTGCTTCGTAAATTGCGCCAGACCAGCCAAATGCCAGTGGTGTTTTTGACCTCAAAAGATGACGAAATTGATGAAGTATTCGGCCTGAAAATGGGGGCGGATGATTATATCACCAAGCCGTTTTCGCAGCGTCTGTTAATCGAACGCATTCGCGCCGTTTTGCGCCGCACCAAGGCGCGTGCCGCCGCGCCAAATGCCAGCATGGATGAAGAAAGCGGGCATGTTTTGAGACGCGGCGCATTGACGCTGGATGCCGATCGGCATGATTGTTTATGGCGCGGAGAGGCGGTTGCGCTGACGGTAACCGAGTTCATGATATTGGATGCGCTGGCCCGTCGCCCCGGTGTTGTCAAAAGCCGCGATGCGCTGATGGATGCGGCTTATGACGACCAAATTTATGTCGATGACCGCACGATAGACAGCCATATTAAACGTCTGCGCCGCAAGTTCCGCGTCGTTGACAAGCAATTTGACGCCATCGAGACGCTTTACGGCGTCGGCTATAAATTTAAAGAAACCGAATGATGCGATTAACCGGACGCTCCATGCTGACCCGTCTGGTCGGTCTGAATATGCTGGGTCTTCTGGTGTTGGTGGTCGGCTTTTTGGCGCTGCACGAAGCGCGCCAAGTGCTGACCTCAGCCTATCGGCAAAGCCTTGAAGCGCAGGCCAAGCTGATTGCCGGTGCGCTAAGTCAAACGGCGCGGGTTGAAGACCCGTTTCAGTTTTTTGAGCCGTCTTTGTTGGACAGATTATTGCGCGATGGCCCGCAGCAACGTTGGGCCATGCGCGATGCGCAACGTGTCGTTGGTCAAGCACGGCAGATTTCGACCGCGCGTTTGCGGCTTTACGGGCGCGACGGCAAGTTGATTTTGGACAGCGCCAATATGGGTCGCTCGGCGCAGGTAATCGCCAAGCAATTGCCACCCATGGACGAAGATAAAATAATGCCCGGATTGGTTTCCGGTCTGGCGCAAAAAATCCAACACTTTTTGCGCCCACCGGCGCCGGTATTGAGTGAGATAAATGCCGCCAATGGTCGCCAGCTGGAGGAAGTGACCAGCGCCTTGCGGGGGCGGGCTGCCAGTTTACAACGCCAATCTGAAGAGGGCGGTGATATTTTGACAGTGGCTGTGCCGGTGCAGGGCTATCGCGCCATCACAGGCGCGCTCATGCTGACCACCCAGCCGGGCGAGATTGACCGCATTGTCGCCGAAGAGCGTCAATTGGTTTTGCAATTATCTGCCATGGCTTTAGTGGTCAATCTCATCACCTCGCTTTTATTGGCAACCATGCTGATTGTGCCGGTGCGCCGTTTGGCGGCGGCGATGCGCGGCTTTGAAGCCAAATCCCCGACACTGCCCGGGCTGGAAACCATTCCCGATTACGCCAAACGCGGCGATGAAATAGGCGAATTATCGGCCGCCTTGCGGGGCATGACGGCGCGTCTTGTGGCGCGCATTCACACCATCGACCGGTTTGCCGCTGATGTGGCGCATGAATTGAAAAACCCGCTCACCTCATTGCACAGCGCGGTGCAAAATATTGAGGCGGCTGAGCGGGCCGATAACCCCGAAGCCTATGAACAAATGATGGCGATTATTCACAATGATGTGCAGCGCCTCAACCGACTGATTTCTGACATTTCCAACGCGACGCGCTTGGATGCCGAGCTTAACCAAGGCGATAGCGATATATTTGATTTGGCCGATTTGGCAGATGGGATAAGCCAAGCGCTTTCAGATAGCATTGCTGAAAACCAAGGGGTGAGCTTGGTCAGTCGCTGCGAAAGCGGTTCTATGGTCTTGGCGCAAAAGCCGCGCATCGGGCAAATCATCGATAATTTGGTCTCTAACGCTGTGTCTTTTTCACCGAATGGCGCGCGGGTGTTCATCACCTGCCAACGCCAAAACGGCGCGGTTCAATTGATTGTTGCCGATGAGGGGCCGGGTCTGGCACCCGACACACAAGAAAAAATCTTTGAGCGGTTTTATACCGACCGCACCCGCCAGCCGCTCGATGCTTCAAACACCTCAAACACTGGCGATGTGTCGAGACAAAAAGCTGCTTTGCAGGCCGGACATTCCGGTCTCGGCCTGTCAATTTCGCGCCAAATTGCCCGCGCCCATGGCGGCGACTTAACGGCTGCCAATCGTCCTGATGGCGTTGGCGCTTATTTCACTTTGACCTTACCCCTAGCCGGTGAGGCCAATTAATGAGCCCGCCGCGAAAAGCAGAGCCGCTTCACGCCTCCGCAATCTCTATTGATGGGCGCGGTGTGTTGTTGACAGGTCCGGCGGGCAGCGGAAAATCAGGTTTGGCAGCGCGTTTGATAGATGCGCATCATGCGCGCCTTATTGGCGATGACCGGATTTTATTGACCGCGCAAGACGGCGTATTGCTGGCCGCGCCCGCACCGTCTCTTGAGGGATTATTGGAATTGCGCGGACTGGGGCTTTTGCGCTTGCCGTTTGATGCGCCGGTCGCTCTGGCTTTGGCGATTGATTTGGTTGCTGCGGCGGACGCTGTGCCGCGTCTGCCTGAGGTGCAATATTTCACGCATAATATTGACGGGCAGTTTTACCAGCTTCCGAAACTGACGCTTTATGCGCCTGATACAACAACCCCGCTGACGATTTATCATGCCGTGGCGGCATTAAAAGACGGCTTTACCGATAGCGCGATTTATGACGCCGACCGCTAGACTTGCCAGCCTCACAAATTGGCGGCACATTAAGAAAAGCAAAAGGAGCTAAAGATGATTGGATTGGTTTTGGTAACCCATGGCGCATTGGCCGATGAGTTTCGCGCGGCAGTTGAGCATGTGGTCGGGCCGCAAGAAAACCTGCAAACCGTCTCTATTGGCCCCGATGATAATATGGAAAAACGTCGGCAAGATATTGTCGATGCGATTGCCGCGGTTGATAGCGGCGACGGCGTGGCTTTGTTGACGGATATGTTTGGCGGCACACCTTCCAATTTGGCTATTTCGCTGCTGGAAAAAGACCGCGTGGAAGTGATTGCCGGCATTAATTTGCCAATGCTCATCAAATTCGCCACGATTCGCGATAGCGTTGCTTTGCCCGAAGCGGTGTTGCAGGCCAAAGAGGCAGCACGCAAATATATCTCCGTGGCCAGCGAAGTGCTGGAAGGCGCGAAAGACAGTTCAAAAGACTGAATGAAAGCCGTATTAAAAAAATTTCCGGATAAAAGCCCGCTCTATGTCTGACAGCACAGCTTCCGCATCAATGCGCGTTAAAATCGAAAACCAGCGCGGCTTGCACGCCCGCGCTTCGGCCAAATTCGTTCAATTGGCAGAGCAATTTGACGCCGATATTCTGGTCACCCGCCAAGGCGAAACCGTGCATGCCACATCAATTATGGGGCTGATGATGCTCGGGGCTTCCATGGGCAGCGAAATAGAATTATCCGCCAGCGGTAATGATGCGACGGCCGCTTTGCAGGCGCTGGTCGCCCTTATCGGCGATAAATTCGGCGAAGAATAAGCTCCATATAATCACATAAAGAAATCTTTATATGCTGCTTGTCAAAAGCCCGCTTCGCTGATAAAACACCAGTGAAATTCAGGAGGTCTGTCATGACACAAGATTATAAAGTAGCCGATATCTCGCTGGCCGATTGGGGCCGCAAAGAAATTGCCATTGCCGAAACCGAAATGCCGGGGCTGATGGCACTGCGCGAAGAATATGGTGCTGAACAGCCGCTCAAGGGCGCGCGTGTTACCGGTTGTTTGCATATGACCATTCAAACAGCGGTTTTGATTGAAACACTGACGGCTTTGGGTGCGGAAGTGCGCTGGTCGTCTTGCAATATTTTCTCAACCCAAGACCATGCGGCGGCGGCCATTGCAGCAACCGGCGTTCCGGTGTTTGCGTGGAAAGAAGAAACCGAAGAAGAATATTGGTGGTGTGTTGAACAAACCATTAAAGGTCCGGATGGCTGGACGCCGAATATTCTGCTCGATGATGGCGGCGACTTGACCACTTTGTGTCACGAAAAATATCCCGAAATTCTCGATGATTGTGTCGGCGTATCGGAAGAAACCACGACTGGCGTGTTGCGGCTTTATGAAATGGCCAAAGACGGTTCACTGAAAATCCCGGCGATTAACGTCAATGATTCCGTGACCAAATCGAAATTTGACAATCTGTATGGCTGCCGCGAAAGCCTGGTCGATGGCGTGAAGCGCGCCACTGATGTGATGATGGCGGGTAAAATTGCTGTTGTATGCGGTTATGGCGATGTCGGCAAAGGCTCGGCTGAAAGCCTGCGCTCGCAAGGTGCGCGCGTTATGGTGACCGAAGTTGACCCGATTTGTGCGTTGCAAGCGGCGATGGAAGGCTATGAAGTCACCACAATGGAAGATGCGGCGCCAATGGCCGATATTTTCATTACCGCGACAGGCAATAAAGACATCATCACGCTTGACCATATGCGCGAGATGAAAGACCGCGCCATTGTCGGCAATATTGGCCACTTTGACAGCGAAATTCAGGTTGCTGCGCTGAAAAACATGGCGTGGCACAATGTGAAGCCGCAGGTTGATGAAATCGAGTTTCCTGATGGCAAGCGGATTATTCTGCTGGCGGAAGGTCGCTTGCTCAATCTGGGTTGCGCCACCGGTCACCCAAGCTTTGTGATGAGCGCCAGCTTTACCAATCAGGTATTGGCGCAAATCGAGTTGTGGCAAAATGGCGATAATTACGCCAAGCAAGTTTATGTGCTGCCGAAGCATTTGGACGAGAAAGTTGCCCGTTTGCACCTTGCCAAGCTGGGTGCCAAGCTCACTGAATTGTCGACCGACCAAGCCGATTATCTCGGCCTTGAAAAAGCCGGTCCTTACAAGCCGGAGCATTATCGCTACTAGCTTGCTGAAAACCGGCTGGGCCGCTAAAAGCGGTATATGGTCGGCGAACAGCAATCCTTGCATAACATGCACTTTGTGGCCGCCAATGAGGCGGCCACTTTGCGTTGTGCCGCTTGGTTGGCGCAGCTGGTGGAAGCCGGTTGGCTGATTTTCTTACAAGGGGATTTGGGAGCCGGCAAAACCGCTTTCGCGCGGGGCCTTATTCGCGCCAAATGTGGCGCGAAAACACAAGTGCCAAGCCCCAGTTTCACACTGGTGCAGCCCTATGATGAGGCCGTGCCGCCAATTTTGCACAGTGATTTTTATCGCCTCGCTGAGGCGCAAGAAATTGACGAGCTGGGTATTATTGATGCGTTGGACACGCATTGCTGTCTTATTGAATGGTCGGAACGCGCTGCTGATTTATTGCCGCCGCCAGCTGTGATAGTGCATTTATCGCTGGCTGAATTGCCCGATAATACACAGCTTGCAGAAAACACACCGGAAAACATGCCGCGCCATATAACCATTAGCGCGGGCGAAGATATTATTGCCGCGCTTCAAGCGGCGCGCGCGCGTGACACGCAACTCGGCGGGTTTTTGGCCGATACGGATTGGCGACAGGCGGAGCGTGCCGCTTTGGCAGGTGACGCTTCCAGCCGCCGCTATGAGCGTTTGCATCTTGGCGAGCGTTCCGCCGTTTTGATGGATTGGGCCAAAGGCCCGGATGGCCCGCCAATTTATGATGGCAAGCCTTATAGCGCGGTGGTGCATTTGGCCGAGGCCATGCCCGCCTATTGCCGCATGGTGGATTGGCTACGCGCGCATGATTTGGCCGCGCCGGAAATTTTGGCGCGCGATGAAGAAAACGGTTTTGCGCTGATGGAAGATTTCGGCGATCGCCATTTGGCGAATGATGCGACGCTCGACAGACCGATATTCTATGCTGAAGCGGTGGCCAATTTGCTGCATTTGCATCAATCTCCGGCGGCGGATTTTTTGCCGGTTTATGACGGACAAGTGCAGGCGGTTGAAGCGTCTTTATTTACCGATTGGTATTGTCCGGCGCAGCATTTGGATGTTTCGCCCGAAGCTGCCAAAGACTGGCAGGCGCGGTGGCAAAAATTGGGCGATGCGCTGGTGCAAGATTATCTGCCGGATAATGACGCATCGCCTCTATCGGCCGGCGGTTTCGTAAACGGAAAAGTAACTGTTTTGCGCGATTATCATTCGGTTAATTTAATCTGGCGGCAGAACGCGCAAAGCCGCTTTCGGGTCGGGCTTATAGATGTGCAAGACGCGCTGGCCGGTCATCCGGCATATGATTTATCGTCGCTTTTATGCGATGCGCGCATTGATGTTGATGCCGCGACACGGGCGCATTGGCTGGCGGCCTATCGCGTGGCACGTTTTGGCGATGATGAGGCGGCAGCCGACAAGTTTGATGCCGCCTTTGCCATCGCCACGGTGCAGCGTAATGCCAAGATTGCCGGTATCTTTAATCGGCTGGCAGTGCGCGATAATAAACCCGGCTATTTGCGCCATTTGCCTCGCGTTTTGGCCTATATGCGCAGCTATTTATCGCATCCGTCTCTGGCCCCGATTGCCGATTGGCTGGACATAAACGCGCCGCAGTTTTTAACTGATGGCGAAGAAAAATAAGAAAGGCGAGCCGATGATTGATACGGCAATGATTTTGGCGGCAGGTAAAGGTACGCGCATGCGCGCCGCGCCGAGCGACCCGCCCAAACCGCTCACTGAAATTGCCGGACAAAGCTTGCTGGCGCGGATGATGGCGCGTCTTGAAGCGGTCAATATCCGCCGTGTCATTATCAATATGCACCATAAGGCTGAGGCGATTGCCGCCTTTGCCGCCGATTATGACGGCGCGGTGGAAATTATTTTGTCAGATGAGCGCGACACATTGCTGGAAACCGGTGGCGGGGTGAAAAAAGCTTTGCGCTTTTTTGGTGACGCCCCGTTTTTGGTGGCTAATGGCGATGTGCTCTGGCGCGACCAAAAAAATGAAGAAGCAAATAAAAAAGAAAATGTGTTGGCGCGGTTTATCGCCTCCTATCAGGCTGTTGCGGACCGCGATGATAAGACCGCGCATCTTTTATTGGCGGCGGTTGAAAAAACCAGTGGCTATGACGGCACGGGCGATTTTCATCTTTTGGCTGATGGGCGCTTGCGGCGCAAAACCGAAGCCGCCGCGCCTTATGTTTTTGCCGGTGTGCAAATTCTCACCCCCCGCATGTTTGACGCTATGCCGTCAGGCGCGTTTTCGCTGAACAAGATTTATGATGCGGCACAGGCTGAAAACCGTCTTTTCGGCCATGTGATGGACGGGGTGTGGATGCATGTCGGCACGCCGGAAGGGCGCGCCAGCGCAGAAGATTTATTGCGCTGATGGTTGGTAGGCTTATGCCTTGATGGGCATTCATCCACAACAGGCGATAGCGATCGGGCTAAATCATCCCCGCCGACAATCCGCAAGCACGGTCGGCGTGTTACACTGAGCTATGGGTGATTCTGCACAGCTTTATACGATTGCACCCGGCCAGCCTTTTTTGAAACGCTTGGCCGAGACGCTGTATGATGCCGATACGCGGCAAAAAATGTTTGGTGCATGCGCTTTGCATGAAGCGCATATTTTATTGCCAACCCGCCGCGCCGCGCGTCAATTGGCGCATGAGTTTCTCATTTTGGCCGATGAAGCGGGCCAAGGCGCTTTATTGTTGCCGCGCATCGATACTTTGGGCGATTTGGATGAAGACGCGCCGCATATTGGCGGACAAAATGAAACTGACCCGCTTGCTGTGCCACCGGCGATTGAACCAATGGCGCGGCATTTTCATTTACTCAAATTGGTGCGCGCTTGGGCCGCCGCCTCGGGGCATATGGAAGGCGGCAATCTTAATCCGGTAAAATTATCGGCGCTGGCTTTTGAGCTGGAAGCGTTTCTCGACCAAGCGCAAAACGAGCAGATTGATTGGGCTGAATTGCCGTCTCTCGTGCCCGATGAATTAGCGGAAAACTGGCAGCAGACGCTGGAATTTTTAAATATCATCACGCAATTTTGGCCGGCGCATTTGGCGGAAACCGGCTGCCTTGACCCGACGGATCGGCGCAATGTGCTGTTATTGCAACGTTGTGCGCAATGGGCAGCTAGCGCCCCCGACCATCCCGTTATTGCCGCCGGTTCAACCGGCTCTATTCGCGCCACTGCCGATTTATTGCGCGTCATTGCCCGCTTACCGCGCGGCGCGGTGGTTTTTCCGGGGCTGGATAATGCGGCTGATGCGGGCTTGTGGAAGGCGATTGAGCAAGACGTATCGCATCCGCAATACGGCATGGCGCAAACTTTAATCCATATGCACTGCGACCGCGATTTGGTCAAAGACTGGCCGCTTCATAAGCCGCATCATCAACAAGACGATAAGCGCAGCGCCATATTGCACCGCGCTTTGGTGCCAGCCGCCATTACTGCCGATTGGGCGACACAAACCCCGCCCGACCCGCAAGCTTTGGACGGCTTACATATGATTGACGCGCCAGATGCGCGCAGCGAAGCGGGTGTAATTGCGCTTATCATGCGCGAAGTGCTGGAAAGCGACACGAAAAGCGCTGCTCTGGTAACGCGCGACCGCAAGCTAGCGCGCCGTGTCGCCGGTGAGTTGCGCCGTTGGGATATCGCGGTTGATGACAGCGCCGGTAAGCCGCTGGCCAATGGGCCGGTGGCGGTTTGGCTGCGCCATATCCTGACTTGTTTGGCAGAAGATTTTGCGCCGGTCGCTTTATTGTCTTTATTAAAGCATCCAAAAACCTGCTTGGCTGAAAACCGCGCCGCGCATATGCACATAGTGCATCAAGTGGAGGCGGCAGTGTTGCGCGGGGTACGCCCGGCCAGCAGCCAAGCCGATGATGATTTTGGTGGGCTGAAAGCTGCACTGGCGCAAATACATGAATATAGCCGCTACACGGATATTGCCGATGCGCCGCATGTGGCTGATTTTTTGGCGCGGTTGACGGCGGCTTTTGAGCCGTTGCGCGCTTTGCCTTTTGAGGCGCATATGGATGCGCATATTGCCGCTTTAGTGGCGACGGCGGAAAAATTACTGGCTGATGAAGATGCGTTATTTGCCGATGATGAAGAAGGCCGCGCTTTGGCGGCTTTGCTCGAGCGACTGAGCAGCGAGGCCGGTCTGGCCGGTGCGATTTCAAAAGCCGATTGGCCGAACCTGTTTGATATGTGGTTGTCGCGTCAGCCCTTGCGCGCCCAAGGGCCAACCCATAAACGCTTGGCGATTTGGGGGCCTTTGGAAGCGCGTTTGATGCAAGCCGATGTGATGATTTTGGGCGGCTTGAACGAAACAGTGTGGCCGCCTATGCCGGAAACCGGCCCTTGGTTGTCGCGCCCGATGCGCGCC
>CBFHPF010000045.1:0-10888 GCA_965657665.1 Alphaproteobacteria bacterium | reverse complement strand
GATAATTTCGTTACATGACCCATTTTGCGGCCGGGCTTGGCTTCGGCTTTGCCGTAAATATGCACATAGGTTGCAGGCTGCGCGGCAAGCTGCGGCCAGTCATTAATCTCATCACCCAATAAATTGGTCATCACCGCATCGCTATGGGCGTTTGCATCGCCCAGCGGCCATCCGGCAATAGCGCGAATATGCTGCTCAAACTGCCCGCAATGACAAGCATCTTGGGTTAAGTGGCCTGAATTATGCACGCGCGGGGCAATTTCATTGACCAGTAAACCATCCGCCGTGACAAAGCACTCAATGGCCAGCACGCCGATATAATCCAGCGCGGCGATAAGTTTTTCAGCCATCGCCATAGCGTCTTGATGATGCAGCGCGCTAAGCGTGGCGGGAATGGTGGACTGGTATAAAATATGATTGCGATGCTCGTTCTCAACCGGCGGATAGGTGGCGATTGTGCCGTCTTGCCCGCGCGCAACCAGCAAAGATACTTCGCGCTCAAACGGCACAAGGGCTTCCAAAATTGCGGCTTGGCCGTCCAATTCATCGATGATTTGCGACAAATCGCTGGCGGTTGAGATGCGCCATTGGCCCTTGCCGTCATAGCCGAAGCGGCGGGTTTTCAATATGCCGTCGCCGCCGGTTTCAGCCAGCGCGTTTTGCAAGCTCGCTAAATCGGTAATGTCAAAATAGGCCGCCACAGCAAAACCTTGTGCGCGCATGAAGTCTTTTTCGCGCAAGCGGTCTTGCGCTACTTCTAGCGCTTTTACCGATGGCATGACTTGTGTTGTGGTGTTGATAAAACTGACAGTCGCGACCGGAATGTTTTCAAATTCATAAGTCACCGCATCGACGGCCTCAGCAAAGCGTCGCAGCGCGGCTTCGTCGTCATAATCGGCTTGTGTTACCGCATGGGCGACATGGGTGGCGGGGGCATCACTTTCAGGGCAGAAAATATGGCTCTTGAGGCCTAACTCAGCCGCTGCCAAGGCCAACATGCGACCTAACTGACCGCCACCGACAATACCGATAGTTGCGCCGGGCGCGAGAGGCGTATCAGTCACCGGAAACCTCGACGGGTGCATCGGTAACATCGGCTGTGCGGGCGGCGCGCCATGCTTCAAGGCGGTCGCTTAATTCACCATCTTCATTGGCTAAAATGGCGGCGGCCAAAAGGGCGGCATTTTTCGCTCCGGCATCGCCAATGGCCAAAGTGCCGACCGGCACACCGGCAGGCATTTGAACAATCGATAAAAGCGAGTCTTGCCCCGATAGCGCACGCGATTGAACCGGTACACCAAGAACCGGAACTGTGGTCAGCGCGGCAACCATGCCGGGCAAATGGGCGGCGCCACCGGCGCCTGCAATAATGGCTTTCAGGCCGCGTTGTTTGGCGGCTTTGGCATAATCATACATGCGGTCGGGTGTGCGATGAGCCGAGACAATCTTAACCTCATGCGGCACAGCCAATTCGGTGAGAATATCTGCTGCATGCTGCATGGTCGGCCAGTCTGATTGACTGCCCATAATGATACCGATTTTCACTGTCTCGCTCATATCGTCCCCAGTAAAACTGCCCGAAGGCAGCGCGGAGTTAACCCTATTTATGGGTTTATAGCAAGTCCTTCAGCATGTCGAAAACGGTTTCGGCAAAAAGCCGGAAAGGCGAATTCGTTGGACAGCCTATTTTTTGTTTGTCATGCTGGTTAAGTGGAGGAGCCGGCGAATGAGTATCGACGCACGTCTCTCCAGCTTAAAGCGTCAACACAAGGCGTTGGATGACGAAATAAAAAGCCAATTGGCTCATATGTCATCCAACACGCTTGATGTTTGGACGCTAAAGCGCAAAAAACTGGCTCTTAAGGAGCAGATAAATGCGCTAAGCCGGAGTTCTTTGGCCGAATAAATCGGCTTTTATCTAGCTTTTGAAAACGTCTTCGGGGCGAATGGTGTCTTCTTGCATGTCTTCAGACGGCGTGCTTGGAATATCGGCAAAAACCTGACTGTCATCAATTGGCTTGGCGGCAGGCTCATAAGCTGTCGGCGCATCAACCGGCTCGCTTTGCAGTGCGGTTGTTTCCGTCGCATCTTTCAATGTGTCGCCCAAAGTCTCACCGTTTTTGGCGGCTTCACGTGCCAGACGCTTGAGGCGACGCTCTTCGCGCTTGGCCGCTTTGGCAACATAATCATCCAAATCGATTTGCGAGCACAGACCCAATGTAACCGGGTCCAGCGGTGTGATATTGGCCATATTCCAATGTGTACGGTCACGCACGCTTTGAATGGTCGGCTTGGTTGTGCCGACAAGGCGACCGACTTCTGCATCGTTCAATTCCGGATGATTGCGAACCAACCAAGCAATCGCGCCCGGGCGTTCTTGGCGTTTGGACAATGGCGTATAGCGCGCGCCTTTGCGCGCTTTCGGCGCAGGCACATCGCGTTTGGCATCCGCCAGTTCGAGATAGGCACTCGCGTCGTTTTGGCAGCGTTCAATTTCGTCACGCGTCAATTGACCGTTGGAAACCGGGTCCATGCCCTTAATGCCGCTGGCAACATCGCCATTGGCAATGCCTTTGACTTCCAACGGGTGCAGGCCGCAAAAAACGGCAATTTGGTCAAAGGTCAGCGCAGTGTTATCGACCAGCCAAACGGCGGTGGCTTTCGGCATAAGCGGTGCGGTCATGTCTCTCTCCATGGCAGACACAGGTTTATCAACGCATCAAAAATCGCATGACTGATGCATCCACAAACAAGTGCAATTAAAGGATATGCAAGTGGTATAGCCGACAGGTGCGGCCTGTGTAAAGTGTCGTTGATGGATTATCGGCGGTTTTAACTGCAATCAAGAATGATTTTGCCGATATGGTTGCTGCTCTCCATTAAGCTGTGCGCCCGACCGGCCTCAGCTAAGGGAATCACACTATCAACAACCGGCTTTACCGCGCTGCCGATATGCGGCCAAAAATGCGTTCTCACTTCATTTGTCAGACGGGTTTTCTCATCTAACGGGCGCGCACGCAACGTTGAGCCGGTTAAGGTGAGGCGTTTAAGCATGACAGGCAGAAAATTGGCGGTTGCCTCAAAACCGTTCATAAAGGCGATATTGACGATGCGCCCCATCATACCCGCGGTTTGAATATTGCGGTCGAGATAATCCCCGCCGATCATATCAAGTATCACGTCAACGCCTTTGCCGTCTGTATACTCATTGCATAAGGCGACAAAATCGCTCTCTTTATAATTGATGGCGAGGTCAGCGCCCAATTTTTCGCAAGCGGCGCATTTTTCAGCTGAGCCTGCCGTCACGATAACCCGTGCGCCGACGTGTTTGGCCATTTGGATGGCGGTTGTGCCGATGCCGCTTGAGCCGCCATGCACCAATAAAGTTTCGCCGCGTTTTAACGCGCCACCTTCAAACACATTGGCCCAGACAGTAAAAATCGTCTCGGGCAAGGCTGCTGCATCTGTGAACGACATGTCATCGGGCACGGGCAAAGCGTGCGCGGCATGAACAACGGCATAATCGGCATAGCCGCCACCGGCAACCAGCGCGGCGACGCGGTCGCCAATTGCCCATTTACCTACATTTTTACCAATGCCGACCACTGTGCCTGAAAACTCCAGCCCCATAATGTCGGATGCGCCGGGCGGTGGTGGATAAAAACCGATGCGCTGCACACAATCGCCGCGATTGACACCCGCTGCTGCTACCCGCACCAATATCTCCTCATCGCCAAATTGCGGCAGGGCTACCTCAGCTATATGCAGGCTTTCAGCTGTCTGTGCCTCGCCAATGGCGATGGCACGCATGTTTTCAGGGAGTGTATCTGACATAGTGGCGACTTTCGGTTATCATGTTTATCGAACCATAAAAGGCAGGGGCTTAGGATGGAAGAGGAAATCACGGCACCAAAAGGCAGCGTGCTGGCGCAGCTTGTGCGAGAAGATTTGAGCGATATGGGGCTGGAAGAATTGGCCGCGCGCATTGAATTACTGCAAGGCGAGATTGCCCGCACAGAGGCTATGCGCGAGAGCAAAAAAGGCTCCCGCAGCGATGCGGAAGCCCTTTTCAAATAGCGTCTATCAACACACCGTCCGAAAACGGACTGTCTGTTAGCCGATAAAGCTGTCGAATTTTTTGTTGAAGCGGCTGACGCGACCACCACGGTCAACCAGCGTTTGAGACCCTTTGGTCCAAGCCGGATGCGTTGTCGGATCAATGTCCAAAGTCAGCGTTGTGCCTTCTTCGCCATATGTCGAACGGGTCTGATAGCTTGTGCCGTCCGTCATAGCGACGGTAATCATGTGATAATCCGGATGAATATCTTTTTTCATCGATCTATCCTCGCCCTTGGGGCTTAAAAATTTCAAGTAGCGGCTTATATAGCGAAGACGGGCAGGGCGTGCAAGCAATGTTTATTGCTTTTGCTTTATCTTGCGCACGACGCACTTACTATCCGTCGCACGGCGTATTTATGCGCTGGTCGTTGGCCGACCTCGCTGCTATAAGCAGCGCCAGAACAGGAAAAAACATGTCCAGAAATGACGCTGCGGAAGCAGTCGAACAAATTGAAGAAGCCGCCAAACGTCGACCGCGCCAGAAGAGCGTTCGGCCATTGCGCAATTTATTGCCGTTTATCGCAGCCTATCCGGGCCGTGTGTTGGCAGCGTTTATTGCACTTTTGGCAGCCACCGGCGCGACCTTGGTTATGCCGATTGCGGTTCGTTTCATGATTGATAATGGTTTTTCGACCGAAGACGCCAGTTCGATTGACCGCTATTTTCTTGCCATGCTGGTTGTAGCGATTGTCTTGGGTCTTGCCAGTGCAATGCGGTTCTATTTTGTCACCTGGTTGGGCGAGCGTGTGACGGCAGATTTACGCAATGCTGTTTATGCGCACATCACCAAATTATCACCGGCATTTTTTGAGGTAACCCGCACCGGCGAAGTATTGTCGC
Source organism: Alphaproteobacteria bacterium (assembly GCA_965657665.1). Lineage (GTDB taxonomy): Bacteria > Pseudomonadota > Alphaproteobacteria > RS24 > RS24 > UBA8337. The sequence goes on along the minus strand of CBFHPF010000045.1, from coordinate 5,929 downwards.
GCCTTACGGCAGACATTACGTTAATTAAGACGGTGGTCGGCTCATCGGCCTCCATCGCGCTGCGTAACGCGTTTATGTTTGTCGGATCAGCCGTGATGTTGGTTTACACCAGCGCATCATTGGCCGGATTGGCGGCTTTAACGCTACCGCTTGTTATCGTACCGATGATTGTCGTCGGCCGCACTGTGCGCCGTTTGGCGCGGGCCAGCCAAGACCGCATTGCCGACACGGCCAGCCATGCGGCAGAAACCATATCGGCGATGCAGACCGTGCAAAGCTTTACCCATGAAAAAGAAGACCGCGCGCTGTTTGCCCGCGCTGTAGAAGCTTCTTTTGATACAGCTAAATTGCGCATTTTGGCGCGCGCGGCCATGACGGCAATTGCCATTGTCTTGGTGTTTGCCGGTGTCACCGGCATTTTATGGCTTGGCGCGCAATATGTGCTCGACGGCTCTATGAGCGGCGGCACGCTAAGCCAGTTCATATTATATGCTGTGCTGTGTGCGACCTCAATCGGCGCATTGTCTGAAGTTTGGGGCGAGGTGCAATTAGCTGCCGGTGCTACTGAGCGTCTGGTTGAAATTTTGCAAGTTGAGCCGGAAATCAAAGCGCCGGAAAATCCGAAAACGCTGCCGCAGCCGACAAAAGGTCGTATTCGCTTTGACGGCGTGACGTTTCAATATCCGACACGGCCAGATATTTCGGCATTGGAGGGCTTTGATTTATCCGTATCGTCTGGCGAGACCGTTGCTCTGGTTGGCGCATCAGGTGCCGGTAAATCGACAGTCTTTCAGCTTTTGTCGCGGTTTTATGACCCGCAAAATGGCAGCATTTCAATTGATGATGTGGCCTTGCCGGATATGGCACCGGAAAGCGTGCGCGGTGCGCTATCTGTTGTGCCGCAAGAATCTGTCGTGTTTGCCAAAACCGTTATGGATAATATTCGTTTCGGTCGGCCCGATGCCAGTGAAGCAGAAGTGATTGAAGCCGCGAAAGCCGCGCAGGCTGACGAGTTCATCACTCGCTTGCCCGAAGGCTATCATACGGAGTTGGGCGAGCGCGGTGTCACACTGTCAGGCGGGCAACGTCAGCGCATTGCGATTGCGCGTGCTATTTTGCGCGATGCACCTGTGCTGTTGCTCGATGAAGCGACCAGTGCGCTGGATGCAGAAAGCGAAAAGCTGGTTCAAAAAGCGCTCACGCATTTGATGGAAGGGCGAACGACTTTGGTGATTGCCCATAGGCTGGCAACGATTTTGAAAGCCGACCGCATTATTGTTATGGAAAACGGCAAGGCGACGGCAGAAGGCAAGCATCATGAATTGCTGGTGCAAGACGGGCTTTATGCGCGGCTGGCAGAGCTGCAATTCGGGCGCGAGGCGGCCGAGTAAAACCGATTATTTAGCCAGTTGCTTCAGCAAGCTTGCATGCAAAACTTCATTGCCGGCGATGATGTGACCGCTGTCGAGCATTTTCTGACGATTGGTTAAATCGGACACTAAACCACCGGATTCACGCAGCAAAACAATGCCTGCTGCCATATCCCAAGGGGCGAGGCCACGCTCCCAAAAAGCGTCAAACCGACCGGCAGCGACAAAAGCTAAATCCAGTGAAGCCGCTCCGAACCGACGCAAACCGGCAATTTTCGGCAGAAGTGTTTCCATTTCAGTGATGAATTCGGCGCGTCCGACCCGCTCGCCATGCGGCGCACCGGTCGCCAGAACCGCTTCCGATAATTTATCTCGACCGGCGACGCGTAAACGGCCGGCCGGGCCAAAAGCCCCTTGGCCGCGCTCTCCCCAAAAAAGTTCATCGGTAATCGGGTTATAAATCACACCGGCAACCAGCGTGCCGTCGCGTTCCAGTGCTACTGACACGGCAAAATGTGGGATGCCGTGCATGAAGTTTGTTGTGCCGTCCAGCGGGTCAATAATCCAGCGATGGCTCAAATCGGAACCGGCAATTTCGCCTTTTTCTTCCATTAAAAAACCGTAGCCGGGGCGCGCCTCGGACAGTTCTTCAAACAAAATCTTCTCGGCCCGCAAATCGGCGTTGGTGACAAAATCACCCGGCCCTTTTTTGGAGACTTGCAGATTTTCGACTTCGCCGAAATCGCGGCGTAGGGCGCGACCGGCTTTTTCAACTGCCGCCCGCATGACATTCATAGCCGGTGATTGTGCCATTAGTCGGCTCGCTTCAAATAAGTCACTTCATTTGTGTCGACGATGATTTTATCGCCAATTTCCAAAAAGGGCGGCACCATCACGCGCACACCATTATTGCAAATGGCCGGTTTGTTGGATGAAGCGGCGGTTTGCCCCTTCACCACAGCTTCGGTCTCGCTGATTTCCAGCGTCACTTGGTCAGGTAGGCGAATACCGATCGGCTTGCCTTCATGGCTTTCCACCACCACATTCATGCCGTCTTGCAAAAACGCCGCGCGGTCACCGACAAATTCGGCTTGCAGTTCAATCTGCTCATAGCTTTCCGTATCCATGAAAACCAGCATGTCATCGCTCTCATAGAGAAACTGATAATCTGTTTGTTCAAGGCGCACGCGCTCAACTTTGTCCGCAGAGCGGAAGCGTTCATTCAATTTCGAACCGTTCAGCAAGTTTTTCAATTCAACCTGCGCAAAAGCGCCGCCCTTACCGGGCTTCACATGTTGCAGTTTCACCGCAACCCATAATTCGCCATTGTGCTTAATGACGTTGCCCGGGCGAATTTCATTACCGTTGATTTTCATGGTGCTTACCTTGTTCGATTAATCTGCCCGTCAAATAGCATGCGGCGCGGGGTGGGAAAACATCTATTTCGTATGGTTATTTGCCATGCAGGTCGTCAAACAGCTGATTGAACTGCATGATGGCGGCGGCTGCGCCGTCTTTATGCTGCCAAACGCTGCTTGAAGCGGCGATAAAATCGGCACCCGCCTCGACCAATGGCGCGGCATTATCAGGCGTGATGCCGCCGATAGCGACGCATGGCAGCTCCACAAACTCTTGCCAAAAAGCCAGAATATCGGCTGTGGCGCGGCTGGATGCGTCTTTGGTGGTGGTGTCGTAAAACGCCCCAAAGGCCACATAATCCGCGCCAGCATCACCGGCTTCCATTGCCAAATGCTTACTGTCATGACAAGTGACACCGATAATCGCATCATCGCCCATCAGCGCGCGCGCCTCTTTATAGGGCATGTCGCTTTGCCCGATATGCGCGCCGTCACAGCCATATTTTTTTGCCATTGCCGGATTGTCATTGAGCAAAAAAGCCACGTCATGCGCATGTGCTAGGGGCATAAGTTTCTCAATCGCGGCAGCAATATCAGCTTCCGGCGCGACAGTGCCGTCGGCATTTTTCAAGCGCAATTGCAAACACGCCGCATCACCGCCAGCCAGAGCGGCCTCAAGCGTATCAGCAAAAACCGCCAGCTCGATTTGTGGCGGAGTGATGAGATAAAGCCGTGTTTTGGGACGCGGTTGCGGGTCTTTTTTCTTTGCCATTCAATGTGACTGCTTTTTTACCGGCCATTGCCTTGGCCGGCGTGCTGCCCCAAATGGCGCAGTTTATGGTCCGCCAGCACGCATGCCATCATCGCCTCGCCAACCGGCACGGCGCGAATGCCGACGCATGGGTCGTGTCGCCCTTTGGTGACGATATCCGTTTCATTGCCGTCGACATCAACGGTTTGGCGCGGGGTCAAAATCGACGAGGTCGGTTTCACCGCAAAGCGCACCACAACATCTTGGCCGGTTGAAATGCCGCCCAAAACGCCACCGGCATGATTGCTGGTAAAGCCGTCTTTGGTCATTTCATCGGCGTTTTCTTCGCCCGATAAAGCCGCCGCGTCAAAGCCATTGCCAATTTCAACGCCTTTAACGGCGTTAATGCTCATCATGGCAGCCGCCAAATCTGTATCCAGCTTGCCGTAAATCGGCGCGCCCCAGCCAACCGGCACACCGGAGGCGACGATTTCAATCACCGCGCCGCAGCTTGAACCGGCTTTGCGTACGCCATCGAGATACTCTTCCCATTGGGCGGCGGCTTGCGCGTCAGGGCACCAGAACGGATTGTTTTCAATCTCATCCCAATTCCAATTATCGCGATTGATTTTATGCGGCCCCATTTGCACCAATGCGCCGCGAATGGTGACACCGTCCAGCACTTTGCGCGCCACAGCCGAGGCGGCAACGCGGGCCGCTGTTTCGCGCGCGGATGAACGCCCGCCGCCGCGATAATCGCGAATGCCGTATTTTTCCATATAGGTAAAGTCCGCATGGCCCGGGCGATATTTGTCTTTAATGTCGCCATAGTCTTTCGAGCGTTGGTCGGTGTTCTCAATCAGCAATTGTATTGGCGTGCCGGTGGTTACCTGTGCGCCCGTTTCAGGGTCTTCAAACACGCCGGACAGAATTTTCACTTCGTCAGCTTCGCGCCGTTGAGTGGTGAAGCGGTTTTGTCCGGGCTTTCTTTTATCCAGCCATTGCTGAATATCGGCTTCGGTCAAAGGTAGGCGAGACGGCGCGCCGTCAATCACGCAGCCGAGCGCAGGCCCGTGGCTTTCGCCCCAGGTCGTAACCCTGAAAAGATGACCGAAACTATTATCAGACATTACGCATCGTCTCCGTCTGCTTCAGAGCCTGAGTTTTTGGCAGCTTTGATATCGTCAAAGGCACCCATGCCGATGGTGTTATAGCCATTGTCGACATAATGAATTTCGCCCGTCACGCCTTCCGCCATATCAGACAAAAGATACACGGCGGAGCGGCCAACCTGTTCTTGTGTCACATTACGGCGCATGGGAGCATTGGCTTCGTTGAACTTTAGCATTTCGCGGAAATCGCCAATACCGGCGGCGGCCAATGTGCGAATGGGACCGGCTGAAATCGAGTTAACCCGAATGCCTTGCGGCCCAAGGTCGGAAGCGAGATAGCGCACGGAAGCCTCAAGCGCGGCTTTTGCCACGCCCATGACGTTGTAATGCGGAATGACTTTTTCAGCCCCGAAATAGCTCAGTGTCAGCATAGAGCCGCCTTCGCTCATCAGCTTTTCGGCCCGACAAGCGACAGCGGTGAAGCTGTAGCAACTAATGTTTAAGGCGCGGTCAAAAGCGTCTGATGAGGTGTCGACATAACGACCCATCAGTTCTTCTTTACCGGCAAAAGCGATGGCGTGGACGACAAAATCCAGCTTGCCCCATTTGGCTTCGAGTTTTTTGAACAGCGCATCCATGCTGGCTTCGTCTGTCACATCGCATGGCTCGATGAAGTCAGAGCCAACGCTTTCAGCCAGCGGTGTGACGCGTTTCAACAGCGCTTCGCCTTGATATGTGAAGGCCAGTTCAGCACCGGCATCGGCGCAAGCTTGCGCGATACCCCACGCAATGGAGTTTTTATTGGCGACACCCATAATCAGGCCGCGCTGTCCCTGCATCACATTCATAACGCCCTCTTTCGTAATCATTTCGTTCTGTTTGTATAAACCGCACCGCGACAAAAGCCTAGTCTCTTGCTTTAGGTGGGCTTTAGGCGGGCTTAAGATAGGCTCTTGAGTTTGTGATAGGCGCGAATAAGAGCTAGCCGTTAAACGGCTCAAATTTAAGTGTCATCAAATGCAAATAATCGGCTGCCGGTTTAAAGCCTTGTCCGGCAGCGCGGCGCAGCCAGCCCATGCCTTTTTCGGCGTCGCGCTCAATGCCGTCACCGGCCAGATACATACGTGCCAAATTATATTGTGCGGGCGCAAAACCGCGTGTGGCGGCGGCGTGATAATAATCATGGGCTTTTTGCGCATCGCGGGCGACACCCAGCCCTTTGCGGTATAAATGGCCGAGATTGCGCATGGCGGCGAGGTCGAAATTATCAGCCAAAACCTGCCAATGCCGCCGCGCTGTTTTATAATCACCGGCATCATAAGCAGCCGTGGCTTTGTC
>CBFHPF010000044.1:0-10929 GCA_965657665.1 Alphaproteobacteria bacterium | reverse complement strand
GAGCCATTGGGCTTTTTGTGTTGGTGCTGGTCTTGTGGCGCTTGAATAGTGGCCTGCCGAATTACGAGCATCTGGCTAATTATACGCCGCCTGTTATGAGCCGCGCTCATGCGGGTGATGGGAAACTTATTGCTGAATATGCTCAAGAGCGGCGCATTTTTGTGCCGATTGATACCGCGCCTGACCATTTGATTGATGCGTTTTTGGCGGCGGAAGACAAAAACTTTTACGAGCATTCGGGCATTGATTTTACCGGCATTTTGCGCGCGGTGTTTGCCAATGTCGTCAATGTGGCGACCGGTCGGCGGCTCGAAGGCGCGTCGACCATTACCCAGCAAGTGGCGAAAAACTTTTTGCTGTCATCAGATGTCACGATTGAGCGTAAGTTGAAAGAGGCTGTGCTGGCCATGCGGCTGGAGCGCACTTTTTCTAAACGGCAATTGCTTGAGCTGTATCTGAACGAGATTTATCTCGGCCTTGGCAGTTATGGCGTGGCGGCTGCCGCGTTGAATTATTTTGATAAACCGCTGCGTGATTTGACGATTGCCGAGGCGGCCTATCTGGCGGCCTTGCCGAAAGCGCCGAATAATTATCACCCATTCCGCAAGCGCGCCCGAGCTATTGCTCGGCGCAATTGGGTTATCGGGCGCATGCGCGATAATGGTTACATCTCAGATGAGCAAGCGCGTTTCGCTGCCGCACAAGATTTGGTGGTTGCTGACCGTCCGGCCAGTTTGCGCCGTTTTGCGGCTGAGTATTTCGTCGAAGAAGTGCGCCGCGAAGTTTACAGTCTGTATGGCGAGAAACAGCTTTATGGCGGCGGCCTGTCCATTCGCACAACGCTGGATACGGATTTGCAGCAAATGGCAAAGCGCAGTGTGCGCGATGGTTTGGAAGTTTATGACCGACGGCGCGGTTATCGTGGCCCGGTGATGCAATTGGAAACGCTGGAGGCGTGGTCAAAGCAACTGACGGAAATTGAAATTCCGACGGATTTAGCGCCTTGGCGTTTGGCTGTGGTGTTAACGGCAGATGATGAAGCGCGTGAGGCAACAATCGGTTTGCGGCCTCGCATGACGCGGGCCAGACGGTTTGAAGAAACCGCCGAGACCGGCACATTGGGGCTGAAGGCCATGCGCTGGGCGCGCGCCGCGCCATCGCAAGAGAACGGCTATAAAATCAAGGGCCCGCCGATTAAGCGCGTGTCGCAAGTGCTGGCGGTCGGCGATGTGATTTGGGTCAGCCCGATTGCAGAAGCGCAAGGCGTCAGTGACGGTGAAGGTGACGGTTTTGAAACAGCTGCTTATGAGCTAAAGCAACGCCCCGAAGTCAATGGGGCGCTGGTGGCGCTCGACCCACATACCGGTCGGGTGCGCGCGATGGTAGGCGGCTATAGCTTTTCGGCCAGTGAGTTTAATCGCGCGACGCAAGCCAGTCGCCAGCCCGGCTCAGCCTTTAAGCCGTTTGTTTATGCCGCCGCTCTCGATAGCGGTTTCACACCGGCCAGTCTGGTGTTGGATGCGCCGTTTGTGATGGACCAAGGCAAAGACCAAGGGCTTTGGAAACCGGAAAACTATGCACGGCGTTTTTACGGCTTGTCGACCTTGCGCTTGGGCATGGAAAAAAGCCGAAACCTGATGACCATTCGCATGGCGCAAGAAATCGGCATGAAGAAAATCACTGATTATGCGGCGCGATTTAATATCAATAAAACCATGCCGAAAGTGCTGGCAATGTCGCTAGGGGCAGGTGAGACGACGCTGATGCGCCTGACGTCGGCCTATGGCATGCTGGTGAATGGCGGCAAACGGGTTGAGCCGAGGGTTATTGACCGCGTGCAAGATCGCTATGGCAAAACGCTGTTTAAGCATGACCAGCGCGCGTGCATCGGTTGCGCTGAAGAGGTTTTTAACGAGCAAACCGCCCCTGATTTGCCGGATGAGCGCGAGCAGGTTTTATCGCCGCAAACGGCTTATCAAGTCGTCTCCATGCTGGAAGGCGTGGTTAAGCGCGGCACGGGCCGCCGTATCAGCGCTATCGGCAAACCTCTGGCGGGCAAAACCGGCACAACAAACGATAGCCGCGATGCTTGGTTTGTCGGTTTCTCAGCTGATTTGGTGGTCGGCGTTTATGTCGGCTATGACGATAACCGCTCTTTGGGGCGCGGTGAAAGCGGCGGCAAAGTTGCCGGCCCTATTTTCAAAGCTTTTATGGAAGAAGCCCTCGTCAGCGAGCCTAGCCCGCCTTTCCGTGTGCCACCGGCTGTCAGTCTGGTGCGGATAAATGCCAAAACCGGCAAGCTGGCGCGACCTGATGACGAGACGGTCATCCTGGAAGCCTTTAAAATCGGCACAGAACCGGCGCCGGGCGGTAAGCAGGCCATTGTTGGTGGCGGCAGCGGCGGGACTACAAAACAACGCTCTGAGTTGGAAACCGAAACAGTCGGTTCCGGCACGGGCGGGCTTTATTAATCGGTTTTACTGAACTTTCTCTGAACTTTCCCTAAACTTTCTCTGAACCTTCTCTGGCTCTTTACTTACTTTAGAGATGCATGTAGTTTTCGCAACTTCACGGGAGGTATTTGTGCGCGCTGAAATCACCACATATGTAGACCGCATCAAGCAGTCGCTGGAGCTGCTGAGGAGGCATCTTTGACTGGGAGAACGCTCTCAAACGTCTCGATGAGTTAAACAGGCTCGCCGAGGACCCTGACCTGTGGAATGACGCGTCACGCGCCCAAAAATTAATGCAAGAACGCACAAGGCTGGATAATGCCATTGCCGAGTGCCGCAATCTCGAAACCAATATGGTTGACCATGTTGAGATGATTGAACTCGGCGAGGCCGAAGGCGATAATGATATTGTGGCTGAAAGCGAAGCCGCGTTGGAAGCCTTATCAAAAGACGCCGAGCGGATGGAAGTGGAAACGCTTTTATCAGGAGAGGCTGACGCCAATGATGCCTATATCGAAGTGCATGCCGGTGCCGGTGGCACGGAAAGCCAAGACTGGGCCAGTATGTTGCAGCGTATGTATCTGCGCTGGGCTGAGAAAAAAGGTTATAAAGCGACCATTATCGAACAGACCAATGGCGATGAAGCGGGTATTAAATCGGCGACGATTGAGATTAAAGGCCATAATGCATATGGCTGGGCGAAGACGGAAAGCGGTGTTCATCGTTTGGTTCGTATTTCGCCGTTTGACAGCAATGCGCGCCGCCATACCAGCTTTGCCAGTGTCGGCTGCTATCCGGTGATTGACGATACGATTGATATTGAAGTGTCGGAAAGCGATGTGCGTATCGATACGTTTCGCGCGTCCGGTGCCGGTGGGCAGCACGTCAACACCACAGATAGCGCGGTGCGCATTACGCATATTCCGACCAATATTGCCGTGCAGTGTCAAAATGAACGTTCACAGCATAAAAACCGCGCGACGGCTTGGGCGATGTTGCGCGCCCGCTTGTATGAAATGGAATTGCAGCGGCGCGAAGAAGAAGCCAACGCCAATGCTGATGCCAAAACCGAAATCGGCTGGGGGCATCAAATTCGCTCTTATGTCTTGCAGCCATACCAGATGGTGAAAGATTTACGCACCGGCGTTGAAAGCGGTAATCCGAATGCTGTTTTGGATGGCGGTTTGGATAGTTTTATCGAGGCTGCACTGGCGCAACGGGTAAACGGTGAAGGTGGCAGCAGCGAGGTTGCCGATCTCGATTAAATAAACGCTAAATGTGTTGACCGCTAACCACGTCTTCTTCAGACACAAGGCTGATGGATGCATTTTTGAGCGGGTCTTTTTCGCGTTTCACAGCACCGTTTAATTGCGCGCCTGACTCAATGGCCAGAGCTTCATTATAAACATCGCCGTCAACACGGCAGGTGGCGCACAGGTAAATCTGGCGACCCCGAATAGTGCCTTTTACTTTGCCGAAAACCGTGACAGTGTCACCGGCGACTTCGCCGTTAATCTCGGCTTTTTCACCGACTGTGACAGCGTGCGAACGCAAATCGCCATCGAGGCGGCCTTCAATTTGAATATCGCCGGTTGAGAAAATCTTGCCGACCACATGCATATCATGGCTGAGAATAGACGGGGCAGATTTTGTGCGCGGTTTATCAGACATAATATATCCAGTTCTATTTGGCGGCTCGAGGCGCCGTCAGCGTTTCAGCAATATTGAAAATTTGCTTGCCGGAATCGAGGAAAGCGAGTGGGTCACGCACTTTGCCTTCGTACCAGACTTCATAATGCAAATGTGGGCCGGTGGAACGACCGCTATTGCCGGCATCGGCAATGTGCTGCTGGAATTCAACGCGTTGGCCGCGCCTCACGCGGGTACGGGCCAAATGGCCATACCGTGTGCGGAAGCCATTGCCGTGGTCAATTTCAACCACCAGACCATAAGGGCCTTTATAGCTGGCGCGTGTTACCGTGCCGGGCAGGGTGGTGTAAACCGGTGTGCCGGTCGCGGTGCCGAAGTCAACACCGGCATGGAAAGCAGCGCGTTTTTTAAACGGGTCAAGACGCGGGCCGAAGCGGCTGGTCACCCGAAAATCATGTATCGGCAAGGCCAACGGAATTTGTGCAACAGATGCGCTGAGGTTCTGTAAGCGCTCCAGATTGCTGGAAATGCGATATAATTGCTGGTGCAATTGCGAATTAATGCCGGGCTTTTCTTTTTCCAGCGGAATGTAAGGCCCGCCGACGGCGCGTTGCTCTTCCGGCAATACGCTGGCCATAAAGCTCTCCGGTTCGAGAATGACAGTGCCTTTGATGACGTTTTCATATTCATCAATACGCTCATCAATGCTTTCTTCAAGCGCATCCAACAGGTCCTGCTGGCGCAAATCCAGCGAAGCGACGCGGTCATAAACGCGGCTCGATAAATGCGGCATATCAATCTTATCAATCGATGCTTCAACGGTTTTTGTTTCCGTTAATGCGACCCTGTTTTCGGCTGGATTTTCAACCATTGAGCGGCTTTCAATCGGCCCGACATCGCCGGAACCGCTGCGCGCGACTAATTCAGTGGTGCTTTTATCGCGCTTATTGCGCTTGGCGACGCGCGCGAAAGAAATTTGCATGTCGCGCAATTCGTTGGAAATTGATGCATGCTGCTCAAAAACCAAGGTCAAATCATTATGGCGTTTTTCAAGCTTATCGGTTGTTTCGCTAAACCAATCGCGCGTCAAAACCAATTCGGCGTTTAAATCATCATAGGCAAGGCGGAGGCGATTCAGCTCATTTTCATAGGCCAGCTGCATTTCCTGCACTTCGCGTTCGCGCTGTGCGCCAAGCCCGCTGCTGAAAAGAACCTGAACGGAGGCAAAGCCGACCCACGCCGCAATAATGATAAAAAGCGAGGCCAAAAGGCCAAGGGAACGGCTCGAAAGCGGCACATAGGTGACGCTACCGTTCTTGCGTATATAGATTTGGCGCTCCGCAAAAATGTCGCGCAATCTGTCTAATATTCTATTCATGCTTGTCCAGCCAGATATCTGTATGATTTATTTGTCAGAATCCGGATGTAATTGCAAGTCTTTCATCGCTGAAAATTATCCGCCTGAGGCGTAGTAAGTTTCCGGCAAACCGGCTTCGGTCCGCGCCGCAACGTTAAATGGCGGCTTTAATTGACCGGCAAAATAGCGTGCGACTTTCTCTTTAAAGCAGGCTTCCGGCTCTACAGCATTTAACGCGCATAGCTGCGTGAACCAATTGGCACCCGCCGCGACATGGGTTTTTTCGTCTTCGTAGATAATTTCAAGCATTCTGGCACTTTTATCGTCACCCGCATTGCTGAATTTTGTCATCATAGCGGGGGTGACATCGAGGCCGCGCGCCTCCAGCACCATAGGCACAACGGCAAGCCGCGCCGGAAGGTCATGGCGGGTATCAAAAGCCGCTTGCCACAAGCCATCATGCGCCGGTAGGTCGCCATATTGCATGCCCAATTCGGCCAATCGGTCATCCAACATCAGAAAATGACGCGCTTCGTCTGCGCCGACTTGCATCCAATCGCTGATAAACGCATCGGGCAGTGGCGCATCGACAAAACGCCCGACCAAATCAAAGGCTAAATCAATGGCGTTTAATTCAATATGCGCGAGCGCATGCAATTGTGCTTTGCGACCGTTTTCGCCACTAATTTTGCGCCGCGGCATGTCGCGTGGCTCAAGCAATTGTGGTTTTTCAGGCCGCGCCGGACGGTCGGGCCAGCTATTTTGAACGCCCTTATCAGGCTGGGCGTGGCGTATTAATTTACCATGCCGCCATAATTCGGCAGAACGGCGCGCTTGCGCGGCTTTTTCACGCGCATTGGCGGTATTGAGAACCGCCAAACAAGCGGCGCTGACGGTTTCAGGCTGTGATGTCATATGGTTTGCTGTCATTAATCTTGCGCGGCTTCAAGCACCGCATCGACATGGCCTTTGACTTTAACCTTGCGCCAAATGCCCGCGATTTTGCCTTTTTCATCAATCAGATAAGTCGCCCGCTCAATGCCCATGAATTTTTTGCCATACATGCTTTTCTCAACCCAAACACCATAAGCATTCAGCATTTCGTGGTTCTTATCCGATAAAAGCGTGATGCCCAAATCATGCTTGGCGACAAAGTTATCGTGCTTTTTGACGCTATCGGCTGATACGCCGACAATGTCTGTGTTGGCGGCGGCGAATTGCTTTTGGGCGGCGGTGAAGTCAATCGCCTCGGTTGTGCAGCCGGGCGTATTGTCTTTTGGATAGAAATAAACCACCAATTTGCGGCCTTTGAAATCACTTAGACCGATGGTGCGCGCTGCGCCGTCATCTGCCGAATTGGCTGGAAGGGAAAAAGAAGGGGCGTTATCGCCAATATTCAACATAGCTGTCTCCGATAATTGGGATGCGCGTTTGCGCAGACTCTGTCATAAACTATAGGCCGAATGTGGCGCTGCTTTTGTTTTAGTCAAGCTGGCGCGTCCTTTCAACGGTAAGAAGGAGAAAAGCAACGATCATGAGATGGGCTGCGCGAGTTTTGACGGGCGGTTTGGCCGCTTTGCTGCTTGTTGTCGGCTTGTTTTTGCTTACTGCACGCTTTACGCCGGTTTCTTTCGGCTTTATTGCCACACCGCTGACATCGCTCATTCAAACGCGCCTGAACATGCAAGACGTAACCGTTACGCGACCGGTTTTGTATTGGGCGCATAATGAGGCGATTTTCGGCTTAAAAATTGACGGTCTGTCGCTGGTTGGCCGCGACAATGATGAAATTCAATTATCCGATGTCACGATTGTGCCGAGCGGGCGCGCCCTGCGCGAACAGTGGCAGCTTTTACCGGCGATAATTGAGGTTCGGCATTTGCATATTGCGCCGAAGACCGATGCAGATACATCGCCCGCGATTGCCGGACTGCTGCCCGGTGAAGGGACAGGCGGTGATGCTAGCATAATCGATTATTTGCAGTCCTTAACTGTGCGGTCGATTTCTATCGGGCAGACCAAAAACACCGATGACCAGCAGTCTCATATATTACTAACCCGCGATACTCATGCGCTGCGTTTGGCGGCCACATTAACCTATAGTGAAGGTGAAATGGCCAGCCGTGTTGATGCTGTCGGCTATTTCAAACAAGACTGGGGTGGGCATATCGACATTGCGCTGGATAATATCAACCCACGCGATATTGGCAGGTTTTCGCAATTATTGGCTCCGCTGCAAGGCGTTCGCTTGCCGATTACCGCGCAAATTGCGCTGAATATCAGCAGTGATGGGCGGCCCTTAAACGGCCAAGCGAATCTATACGTTGCGCCCGGCGATGTTGTTCTGGCCGAGCAGCCCTTGCCAATAGAGGAATTGACGCTTGGCGTGCAGGCAGATTTCGCCGCCCGCCGCCTCGATTTGAATGATGTGCGTTTCAGCATTGGTGGGGTGGCCGGTAATTTAAACGGACAAATTGACTACACGCAAAACGCTGCCGGTCGGCTGGCCCGCATGGATGTCGGTCTGAACGGCTTGGGCGTGAGCGTTAATTTGCCGAAAATATTCGGCCAAAAAGTCAATATTGCCCGCCTGGATACACAGCTCAGTTATGATAACGGCACGTCGGCGATAACGTTTGATCGATTTTCTGCATTGCATAATTTCGGTCGCGCTGAGTTGACCGGCGTGGTGACGGTAAGTGATACCAATCCGAAGTTTGACCTAAATATTGGGTTTGGCGAAATGAGCCGTGCCGCCGTTGAGGCGCTTTGGCCGTTGCCGATTGCGCCGAAAACGCGCGCTTGGGCAAAGCAAAACCTGATCGGTGGGGTTTTGCGCGATGGTCGCCTGACCTTGAATGTTGACCTTGATGAGATGGTCAATCGTGAGCCCGGCACGCCGATGCGCGAGGATGCGCTGCGGTTCGATTTAAATTTCAGCGATATTGGCGTGCGCTATTTAAGGGATGCGCCGCCGATAGAAAATACCAATGCCAAGCTTAGCCTGCGGGGCAAAAGTTTTTCAGTCGAAACACAAGGCGGGCGCGTGCGCGTGCCGGCTGCTGAGCAGGGCGTGTCGACACTGAATTTGGAAAACGGTTTTTTCGGCACGGATGATTTCCGAAACCCGAAGAGCGATTTTGATATTCGCTTCGCAGCGTTCGGCCCGATTAAAGATGCGATGCGGACATTACGCGCGCCGCCGTTTAATCAATTGCGCGACATTGATTTTGACTTTGACCGCATACAAGGCGATGCGCGCGCGCAAGTGGCGCTGAAGCTGCCGATTTTTGTCAAACCGGCTCAACGCAAGATAACCTATCAGGTAAAAGCCGATGCTGCTGATGTTGCGATTGACGATAAGTTGGGGCCGTTTGAAATCAATAAAGGGCAGGTGCTGGTCGAGATTGACAATCAAGGCATGCGGATGAACGGCACGGCGGCGGTGAATGGTGTTGAAACCGACATTGATTGGCGGCAGCCATTTGGTGATAAGGCGGCTGATAAATCGCGCCTGTTGGTGAGCGGTGTGTTTTCGCCACAAGATGTTGCCGATTTGGGCCAGGCTTGGATTGGTCAGCGCTTTGATGGTTTGGTAGATACCAGTGTGCAGATTGACGGGCCGCTCAATCAACCGAGGCAATTCAAGGTAAATGCCGATTTGTTGGCGGCGCGTTTTATGCCGCGTCCTTTGGCTTATGAAAAACCGCAGGGCCAGCCCGCGAAAATCGAAGCGCTTATTCGCAATGATGATGATGGCGATATGGCAGCGATTGACGGCACAATGAGTTTGCCCGAAGCGGGCCGCACGGATTTTAACTTAACCTTCGACAAGCAAGTGCTGACCGGCCTTAAAATAACGCCGCTTTCTTTGGGGCGTGATGAGAATTTGCGCATCAGCATCAGCCAAGATGCCGGCAGCGTTTTCGCGTCTGTGAAGGCTGATGCTTTCGATGTGGCAGAACTGCTCGGCACAGCCAATAAGGATATTGAGTTTGAGCCGGAGCCTTTCAGCTTTCTGAAATTCTTAGGGCCTGAAGCCATTATGGAGGCGCAATTTGAGCGGCTGCTCGGCGCGCATGAAGAAGAAATGCAAGGGGTGCGAATGCGCCTTATTCGGCAAAAAGAGCTGCATGAAAAATTGACTTTTGACGGCGTCTTCAAAGACGGCACATCGGTTATTGCCGGTCTTGATCGCGAGACGGATAAAACCCGGAGCTTTGCCGTGCAAGCCGAAAATACCGGTAATGTTTTGCGCCTACTGGATTTGCAGAAAGAGGTTTTCGGCGGCTCTTTGGTGATGCAAGGCACGTTGTATGACACGCAGCGCGATATAGAAAACCGCGAGCGCAATATGGATGGTCGGCTGACAATGGTCGGCTTTCGGGCGCGCAATGTGCCCGTGCTGGCGTCGCTGTTTTCGCTCGCCTCACTATCGGGCATTGCTGATACCTTGTCGGGTGAAGGGATTAAGTTTCGCAAGCTGCAAAGCAATTTCGTTGTCAATAATGGCAAGTTGACCATTGATGACGGGCGCATGCATGGCCCGGCTGTCGGCCTCACTATGCAGGGTGATTATGACTTTTCGCGCGGTGATATTGATGTCGGCGGCACGCTCGTGCCTGCTTATTCAATCAATTCCTTCTTCGGGAAAATTCCGTTGGTCGGGCGTATTTTGGCCAGCCGTGAAGGCGAGGGGCTGGTCGGCATCGGTTATCGTATTTCCGGCACGGATGGTAAAGCCAGCGCTCTGGTTAACCCATTATCCGTGCTAACCCCGGGCGTGTTCCGGCGCATCTTCGAGCTTGGCATTGGTTTGCCCGATAATATTGATGATTTAATTCCTGACCTGCCGCAGGAAGAACTGACTGAGTAAAAATCAATCAATCACGCGCAGCAGCACGTGGCGTTTTTTACCGAAAGATAATTTGATAATGCCGTCGTGAACATCGTCGGCAGTCAAGCTTGCGCCAATGTCATTTTGCCCCGCGTCATTTACCTTAGCCCCGCCGCCTTGCACCAGTCGGCGCGCTTCGCCATTTGAAGCCGCCAATCCGGCTTTAACGAAAGCTTGCAAGAGGCCAAGACCTTCAGACAATTCGGCTGTACTGATGTCGACGCTTGGTAAATCTGCGCTGGTGCCGCCGCCCTCAAATGTCTCGCGAGCGGTCGCTTCAGCTTTTTCAGCCGCGTCGCGCCCGTGACACATGGCGGTCGCTTCAGTGGCGAGAATTTTCTTAGCGTCGTTCAGTTCTGCGCCTTCGAGTTTCTCGAGGCGGGCAATTTCATCTAGCGGTAATTCGGTGAACAGCTTTAAAAAGCGGCCAATGTCGGCGTCTTCTGTATTGCGCCAGAACTGCCAGTAATCATAAACCGGCAGCATGTCGTCATTGAGCCAGACCGCGCCTTGCGCCGTTTTGCCCATTTTCGCGCCCGATGATGTGGTCAGCAAATTGGTTGTCAGACCGT
>CBFHPF010000043.1:0-10987 GCA_965657665.1 Alphaproteobacteria bacterium | reverse complement strand
TATGTGGGGGCTGGTCATTGATGAGCGGCGGGGTACAAATGAGCATGCTGTTTGGTGGGCAAGCCGCGATTTAGATGATGAGAGTTTAACTCTGTTCAAGGAAATGTTGCTTGGTGATGAGTGCACAGCGAAATAATGACTGTCGCTTTGAAATTCCAGTCACCTCATTAACTGAAACCATCTTGGCCGTCCGCTCGTGCTTGAAAATGCAGCTTTGATAGTTAAGCTACCTCTATGATCCGCATAATGACCATCATCGCGCCTTTGGTTGCGACGCCCGATTGGCAATTGGCTCTATAGGGCGATGATAGAGGCGCTGCAGTCTTATCACCCGCTTATCATTGAAGGGATGGGCGGATATGACGAGAGAGACCCTGAGCGTGTTAGCGCGCAAATCTTACAAGGTTTAAGTAAGCACTGGCACGAGCACCCGCCTCAAAAACCCCTTTTGCTCATCACGCAGGGCGACCCTTATGAGGAAAAAGGCATATCGGCAATAACAAGACTGGTTTCAGACGGGTTAGATATTTCACGCGCTTTGATATTTTTAGACCCCGATATTGCTGATTATCACGCGCCGAATGCGGACCGCTATAAGGTGATATTTGAAATCCCCTATTCATCCATGACGCACTGGTTGGAGGCGCAAAGCCATGATGCCGTTGCACAGATATCTGAGCAGGTTGGCGCGTCATTAATGGCGAAAAACGCCCAACGCGAGCAGCAGAAAAATGCGTCTTTGCCTGAATATTATTTTAACTTCGCAATGCTCCAAGAGGTCACCAAAATAAGCTGTAAGCAGATTTGCGGCGGCGTCACCATTGCCCATACAAGCCAAGAAATAAGCCCGTTTTCAATAACAAGCTTTTTCCAAGTCGGCTTGGCATTGGGCCTTATCGATAATTCAGATATGGTTCTTTTCAGCGAGTGAACGCCGTTTTTTTGTTGGCGATGCCTGTTTGGCTTAAATTTTATCGAAAGGTGTAAAACCTGTTATGACCGCTCATTCCACCACGACGACTGAACCTAGCTCGGCTCAATTAGAGGCGCTGGCGCGCGTTGTTGCCTCGGGCCAAGATGGCCCCTTCAGCATGGTCAATATTATCAAATATAAGCCGCAAGCTGACTATCCGCCGGAGATGAACGCGCCGAAGCGAAGCGGTCGCGAGGCCTATGCGGAATATGGAGCGGTGGTTGGCCCAATGATATTTGCGCTGGGTGGCTCCGTCGCCTTTCGCGAGGATGTTCAGCTGGGTTTTGTGGGTGATGCCGATGCGGATGAGGTGATTATCATTCACTATCCGTCACGCCAAGCTTATCTCGATATGTTTCACAGCGCCGCCTATCAAGAGGCGATTGTGCATCGCAAGGCGGGGTTGGAATACCGCACGCTGTTTGCCTGTTCTGCGCCACCCTCTAATTAGATTTGGAAACTTAAATATTGCCCGCGCTGCCCGACAGCAGGGGCATGACGCATTGCCGGTTGCATCGCGCGGCATGACAGCCGCCGAACCGGTGGAATTATTTGTCAGCTTTTTGCTTATTTCATTGAGCTTGGCAGCGATTGCCGCCGCCGCCTTATCGATTTTGGGTATTGTGCGCAGCAAATAGGTTCAGCTTGATGGCTGCGTGACTAGTGGCGCTTGAAATAGCGCCGAACGCGCGGACGCGAGGCAAAGAATATGGCAGCAGCCGATAGGCTGATGGCGACCAAATAACCGAATTCGTTAAATCTGAAATTTTGCGTCACACTTGTGATGGCGGACAGAACTGTTAACACAGTTATCATGGAAATGAGGACATGACCGGCTGAAAACTTTTTGTTGGGCTGGAAAATATGCAGCAAAGCAAAATAGGCAAAGGTCAAAAACATGGTTAATCGCAATACTTCCATGCGATGAAGTGGTGCGTCATCGCTCGGCATGTTTTGGGTGGGGTAGAAATATACCGGCTCACCTAAAATAGATAAAACAGTTACGATTATTGCCCATGAGGCGGCCGCGAAAATGACCAAACTATAAATACGTCGCACAATACTCATACCGCAATATTAGGCTTCAGAGCCGTAAATTCCAAGTCACAGTGGAGGAAAAACTTGCCGAGAGGCGAGGCGCTAAGGCGCGTTTTGTTATTATTCTTGCCCCAAGACGGGCGGAAAAAAATGAGCGCGCCGAAGCGCGCTCATTTAGATTAGGCTTCTTCCGTCAGATTGACGGCCGACCATTTGCCGTTTTTGCCTTGCTCTTTTTCAAAAGAGATCTTCATGTTTTCAGCCAGGTTCAAACCGCTGGCTTGAACAGCAGTGA
The DNA here is from genome assembly GCA_965657665.1 of Alphaproteobacteria bacterium. Classification (GTDB taxonomy): domain Bacteria; phylum Pseudomonadota; class Alphaproteobacteria; order RS24; family RS24; genus UBA8337. The sequence continues at coordinate 8,681 of CBFHPF010000043.1, read as the reverse complement.
TGTGTACGAATACATCATCTTCGCCTTCAACAGCGATGAAGCCGTAGCCTTTGTCTGGGTTAAACCATTTTACAATACCGGTTGCCATTTCGTCGTTCCTTATAGCTCCCTTAAGACGCATTATCGTAATGCCCCTTCTGTTCGTCAGTTAGGGGGCAGCTGTCCTTAGGGGCCTTAGTGCGAAGGGCAGTAATTGACTAATCACCACAAGATGGCGGCAGGGTAAAGTAAATAATGTGCGATTACGGTGCAGCGCGCGGTTTTGCCACTGTTGGCGTGATGCTTGCTTACGGGTAATCGGTTGCCTGCGTGGGTTTTTCTTACACTTGACGCGAGGCGAATTCACAAGCATTTATGGTGAATTAAATTTTCTTGAGTGGGGTTACAGGTCATAAAATGCAACGTGCAGGATTTTCACTAATTGAGTTATTGGTGGTGGTGGCCATTATTGGCATTTTGGCAGCCGTCGGTGTCACCGGTTATGGCGACTATATTTACCAGTCAAAGGTTGCGACTTTGAAAAACCAGCATGAGGCGATTGTCCGCAAAGTTCATTTGGAAGTTGAGCTTCTCAATAGCGGCATTCAGTCGACCATCATGCATCATAGCGCCGGTCGGCTTTTGCGGGCTGATGATACATGCCTTGATATGGTGCAATCGATTAAAGAGCATTTTTCTGACTTTAAAAATGTTTTCGATAAAACCGATGCCATTACTTTGTGGCCGGGCACACGCCGCCAGCAGAAAAAAGGCAAAATCAATATTCGCTGCTATAAATATCAAGATTGGGATGCGACACCTGCGCCGAAAACTTATAATGGTGGTGCCTGTCCCGCCAGTAAGGCAGGGTTTCGTGTCAGCACGTTTCTGGTTGATTGCGGCAATGATTGCGAAAAATCGACCTGCCAAATTGCTGACAAGCAATGTTCGAACACAGGTAATGGCGAAGAAACCCAACGCACCTCGAAATTGGTTTACACCAATCAAGAAATGAATATTAAGTTCGGCAAGGGCAATTTGGTGTCTGCGGTTGCGTCGGCACAAGAGTGCAATCTCAATCCGGCGACCAAAGCCAATTTGGAAGCCAATAGTTGGATTGCCAAAGAAAGCGATTACTAGCAAAGCGAATTCGGCTTAAACTGGAAAAAGAATAAAAATAAGAAGAGGGTTTCATGCATCGGAGACAATTTATCGGCGGTGTGTCGGCTTATGCGTCGGCGCTTGCCCTACTGCCTTATGTGGCGCAAGCAGAAGATGCGGCGCGCAACGGCAATAATATTGCGCAATTGATTATCGGTGATGCCGATATTCGAACCACCGCTCAGCCCAGTGGCAAAAAATTTGTCGAGGTGCAGGGCGGTGATAGCCATGCGCTGATGAAGCTCGGCAAAAATGCCTTTCTGGTGAAACCGAAATCGCAAATCAGTTTTGAAACAGATGAAAGCGGCATGCATGTGCGGGCGGCGCGACTGTTAAAAGGGGCCGTGCATTCGGCGTTTGACCCGAAAGATAAAGGCGCGCGCAATGTGCTGACCAGTTTTGCGACTATCGCCATTCGCGGTACGGCGCATTATGCCGAAGTGCTAGAAGCCGAGCAGCGCACTTATAGCTGCTGTTGTTATGGTCATGTGCATGTGCAAGCCACGAAAAGCGACGCGGCGTTGACGCAAAAAACCCGCTATCATCAAGCGCGCATCATTACCGCAGATGGAGTGATTGAAGCTGCGCCCTATGTGGTGCCGCTCAATCATTATGATGATACGCTGGTCGAGCTTGAGCAATGCGTATCGCGCAAACCGCGCTGGATATTGCCCGGCGGTAAATTGAATTTCTTCGCGCCGTTTGCTTTCACCGGATAAATTTATCGGCTAATGTACAAAGCGATTTTTGCTGAGGTGCTTCCGGTATGACGAGATTGATTTTTGCGTTTAGGATTATGGCGCTGGCATTGGCGGTTCAGCTTATGCCTTTTTTGGCGTCAACAGCGTCAGCCGAGCCGATTTTTCCGCCCAAACCTGCCGCAGGTGTGTTTTTTGTCGATGCCGCTAATGTGCTGTCGCATGATGAGCAAAACGCGCTTAATGCCGTATCGGAAATTTTATTTCAGGATGAAAATATCCCGTTGATTGCCGTGACGCTATCATCCTTGGTGGATTACAATGCGTTGCAATTGACCCATGCCGAATATACGCGGCGTCTGTTCGATCATTGGGGCATTGGTTCCAAAGAGCGCAATTACGGAATGTTGATTTTGGTTGCGCCGGCTGATAGAGCGGCGCGCATTGAGTTTGGCGCGGGCTTTGCCAACCAATATAATGATGAAGCCGAAGCGATTATGCGGGATATAATGATACCGGCGTTTAAGCGCGGCGAATTCGGCGAGGGTTTGGTTGATGCCGCCTATGCGTTGGATGGTGTAGCGCGCGGTTTGGGTTTGCCGAACAATCAGATTCCATTGGTATATTTTGCCCCGCTTCTGCTGATTTTTGTGGTGCTGGCGCTGATGTTTGCGCGCAATCTTTTCAAAACAGGTCGTCGCGGCTGGGCGTGGGTTGTGCTTGGCTTTACCGGCTTGATTGTGTTTTTCATTCTGCGGCAAATGCTGCGCGGCGGCGGCGGTGCTTTTGGCGGCGGCTCAGGCGGTGGCGGTGGCGCGTCCGGAAGCTGGTAAGGAATTTGTGATGAGCGAATTGAAACGATTGGTAAACGATGCCGAGCATGAGGCGGTCAGCGCGGCCATTCAGCAAGCGGAAGAAAAAAGCGGCTGCGAAATCATTCCTGTATTGGCTTTGGCATCGGGGCGATATGACCGCGGCGAAGATGTTTTTGGTGTGGTGTTCGCCATGCTTTTAGTGGCTTTGGCATGGCAATTTGTGCCGGCGCTTTTGCCGAGTGATTTGCCGCAAAACAGTGCGTCGCCCTTGGGGTGGAGTTATGGGCAAGCCGCCCCCTTCGGCTTGTTGGCTTTGTTGGTAATCTTCGGCGGCGGGTTTTTATTGGGCGCTTTAATGGCGACCCGTATCAGCATTTTGAAAGTGCCTTTCACGGCGCGCCAAGAAATGCGCGAAGAAGTGGCACGCGCTGCCCAAGCGTGTTTTTATTCGCGCGGCCTTCGTAAGGCGCCGGGCGCGGCAGGCGTGTTGATTTATGTCTCGCATTTTGAGCGCATGGTCGAAATTATCGGCGATGATGCGGTGGCTGCCAAATTATCCGACGAGGACTGGCAGTCAATTTGTGCGGCTCTGTTAGACGGTCTGAAACAAGGTCGCGCGGCTGACGGCTTTGTTGCCGCATTGGACAAAACAGGCGATTTGCTGGACGGCGCATTTGCCCGACCAGATGACGGCTTGCGTTTTGCCGATGAGCTGGTGTTGCTGGATGAGTGAGGCCGCGACATTGGTCTTCCCACCTATTGCGGGTTTGCATTTGCAGCCTGAGTTTCGCCTCAGCCACACCCCGATGGGGCAGATGATTGGGCTGCAATATTTAGCTTTTGGCGAGGCGCATGTTGGCACCGGGCTGGCTTATGACGATAAACTTATCGGTAATGCGCATAGCGGCGTGCTGCATGGCGGCGTGTTGACGGCGATGATTGATGAGACGGCAGGCGGCGCAGTCGTGACAGCAACCAAGGCAGCGCATTCTCTAGCGACCGTGGATTTGCGGGTTGATTATATGCGTCCGGCTGAGCCGGGTAAGGCGATTTTTTGCCTCGCGCATTGTTATCGCCTGACGCGGCGCATCGCGTTTATTCGTGCTGAGGTTTTTCATCAGCCTGACAGGCCGATTGCTGTCGGCACCGGCACTTTTATGTTGGGTGCCAATAACACCAAGCCCAATTTGCTTGTCGAGATACCTGATGGAAAAAGTGAAAACGGCGCACCCAATAATGAGCCGTCCGAATGAGTGAAATGCAAATGACGGATACCGAAATGGTCGGGCAAGTTTTGGCGCATATGCCATATGCGGCGACGCTTGGCGTTGAAGTAAGCGCGATTGAGCCGACCGGCTTGGTGTGCCGCATGCCGCATAATGAGAGCCTTATCGGCAATGTGCAATTGCCTGCCATACATGGCGGCGCGCTGGCCAGCTTTATGGAAATTGTGGCCATTATGGAAACGGCGCGGCGGCAATTGGCGCATGAGACGCGCATTAGCGAAAACGATTTTGTCGCCATCGGCGAAACCTTGCCTGTACCGGTTAATGTGACAGTGCAATATTTGCGCAGCGCGGCCAGCCTTGATTGCTATGCGCGAGCTGAAGTGTTGAAATTGGGACGGCGTTCCAACACGGTTTTGTGCCGTATGTGGCAGGCGGATGAAGCCAAGCCGGTCGCTTCCATGACAGCTATTCTGGTGCGCCCCGCTTAAGTAAACACATCTGTGGTGTGTCCTTGCTTTTTTTCGTCCCGCGATTAGTGTGGCGTTAAGGAATTAAGGAGAACGCTATGAGCGATACGGAATATCAACCCCCGAAGATTTGGACTTGGGATACTGAGAGCGGCGGTCGGTTCGCCAGCATCAATCGCCCGATTGCCGGTGCGACGCATGACAAGGAATTGCCGGTCGGCGAACATCCGTTTCAGCTTTATTCGCTCGGCACGCCCAATGGGGTAAAGGTGACAGTGATGTTGGAAGAGTTGCTGGCCTTGGGGCATAGCGGCGCAGAATATGATGCTTGGTTGATTAATATTGGCGAAGGCAATCAGTTCAGCTCCGGTTTTGTTGATATTAATCCGAACTCAAAAATTCCGGCGATGATGGACCGCTCCGGCGATGCGCCATTGCGGCTTTTTGAAAGCGCCTCAATGCTGGTTCATTTGGCGGAAAAATTTGATGCGTTTTTGCCGAAAAGCGGTCCAAAGCGCGCTGAATGTTTTAACTGGCTGTTTTGGCAAATGGGGTCAGCGCCTTATTTGGGCGGCGGCTTCGGGCATTTTTATGCCTATGCGCCGTTTAAAATGGAATATCCGATTAACCGCTTTGCGATGGAAGTGAAGCGTCAATTGGATGTGCTGGACCGCCATTTGGCCGATAATGAGTTTTTCTGCGGCGATGAATATACCATTGCCGATATGGCGATTTGGCCGTGGTATGGCGGCTTGGCGATGGGCCTTTTATATGAATCGGCTGAGTTTTTGCAGGTGCATGAATATACCAATGTCGTGCGCTGGGCCAAGCAAGTGGGCGAACGCCCCGCTGTGCAGCGCGGCCGCATTGTCAATCGCAGCTGGGGCGAGACATTTGTTCTCGAACGCCACAGTGCTGCCGATATTGATAATCCACAAAAGCCTGAAAGCGACTAAAAGCTGTAGCTTAAACCGAGCCTAACAACCGATGACGGCAGATGGGAAAATCACCCCGGATGAAAAACATTACATTCATCATGCCGAGGTGACTTTTGAGTTGGATAGGCTGTAAGAATTACAAGCCTTTTTGCGGCTCGATGATATATTTCTCGCCGGTTTTCTTGGGCATATAACGCGCCACATTTGCCGGATCAATCGCTTCAGCCAGTGACAATGTGTCGGTGATGTTGCTGGCAAAAGTGGTTTTGATTTCATCGGCAACGCGCGCTTGCATGGCGGCCAGTTTTTCCAAGCCGTGCTTTTGCAATTGCGGCGTCAGCAAATAACCCGAACAACCCCAATGCATGCCATAGCTTTGGCTCAGCGTGATTTGCCCTTGGCCGAGGCGACCATAAACATAAACCTGTTTGAACTGGTCTGAGCCATAGGTGTTGAGGCCTGAGGCGGCGCGACTAAAGGCGCGTTCCATGCAGCTCAAAATCGTATCGGGCATATCGCCGGCACCAATAGCGTCAAAGGCGAGGCTAGCACCGGTTTCGGCAATCGCATCTTCCAGTTTGGCTTTGAAATCATCATCGGTTGAGTTGATGATATGTTTCGCGCCCAAACTCTTAAGCAATGCGGCTTGCTCGTCAGAGCGAATAATCGTTACCAGCTCGATATTATCTTGCTGGCATAATTTCAGCAGCATTTGCCCGAGATTGGACGCGGCTGCGGTGTGCACCATAGCCTTATGGCCTTCCGCTTTCAGCGTTTCGACAAAGCACAAAGCGGTGAGCGGATTGACGAAAGAAGACGCGGCTTCGACAGCGCTGGTGTCGTCTTTATGCGGCAAACAAGCAATAGCCGCGGTTTTGACAAAGCGCTGGTAAGACTGACCGGTGACCAGAGACACCAGCTTGCCTTGCATATGCTCAACATTTTCGCCACAGGCAATAACTGTGCCCGCACCCTCATTGCCAACAGGCAAGGGCTGGTCAACACGCGCGCGCATCGCATCCATAAATTGCGGCGGCACCGGTGCGACCATTTTTTGACGATTGCCATCGCTTACCAATGCGCCCTGCGTATAATCGGCAAAGCCCATAAGCGGAAACATGTCCGACGGATTAATCGGCGCGGCTTCCATGCGCACAACAACTTCGTCGGGGCCTGGGGTCGGCATATCGCGGTCAACGATTTGCAAAACGGCTTCGCCGTCTTTGGTGATGGTTGAGAGGATTTGTTGATTTTCGCTCATGTTTTTCTCCTGCGAATGAAAATTAAGGCCGCATGCCCGTAAGATAGGGTTGCGGCGGTTGCGTGCGATAGGCGGCGAGCGCCAGATTGAGCCAGTTTATCAGCTTTGGTCTGGTTTCGCGCGGGTCAATAATTTCATGCACAGATAAACCTTCAGCCCGAGGGAAGGGCGACTGGCTGGCGGCCAGCATGTCTTCCAATTCTTTTTGCCGCGCGGCAGGGTCTTCAGCCGCCGCAATTTCACGCCCGAAGGCCACTGCCACGCCGCCCTCAACCGGCAGCGCACCACTGGCGGCACTCGGCCAACTCAGCACATAGCCATCCGGCCCGAAATGGGCTTGTGCGGCGACGCCAAAGGCTTTCAGCACTTGCACGCTGGCCCAAGGCACGCGGCTTTGCAGCACGGCGGAAATGGCGGCCGTGCCGTGGCGAATAGTGCCGGCTTTCTCGCTATCCGGCCCAATCATGAAGCCCGGCTCATCGACAAAGCTGATAACCGGCAAATGAAAGCTGTTACAAAAATCGACAAAGCGGCGCAGTTTTTGCGCTGCTGCCGCCGTCATAGCACCGGCATAATACATGCAGTCATTGCCGATAATGGCAACGCTTTCGCCATTCATCCGCGCCAAGCCGGTTATCAGGCTGGGGCCGTATTTTTTTGACATTTCAAAAAAGCTTGAGCCGTCGCCCTGTTTGTCGACCACCGCCTCAATAATTTTGCGCATTTGAAATGGTTGGCGGCGTGAGGTCGGCACAATGCTCGCCAGAGCATCTTCGCATCGGTCGCGCGGGTCATCGCATGTGCGCGTTTCGGGAAAGCTCCAGGCATTATCGGGCACATAAGACAAAAAGCGCGCAATCTGGCGCATCGCGTCTTCTTCATCTTGCGCCAGATTATCAATCGCGCCGCTTGCCAAATGCACTTGCGGTCCGCCCAATTCTTCTTTGGTCATATCATGACCCAGCGCGCGTTTGACCACTTGCGGACCGGCGATAAGAACGGCTGCATTTTCAGTCATCACCGAAAAATGCGATGCCACCAATCGCGCGGCGGGTAATCCGGCAACCGGCCCCAGCGCAGCGGTTGCGACCGGCACGGCGGATAGGGTTTGCGCCAAAGGCACAAAACGCGATTGCGAAAACACCGGCTCGCCTAAGGGGCGGCGATTTTTATCATTGCTTGTGCCGCCGACCGAACCGCCGCCGCCTTCATGCAGGCGAATAAGCGGCACTTTATATTGCACCGCCAATTGCTCGGTATAGATGCTTTTGCGCAAGCCCGCCGGATTGGGCGAGCCGCCGCGCACAGTAAAATCTTCACCGCCGACAATCACTTTGCGCCCGTCAATTTGTCCGAAGCCCAGAATAAAATTGGCCGGTTGAAAATCTTTCAGCGTGCCGTTGTCGTCATATTCGGGCACGCCCGCGCCTTCGCCAATCTCGTCAAAACTGCTGTCATCCAGCAGCGTATCAATGCGCTCGCGAATGGTCAGGCGACCTTTTTCGTGATGGTTTTTTACCGCCGCTGCGCCGCCTTGCTGTTTGGCAAGTTTGCGGCGGGCGTGAATTTCGTCAATTTCCTCGTCCCAACTCATGGCGCTTATTCCACAGTCGCAATCAATTGGCCTTCGTCAATCATGTCGCCCTCGGCAACATGCAGCTTGACCAAAGTGCCGCTTTTGGGCGCGACAATCGGGATTTCCATTTTCATGGATTCCAAAATGACAATGATATCATCGGCAGACAGTGTGTCGCCTTCGCTGGCGGTGATTTTCCAAACACTACCGGCAATTTCGCTTTTCACTTGCATGTATAACTCCCTTGCTGAAAGCCTAACCGCTATTGTGAGGGCGAGGCAAGTGCCGCCGCTTGCAAAAAAGAAAACTCCGGATAATGTGCCGTCTTATGAATGAGACGAAAGATGAAAACCTCAACACGAAGCCGAACGCAAAGCCGAACGCAAAGCCGAACGAGCAGGCGCGGATGATATTCGGTGCGTTGGTGCTGCTGGTTTTTGTCTGGTTTGGCCTATTTTTCATTTTGCCAACGATAACCGGCAAGCCGGGCATTGCGCAAAATATCCAGTCGGATTTGCAAGCTAATCCGGAAGATAAGTAAACGGCTCTGGCCATTA
>CBFHPF010000042.1:0-11047 GCA_965657665.1 Alphaproteobacteria bacterium | reverse complement strand
CCGGAGAGCCATTGGTCGTGACGGTATCGGTATATGCCGTATCGTCATCGTCTCCGGTCAGTTCAAACCCGTGCGCCATCGGCGCCCAAGCGACAGATGCGCTGAGCGGCAATACAAAAGCTGTACGTAACAAGCGAGATTTGAAATCCACGCTTCCCTCAATTCTGCCGCTTAGGCGGCCTTGTTAGCTTGCGTCCGCCGGATCCAGCGTGTCGCGCAATTCGCGTTTGAGAAATTTACCGCTGGCATTGCGCGGCAGTTTCTCGGTTCGCAGCCAGATATAACGCGGAATTTTGAAATTTGCCAATAATTTGGAACAATGTTCGCGCAACTCATCGGCTGTCAATTCAGCACCATCAGCGACAACCACAGCCGCGCCGACTTCTTCACCCAAGCGATCGTCTTCAACACCGAAAACCGTTGTTTCAGCGACTGCTTCATGTTTGAAGAGTGCGCTCTCCACTTCGGCGCAATAAATATTTTCACCGCCGCGCAACACCATATCTTTGGCGCGGTCGACAATGAAGACAAATCCTTCATCGTCAATGCGGGCAATATCGCCGGTGCGCAACCAGCCATTTTGAATGCTTTCAGCCGTGGCTTCTTCGCGGTTGAGATAGCCTTTAATGACGTTGCCGCCTTTCACGCATAACTCGCCCACCTCGCCTTGCGGCAAATCATTGCCGTCTGCGTCAATCACTTTGCCAATCATGGTTGGCACGAGCGGGCCGCAGCTTTCCGGCTTATCGAGGAAGAACGCGCCGACAACCGCGGTGATGAGACCGCACGTTTCGGTCATGCCATAGCCGGTATTGGCTTGGCCGTTTTCCAGCGCATCGTCAATTTTGCCAACCAAGTCAGGCTGCAATTGTGCGCCGCCACCGCCAAGCGTCACCAAGGTTGAGGTATCGTGTTTATCAAAATCCGGATGCGAAATAATTTCACGCGCCATCACAGGCACACCGGAAAGATTCGTCACTTTGTGCTTTTCAATGATTTTAAGCGCCTCACCGGCATCCCATTTATACATGAAAATCAAGGTGCCACCGGCCAAGGTGCATGGCTGCGAGACACAATTATTGGCGGTGACATGGAACAGAGGCGTGGTCACCAGCATGGTCGGCGCAGGGCCTTCACCCGGCGCGGGCATTTGGTCAACAGTGCCATTGGCAACCGCTTCAGCCATATTGGAGGCCGCCGACATAAAGGCCACATTCATCAAATTCAGCACACAACCGCGCTGTGTCAGCTGCGCGCCTTTTGGCCGACCCGTTGTGCCGGAAGTATAAAAAATACAGGCATCTTCATCGCCATCAATGCTGACTTCCGGCATCTCGCCACCAAAGTCACGCAATTCTGCATAATCAATCACACCGTCCATCGGCTGCGGCAAACGCAAACCGATAAATTTCATATCGGGGAATTGATCGCGCACAGGCAGCACACGCTCCAAACGCTCAACATCGCCGATAATGGCTTTCGGCGCACTGTCTTGCAGGCCGTATTGCATTTCATCTGTGACCCACCATGCATTCATGCCGACAACTGTGATGCCGACCGAAGTGAGTGCCCAATAGCAAATCATCCATTCGGGATAATTGCGGAACGCCAATGCAACGCGGTCGCCTTGCTTGATGCCATTGGCAAACAGCCACGCAGCCACTGAGGCGCTCTCGGCATAAGCTTCGGCATAGCTCCAGCTTTCATCTTCATAAATCAAATAGGGCTTGTCGCCATGCATGGCGGCCAGCGCCCATACATCGCGCAAACTGCCCGGCGCGTTTTTAAATGTTTTCAGCGTTTCACCGCGAACTTCAATTTCGCCAAGCTCGAACATGCTGTCCGGACCGGTCATTTGTGCGCGCACTTGCTGCAGTTCTTGATACATTATTTTCTCCCAAATATCCCCGATAGAGGAACTCCCATGGCCTGCATATTATCCAGCGCTTTTCAGTCAGCAAGATAAAAGTGACCAAATTGAGATAGATGCGACTTTTAGGCTAAAAAAACCGTGCATCACCTCTGGTCAGATGCTGCATCATCCTCTAACTTTATTTTTATGGTTGATTTCGCACTAAATGCGCTGGACCAAAGCGCCATTGTTACCGACACATCGGCTGCGCAAGCAGTGGCTGAAACCGTGTCGCTGGCTGAATATCTCGACACGCTGGGCTATCAGCGTTTTTGGCTGGCCGAGCATCACAACACATCGTCTTTTGCAGGTGCTGCGCCGGAAATTCTCATCGCCCATATTGCCAGCCGCACACACCATATTCGGGTCGGGTCAGGCGGCATTATGTTGCCGCATTACAGCCCGATGAAAGTGGCTGAGCAATTTCGCATGCTGGCGACTTTGGCGCAGGGGCGTGTTGATTTGGGGTTAGGCCGCGCACCGGGTGGGGATGCCCGCACGGCGGCCGCGCTGCAACCGGGGCCAAAATCATGGCCGCCGGAAGTTTTTCCCCAGCAAGTGGAAATGCTGCAACAATTTTTAGAAGACGCAAACGGGCTGAGCGGCGAGGCTGGTGGTTTTCCCGATACGCATCCCTATCAAGGCCTGCACGCCCAGCCAATGGGCGCGGAAACCGTACCGCTATTCATGCTCGGCTCGGGCGGTGATGGCGCGTATCACGCCGCGCAATTTGGCATGCCTTATGTTTATGCGCATTTTATCAATCCCGATAATCTCGACAGCGCGCTGAAAACCTATCGCGATAATTTCAAGCCGTCGCGCCAATTGGCCGAACCGAAAGCCATATTGGCGATATCTGTTTTGGCGGCTGAAACGGCAGAAGAAGCTGCTTATTTCGCCCGCCCGCGCAATATTTGGGCGGCCAAGCTGATGCAAAACCAAGCCGGACGTTTTCCGTCTTTGCAAGAGGCGCATGATTTTACGCCATCGCCAAAAGACGATGCCATGCTGCAAATGATTGAGGCGCGAAGCCTTACCGGCACGGCCCAAAGCGTTATGGACAAGTTGGATGAGCTGGCGCGCGCGCATAATATAAGTGAGGTGTTTGCGCTCACTTTAATTCCGGATTTGCAAGCGCGCAAAAATTCATATCGGCTATTGGCTGAGGCCGCCGGTATGCAAGCGCCACAAATGGCTGCGGCACAATAAAGCAGCCGGAAAAAAGCACCGCAAAGTCGCTTGACCCGTGGCTTGGCTTCATGCACAACCAAAACATAATTTTCCAGATAGGAGACAGCAATGAGTTTGGATTTTACCGATAAGGTCGTGATTGTCACCGGTGCCGGTGGCGGTTTGGGCAAGAGCCACGCGCTGGATTTCGCGCGTCGCGGCGCGAAAGTCGTGGTCAATGATTTGGGCGGCTCAATGGACGGCTCAGGCGGTTCATCAGATGCGGCTGAAGCCGTTGTCGCTGAGATCAAAGCAGCAGGTGGCGAAGCCATCGCCAATGGCTCTAGCGTGACTGATGATGCCGGTGTCGACAATATGATTAAGCAAACAATGGACGCTTATGGTCGCATTGATGTGCTGGTCAATAATGCCGGTGTGCTGCGCGATAAAAGCTTCGCCAAAATGGAAATCGGCGACTTTACTTTTGTTGTTGATGTGCACTTGTTTGGCACAATGAAGCCGACCAAAGCGGTGTGGCCTATCATGAAAGAGCAAGGCTATGGCCGTATCATGGTGACTTCATCATCATCAGGCCTGTATGGCAATTTCGGCCAAGCCAATTACGGCGCCGCCAAATTGGGCGTTGTCGGCTTCATGAATACGCTGAAGCTGGAAGGTCAAAAAGACAATATCCACATTAACGCGCTGGCACCTGTTGCCTGGACACGGATGACCGAAAATCTGATGCCTGCCGAAATGGAAGACATGCTGACACCTGAGCGGGTAACCCCTGCTGTTGTCTTTATGTGCTCTGAAGGCGCGCCGACCGGCAAAATCATTTGCGCCGGTGCCGGTGCCTATACCTCGGCTGCTATTGTCGAGACCAAAGGCATGTATTTGGGTGAAAACCCGACGGCTGAAGATGTGGCTGCCAATTGGGATGCCATTTCAACTGTCGACGACAATGCCAAAGCCTTGTTCCAAGGTGGTGAGCAAACCGGCCGGATGTTCGAACTCATCCAAGCCGCAAGCGAAGCTTAAAGATTTGAGAGGGCGCGTGGTAACATGCGCCCTTTTTTCTGATGCGCCCCGTTCTTTTATCAACCGCCCTTATGTATAGCCTTTGGCTGCTGCTATCGGGCCATTATACCGGCCTGCTTTTGACGCTCGGCTTTATCAGCGCGCTTGGCGTGTCGCTGATTGCTGCCCGCATGGGCATTCTCGATGATGAAGGCCTGCCTATGGCTATTCTCGTGCGTCTGCCGAAAGTGACGCTGTGGTTGATTTGGGAAATTTTGAAATCAAATTGGGGGGTGGTGAAGGTGATTTTAAAGCCGTCACTGGCTGCCCCGCAAATGGTCACCGTCAAGGCCGGTCAAAAAACCGCCGCCGGACTGGCGACCCATGCCAATTTCATTACCCTGACGCCCGGCACTGTGTCGATAGATGTCAATGAAGACGACAACACGATTTTGGTGCACGGCCTGACGGCAGATTTCGCCGCCGGATGCCTTGAGCCTGAAATGGACCGCCGCGTTTCCTCGCTTGAAAAACCAATAATTAGCGAAACCGAGGCGAAAAAATGAGTATTTTCGGCATCACACTTATCGCCCTTGCCGTGTCTTTTGCGCTGGCCATTGCGCGCGCAACCCTTGGGCCAACCTCTTTCGACCGCGTGCTGGCGGTCAACACAATCGGCACGCTGGCTGTGCTGGGGATTTCGGTTTACGGCTTTTTTGACGGTCGTCCCGAATTTCTCGACATCGCGCTTTTATATGCGCTGATTAATTTCATCGGCACATTGGCGATTTTGCGCTTCTTCCGTTTCGGCACGCTGGGCGATCATGCCCCGCCCTTCACGGAGGATGATGTATGAGTTATCTACATCTCGCCATGGATATTATCGGCATTGTCAGCCTCGCGCTTGGCAGTTGCGGTGTTGTGCTGGGTGCGCTGGGCCTGTTGCGCCTCGGCGATATTTATCAGCGTATGCACGGCGCGGGCATTGTCGACACTGGCGGCGCGGGCTTGATTTTATTCGGCCTGTTGATGCTGTCGCCTGATTGGACAGTTACTGTGCGCCTTGTGCTTATCGGCTTTATTCTGGTAATGACCGGCCCGACCGCGACCCATGCGATTGCGCGCGCTGCGCGGGTTTCTGATTTGGAAGCCAAATTGGGTAAAACTCAAAAACCAAAACGGGGGCAAAAATAATGTCCGCTTTTGCCGTTAATGCTTTTGTGATTGCCGTGCTGGCATTGATTGCCTTTATGGCGCTGCGTCTGCATCGCCTTTTTGCTGTGGTGATGTTATCGGGCGCGTTTTCGCTGACGGCAGCGGCGCAATTCGTCATTCTCGATGCCGTCGATGTGGCCTTTACCGAGGCCGCTGTCGGCGCGGGTATTTCTACTGTGCTGGCCTTGGCGACCTTGTCGCTGCTGCCGGAAGAAGAAAAACCGCACTCCATTGCCGTGCTGCCGGCTTTTCTGGCGATTGCGACGGGTGCTTTGTTAATGGCTGCGGTATCTGAATTGCCGGCCTTTGGCGACCCTAATGCGCCGATACATAATCATGTCGCGCCGGAATTTATTGCCGGTAGCGCGACCGATATTGACGTGCCCAATGTGGTGACCTCGGTTCTCGCCAGCTATCGCGGCTTCGATACGCTGGGCGAAACAGTGGTGGTGTTTACCGCCGCTATTGCTGTGTTGCTGATTGTCGGCGGCTATACCCGCACGGCGCGCAGACACAAAAACAATGATAAAGGAGGCCCGCATGCAGGATGATGTCGTCATGCGCGTTGTCGCCAAAGTCATGATACCGACTGTGATGTTGTTTGCGCTTTATGTGCAATTTCACGGCGATTATGGGCCAGGCGGTGGCTTTCAGGCCGGGGTTATTTTCGCCGCAGGCTTTATTTTGTTCGCGATGATTTTCGGCCTCAACCGCACACGCCATGTTTGGCCGCCGCGCTATAATCTTATCGGCTTTAGCGGCGGCGTGTTGCTGTATGGCTTTACCGGCATTGCGTCCATGCTGATGGGCAAAAACTTTCTCGATTATGATGTGCTTGGCGCGACCGCTACCAAAGGCCAACATTTGGGCATTTTGCTGGTTGAGTTTGGTGTCGGCCTAACAGTGGCCTCGGTTATGGTGTCATTGTTTTTGACCTTTGCAGGTCGCCTGACGCATTTGAGGTTTTTATCCAAAACCGAAGCGCATGAGCGTTTTGTAGCTGATGAGGAAGGCACGAAATGACTGAGTTTCTGCCGCATTGGAATTATTATCTTGTCATCGCGCTGATGATGACCGGCTTTTACGCGGTTGTCGCGCGCGGCAATATGGTGAAGAAAATGGTCGGGCTGAATATTTTTCAGACCTCGGTTTTCATGCTGTATATTTCTATGGGCAAAGTAGCTGACGGCACCGCGCCGATTTTGACCGGTGACCCAAACACTGTTTATTCCAACCCGCTGCCGCATGTGCTCATTCTCACCGCTATTGTTGTTGGCGTTGCCACAACGGCGGTCGGCTATGCGCTTATCATTCGCATTCATGAGAGCTTCGGCACAATTGAAGACGACGATATTATTGTGCTGTTGAATGATGATGAAAAGGAAGACGCCGCATGATGCAGCAGCTACCGATTTTACAAATCATTATTCCGCTTTTGGCAGCACCGATTGTTGCCATGATGCGCGGGCGCGATATTGCGTGGGCTGCGGCATTGCTGGCGACGGCGGCCGCCTTGTTGATATCGCTGGTTTTGTTTTTTGAGCAGCGCGCTGCGGGCACTACTTTGGTTTATGACCTTGGCGGCTGGCCTGCGCCCATTGGCATTGTTTACGTTATTGACGCTGCCAGTGCGCTGGTTTTGCCGGTTATTAGCGGCCTCGCTTTTGTTGCCACTTTGGCGGCGCGCCAATTGGTGACGGCTGAAATAGACGCGCGCGACCATCCTTTATTTTACGCCGCTTGGTTGCTGACCATTGCCGGTATGCTGGGGCAAGTAACCACCGGCGATGCGTTTAATATTTTCGTGTTTTTGGAAATCTCATCGCTATCAGCTTATGCGTTGGTCGCCATGGGGGCAGGCCGCGACCGCCGCGCCCTTCCCGCCGCTTTCAACTATCTCATTCTCGGCACGGTCGGCGCGACGTTTTATGTTATCGGCATAGGCCTTTTATACATGCTGACCGGCACGCTTAATTTGGCTGACTTGGCTGAACGCCTGCCGCATGTCGAAGCCACCCGCGCCAGCTTTACGGCTATGGCATTTATCGCGCTGGGTCTGTTTTTGAAAATGGCACTGTTTCCATTGCACTTCTGGCTGGTGCCCGCTTATGCGCATGCGCCATCGGCTGTCTCGGCACTGATGGCGGCAACCGCCACCAAAGTCTCCGTCTATGTGCTTATTCGTTTAATCTTCGGCGTCTTCGGCGTTGATTTTCCGGGCCTTGCAGATGCGGTCGGCCTATTGGTGCTGACCTTGGGCATTGCCGGTGCTTTTGTCGGCACATTGGCCGCCATTGTCGAAACCGATTTGAAGAAACTTTTCGCGCAGTCATCTATCGCGCAATTAGGTTATATGGCCATCGGCATTGGCGCGATGAGCGCGACCGGTCTCGCCGCCGCCTTTATTCATTTATTCAATCATGCATTGATGAAGGGCGCGTTATTTTTGGCGGTTGGCTTAATCGCCGCTCAAGCGGGCCGCGCCACAATGGGCACGATACAAGGCGCGGGTCGGCAAATTCCGATGACCATGACGGCGATATTATTCGGCGGCTTGGCGCTTATCGGCGTGCCGCTAACCGCAGGGTTCATCTCCAAACTTTATTTGGTGCGTGCGCTGCTGGAAAGCGATTACTGGCTGCTGGCCTTTTTGACTTTTGTTTCATCGGCTTTGGCACTGGCTTATATTTGGAAAATCATCGAAGCGGCATGGCTGAAAGAACGCCCCGCCGAAGCGCCGGTATTGCGCGAGACACCTATGGGCTGGATTCCGGCTTGGATTATGGTGATTGCAACCATCGGGTTCGGCGTTTACGCCACGCCATTGGTTGAAGCATCATATGCCGCCGCCGACATCTTTATTCCGCGCGGGAGCCGATAATGATGAGCGGTGACAATCTCATTCTGGCGCTGCTTGGCCTGCCTTTATTAGCCTCGGCTTTGGTGTTGGTGTTAGGCAAATATCCGAACTTGCGCGACGGACAGGCAATTTTTATCGGCCTCATCACGGCGGCCTGTGCGATTGCCCTTTACCGATTGCCTGAAGCAACAACGCTTACGATTATTGAACTTGCGCCGGGCCTCAGCCTCAGCTTTACGCCCGAGCCACTGGGCAAATTATTCGCCCTTGTCGCCGGTTGCCTGTGGCCTTTGGCAACGCTTTATACGGTCGGCTATATGCGCGGCGCAGGCGAAAAAAACCACACGCGCTTCATGTTCTTTTATGCCGTCGCCATTCATGCCGCTATGGGCATTGCGCTGTCAGGCAATTTATTGACGCTGTTTGTGTTCTACGAAATTCTGACTTTCTCGACTTATCCTTTGGTTACGCATAAAGGCAGCGAAGCGGCTGTGCAGGCGGGGCGCGTTTATCTCGGCATTTTGGTCGCCAGCTCGGTTATATTCCTGCTGTTCGGCGTTATTGGCGTATGGGTGCTGACCGGCACGCTCGATTTTGTTAATGGCGGCGTGCTGGCCGGCAAAATCGATCCGTTTTATGTGCCGCCACTTTTGGCGCTGTTTGCCTTTGGCATCGGCAAGGCCGCGCTGATGCCTTTGCATCGTTGGCTACCGGCGGCCATGGTCGCGCCGACCCCCGTCAGCGCGCTTTTGCATGCCGTGGCTGTGGTGAAGGCGGGTGTGTTTACCGTGCTGAAAGTGGCTGTTTATATTTTCGGCCTGGACTTTTTGCAGCAAACCGGCGGCAGCGACTGGCTCGTATGGGTCGCCAGCTTTTCTATGTTGGCGGCGTCTATTGTCGCCATGAGCAAAACAAATTTGAAAGCCCGCCTCGCTTATTCGACGGTCAGTCAATTGGCTTATATTGTGTTGGGCGCCGCTTTGGCGACATCGCTGGCTGCATCGGGCGCGGCCTTGCACATCGCCACGCATGCGGCCGGTAAAATCACTTTGTTCTTTTGCGCCGGTGCGATTTATGTGGCGCATCATCATGCCGATATTAAAGACATGAACGGGCTGGGGCGCGCCATGCCAGTGACCTATACCGCTTTCGCGCTTGGTGCACTGTCGATTATCGGCGTGCCGCCTTTGGCCGGTGCTTGGTCGAAATTTATGCTGATGGGCGGTGCCTTGGATAGCGGGCAGGTTTTGGTGCTGCTGGTGCTGATGGCATCGTCACTGCTCAATCTGGTTTATCTGGGCGAAGTCGTTATTCGCGGTTTCTTCGCGGCGCAGACACATAAGGTTGAGGGCATTAAAGAAGCCCCGCTTGCCATGTTGATACCCCTCTCGCTGACCGCACTGCTGACACTGGCCATGTTCTTCGGCGTTGATTTCTTCATTATTGATTTCACCGATATGGCGGGAGGCGCAAATGCCCGATAGCAAATCCGCCCTGATTTTCACGCGTCTGCTTTATGTGCTGTGCGCTGCATTATTTGTCGGTGAGTTCATTATTCATCGGCATGCTTATTTTGCGCTGGAAGCAACGCCGCTATTTTTTGTCGGCTTGGGTCTGCTGAGTTTTATCGCCTGCCTCATTGGCGCGCGCGTGCTGCATATTTTGGTGTCGCGCCGCAATGATTATTACGCGGAGGACGGCAATGATTGATAGCGTGTTGAATATCGTGCATGCCGTGCCCGGGCTTTTGTTGATTTTGGGCGCAGCCCTTGTGCCGCTTCTGCCGCAGGGTGCGCGCGCTGTTTATATGTTGGCGCTTATCGCCGTGTCGGCGGTTGGCGTTTGGGGCATGGCAAACGGTGTGCATTTGACCGCGCAATTGGCCGGTCTCGATTTGGTGTTGGTGCGCGCCACGCCGCTGACCCATGCTTTTGCGGCTGTGTTTCATATCGCTGCCGCGCTGAACGTGATTTATGCGCTGCACGATAAAAGCCGCATAACCGCGACGGCAGGTCTGGCTTATGCCGGTGCTGCTATTGCCGCGCTGTTTGCCGGTGATTTCATTACGCTGTTTATCTATTGGGAATTAACGGCCTTTACCTCGGTCTTGCTGATTTTGGCCGGACAAAATTTCAACAGCCAATCCACCAATAACCGGGCTGCTGCCATGCGCTATCTGCTCTTGCAAGTCGGCTCGGGGGTTATTTTGCTGGCCGGAGCGGTGCTGCTATGGCGCGATGCCGGTGCAAGTGCAAGTGAAAACGGGCTGCTTATCGGCGCATTGGACGCTGAGACACCGGCCGGTGTGCTCATCCTCATCGCGCTTGGCATTAAAGCAGCCTTCCCGCTCGTGAGCGATTGGTTGCAAGACGCTTATCCGGAAGCTTCGCCAACCGGCACGGTGATGCTCTCGGCCTTCACCACCAAGCTGGCAATTTATATGCTGGCGACCTGTTTTGCGGGCTATGACATGCTGATTTATATCGGCGTTATTATGGCGGTGCTGACGACATTTTATGCGCTGATTGAAAATGATTTGCGCCGCGCCCTCGCCTATTCGCTGAACGGGCAATTGGGCATTATGGTCGTCGGCATCGGCATTGGCAGCCAATTGGCCATAAACGGGGTTATCGCCCACGCCTTCGCCAGCACGATTTATCAAGGCCTGTTATTCATGGCGATGGGGGCTGTGTTGCATCGCACCGGCACTGCCAAAGCCTCAGAACTTGGCGGCTTGGCCAAGCACATGCCGCTTACCATGCTGTTTGCCGCGATAGGCGGTGCTTCTATTGCCAGCGTGCCGCTGTTTTCAGGCTTCGCCACAAAATCGCTGACACTGGGCGCGGCGGCGAAAGCCGGACATGAATGGG
>CBFHPF010000041.1:0-11872 GCA_965657665.1 Alphaproteobacteria bacterium | reverse complement strand
AATAGCCAAAACATTGCGTCGCATTATCTATTAGGACCAAGTCGGGGCAGCCGGCATTTATCGCGCGCGCGGCAAACCTTATATTATCTCCTGCATATTTGCTTCGGCATGAGTTTCAGCCGTATTGCTGAATTGGTGCATCGCGACCGCACCAGCGTATCGCATGGCGTGCGGCAAATTGAAGATTTGCGCGACCAAGAGGCCATAGACCGCTATCTGCATTTTGCAGAACTGGCTTTACGTCATCTGTTCTATGCCGCGACAGACGCGACAGGAGATGGCTATGACTCCGGCAGATGACCGCATTTTAAGACAGATCGGCAAAAAGCTAAGCCAATCGACATCTTATTTGCGTGAATTGGATGGTGGGCGTTTCGGTCTTTTTCGTCGCGCCCAAAAATCGCCCAAACCATTGGCAGTTGTCGACACGCGCCACATTATTGCTTGGCAGCGTGCTGATTTATTGACCGGTACGATTGATTTGACCTTATCGGCAGCCGGTCGCGCATTTCTCAATCGGGCGCGCGGCGGATTTTTGGCACAGCATAAATTATTGGTCGAAGGTGATGGTGCCGGTGTGATTGTGGCGCAAACAACACCATTGCAATGGTTGCGCGCCCGCCCGCAAGGCAAAAGATTTGGGTTGCTTGATGCCGAATTTACGGCCGGTAAGCGATTGGCGGCTGATTATGATCGTGCGGCGTTTCATCCGCGCCAGACAATGGATTGGCAAAGGCCGGTGTTTGTTGAAGGTGGCTCGCGCGATTTTGTACCCGATGTGCCGGCGCGTATTGTTGATGCCCGACGACGCTTGCAAGATGCGCTGGATTATATCGGCCCCGGATTGGCTGATGTGGCGGTCGCCATATGCTGTGCCGAAGTTGGCCTTGAGTTATGTGAGCGCGGATTTGCGCTGCCCAAAAGATCAGCCAAGGTGATGTTGAAAATGGCTCTGATGCGCTTATCGGTGCATTACGGTTATCAATCGGCAGCAGCGGCCGCCGCATCGTTTCGGATGCGCTGAACCATGGAGTAAAAACCGTTCGAGCGTTGCGGCGTCAAATGCTCGCCCAATCCCAATTTCTCAAATGCCGCTTCGGCATCGAAGGCGGCAATATCGGCGATTGATTTTTCGGCATATAAATCAAGCAAAATGGCGACCAAGCCGCGCACAATATGCGCGTCGCTATCGCCGCGAATTTCCAAGCTGTCGCCATTGCGCGCACTGACCAGCCAAACTTGGCTGACACAGCCCGGCACTTTATTGGTGTCATTATGCTCGTCATCGCTGAGCGGGGCGAGGTTATTGCCCAGCTCAATGATATAGCGATAACGCTCTTCCCAATCGTCAAATAGGGCGAAATCATCCAGTAAAGTTTCAAGCGACATGTGTGGCTCCTTCGTCCTGTAAATAAGCGGCGCGCGATAGAAAGGCAAGTGAGCCGAATTGCCGCCCATATATCAAGCGGGTGAATTGGCGCGGAAGCGTGATACACTCAAGGCATGAATTTGCGTCTTAAATCTGAATTTTATGTGCAAGCTTTGGTGCGCCGCGTGCAGGGCAGTTTGAGCGCGGCGTATATTGCGCGGCGCGGAGATGCTGATGCGGGCGGCATATTCATTCGTGTTGTGCAACCGGATGGCACAAGCGGCTTGCTGACTTTGTCGACCGGCATGGATGGCGAGCGTGTGGCGCGGGTGGTTTTGCCATTGCAATCGGCTGATGCCGATATTGATGCGCGGCTGGCGCGTGAGGCGCAGCGCGACCCTGATATTTGGGTGGTGGATATTGAAGATGCGCAAGGAAGACATTTTCTGGAAGAAAAAATCGACGGGATATGGCAAGACAAGTAGATGATGGGCGATAGCACAGAAGCATTTTTCAAAATGGTCGGCGAGGTTTGGAGCGCCGGGTCTTTCGGCGTCAGCATTGCTGACTTGCTGGTTGCACTCGGCATTTTGCTGTTTTTTGTCGTTTTGCGCGGGCTTTTCACGCGCTTTGTGTTGGCAGCATTGGAGCGCCTGACGCGGCGCACACAAACCGAGATTGACGATTTGTTGCGCGAGGCGCTGCAGCGGCCGGTCAAATTTTTCTTTCTTATTATCGGCGTGTTCTTCGCGCTGGAGGCCTTGCCGCTTGGCGGGTTGGCGGCCGAACTAGCGGATAGGGTGATGCGCTCTTTGATTGCTGTCGGTATTTTTTGGTCGTTTTACGCTGCCAGCACACCGGCCTCGCTGGCGCTGCGGCGGATTGAAGATATTCTGTCGCCGGAAATTGTGGGTTGGCTGATGACGCTGTTGCGTTGGGGCATAGTGCTGACCGGCGCGGCGACCATTTTGCAAATTTGGGGCATACAAATTGGCCCGATTATTGCCGGTTTCGGACTGTTCGGCGTGGCGGTTGCGCTGGGCGCGCAAGACCTATTCAAAAATCTTTTGGGCGGCGTGTCCATTCTCATTGAGCGGCGGTTTAAGCTGGGCGATTGGATTGAAGTTGAAGGCGTGGTTGAAGGCAATATTGAGCAAATCGGTTTCCGCTCAACGCGCGTGCGCCGCTTTGACCAAGTGCCGGTCGTGGTGCCGAATAATATGTTCTCCGACCACGCTCTGGTTAATTATTCCAATATGACGCGGCGGCGTATTTAATGGATTATCGGGCTGGAATATCGCACCACATCAGCGCAGCTAAAAACCATTCGTGAAGGCATTTTGAACTGGCTGGATACTGACCCGCGCTTTGTTACTGAAATTCATGAAGTGCCGAATATTGTCCATATCGATGGCTTTAATGACAGCTCTATCGACATGTTGATTTACTGCTTTACCGAGACCACGAAATGGTATGATTGGCTGTCGGCAAAAGAAGATTTGGCCCTGGCGATTAAGCAGATTGTCGAAGAGGCCGGTGCCGGTTTCGCCTTCCCAAGCCGCTCAATATATATCGAGCAGGGCGGGGTCGAATAATTACTTTGCGCTGCGCGCCCAGAGTGCGCCCTTGTTTTGGTCAGCGGCCGGTTGATAAGCGCCGGATAATTCACCCAGAGCGGTTTTGAAGGTTTCGAGGCTGATATTGTCAGCCAGTTCAAACGCGTTAATGCCACAGCGGTTCATCATCGCCCATTGGTCGTAAAGCACCTCGCCAGTGGCGCGGATTTCACCTTGGTAGTTAAACTCTTCGCGCAAAATACGCGCTGCCGAATAACCGCGCCCATTGCGATAAGTTGGAAAATGCAGCGCAACGAGGTTGAGATTGTTGATAAAGGGAAGCACATCGCGAATGTCTTCGCCAAGCGAGGTTTTGCCGTCGCCATCGGCTTTCACCATCACACCCAAAGGGGCATTGCGTGCCGCCAGCGTGTCGCCTTCCGCCTTCAATCGGGCGAGTGACACAATAATTGGACCTTCAGGTAAATCTGTGGCGGACAGCGCCGCATCGTCTTCAACCAGCGTCCATTGATTGTCGGCCGCTGCGCCGTCAATAATCAGATTTATACTACTCGGCATAAAGACGCTCCTTAAACGGCGCGAGGCCAAGGCGATTATAGGTGTCGATAAAGCGTTCGCCGTCATCGCGTAAATCCGTATAGGTGGTGACCACGGTTTCGATGGCGTCGACAATGGTTTCTTCGGTGAAAGCGCGACCGGTGATTTGGCCGATGGCAGCGTTTTCATCTGCCGCGCCACCCAATGAGATTTGATAAAATTCCGTGCCTTTTTTATCGACCCCCAAAATGCCGATATGGCCGACATGGTGGTGACCGCATGCATTAATGCAGCCGGAGATTTTAATCTTCAACTCGCCAATATCATATTGCCGGTCAAGGTCTGCGAAGCGTTCGGAAATTTCTTGCGCCAGAGGAATGGAGCGGGCATTGGCAAGATTGCAATAATCCAAGCCCGGGCACGCAATGGCATCTGATATCAGGCCAAGATTGGCAGTCGCCAATTCATGCGCGTTCAGCACGTCATAAACGGCTTTTACATCATCCAATTTGACATGCGGCAAGACGAGGTTTTGCTCATGCGTGACGCGAATTTCGTCACAGCTATACTGCGCCGCTAATTCAGCAATCGCATCCATTTGCGTGTCGGTTGCATCCCCCGGCACGCCGCCAATCGGTTTCAGCGAAATATTGACAATGGCGTATCCGGCTTGTTTATGCGCCACCAAATTAGCGCGCACCCAACGGGCAAAATCAGCGTCTTCGGCCTTGGCGGCTTCAAAAGCTTCTGAAGTGGCGGGCAGCGTGTCGAAAGCAGGTGCGGCGAAATACGCGCTGATGCGATCAATTTCTTCTTGCGGCACAGCCAGCATTTTTGACGCATCGATTTTGGCAAATTCTTCTTCAATCATCCGGCGCATTTCGGTTTCGCCGGTCTCGTGAACCAGAATTTTAATCCGCGCCTTATAGCTATTATCGCGCCGCCCCAGCATATTATAGACGCGCATCACGGCTTCGAGATAAGCCAGCAATTGCGCCTTGGGAATAAAGTCAGCCATTTTTTTGGCGATAAACGGCGTGCGCCCTTGGCCGCCACCGACATGCACTTCATAGCCGATATCACCGGCGGCGTTCTTCTTCACTACCAAGCCGATATCATGCAGCTTAATCGCGGCGCGGTCATTTTCATGACCGGTCACGGCGATTTTAAACTTGCGCGGCAGATAGGTGAACTCAGGGTGAAAAGTCGACCATTGGCGAATGATTTCGGAAATAATGCGCGGGTCTTCAACCTCGCCCTCAATGGCGGCGGCATATTGGTCTGCCGTCACATTGCGAATGCAATTGCCTGAGGTCTGAATGGCGTGCATCTCAACACCCGCCAATTCATCCAGCAGGTCAGGGATTTTATCGAGTGCGGGCCAATTATATTGGATGTTTTGCCGCGTCGTGAAATGGCCGTAGCCACGGTCATATTTGCGCGCAATATGCGCCAGCATGTGCATTTGCTTCGACGATAATGTGCCGTAAGGAATGGCGACACGCAGCATATAGGCATGCAATTGCAGATACACACCGTTCATCAAACGCAGCGGCTTAAACGCATCTTCGGTCAATTCACCGGCAACGCGGCGTTCAACTTGCCCGCGAAATTGTTTCACACGGTCGGCAACCAGCTGATGGTCAAACTCATCATAACGATACATTTAAGCTTTTGCCTCCGCTTGCTTGCCCAAATCAAGGCGCACGGTTGGGCCGGTGGCGCGAATGTTCTCGCGCACACTCACCGGCTTATACGCGCCCTCATGCGGCGCGACCTCAAACAAATACGGCTCCAACACTGTCAGCTCAAAATTGGCGGGCATGGCTCGGGCCAATAAGGCATCTGCCGCTTCCGGCCCATCTGCAATATCAGCGTCGGCAAAACCCTCGACCCAGCTATTATTGGCGGCCAGATAAACCACCTCGCCATCGCTCAGGCGGTTGGCGGTGACGGCTTGAAAGCGAGCCCCTTTTGCGGCGTGTTGTGCCATGTGTAAATCCTTTTAAACTGCGCGCTTTATCGCATGAAATTTTATTATGCGTCAAGAAAATGTATAATTAAATATTATACATAAAAAATTGTAATTATAGCCCTATCGAAAGCTGTCATGCCAACGCCGCAAACAAATATATTCCAGCAGGGTAAGCGCATAAAACAGCGCAATGCCCAAAACAGATAACAGCGCCAAGGCGGCAAACATCAGCGCAATTTCAAGCCGATTGCCGGCCTCAATGATGCGCCAAGCCAGACCCGTGCTGGCACCTGAACCGGCGACAAACTCAGCGACGACAGCGCCAATGAGCGCCAGCCCACCGGAGATTTTTGCACCGGTCAAAATGGCGGGCAGAGCAGATGGCAATTCCAAATGCCATAATCTTTGCCACCAATTGGCGCCCGATAAGCTCATCACATCATGCAATTGCGGCTCAACCGCGCGTAAGCCTTGCACTGTGTTGGTCAGCATCGGGAAGAAGGCGACAATCCAGGCGATAATCACCAATGCGCGGTTGACATTATCAAAGCCGACCCAAATGAGAATAAGCGGCGCGATGGCAACCACCGGCGTGACCTGCAGCGTCACCACATAAGGATAGAGCGCCATTTCAATCAGCCGCGAGCGGGTGAAAATAATCGCCAAGACAATGCCGCTGACAATAGCCCAGAAAAACGCCATCGCGGTGACTTGAACAGTCACCCATAGCGAAGCAGCCAAAGTGGCGGCATGCGCCACCAGCGCCGCGCCGATAGCCGAGGGCGGTGGCAAAACAAACACCGGTATCTCGGCTTGTTTGACGGCGATTTCCCAAAAGCCCAGCAGGGCCATGCCAATAATTAGGGGGCTGAGCCAGCGCATCAGTCGGCCCCCGTCGCAAAATCATGACCAAGCGTTTTGCTGATGGCGGCACAAGCGGCGTGATAGGCAGGCGCGGTGCGGAAATTATCGCCGTGACCGGTTTGCTCAATGCTCAGCTCGGCGGCAATGCTACCGACATCCATCACATAAACCCGCTCAGCCAAATAAGCCGCCTCAGTAACACTATGGGTCACAAAAACAATCGTGCAGCCGGTTTGTTGCCAAATGGCGCGCAAATCATCATCGAGGCGAAAGCGTGTCAGCTCATCAAGGGCGGCAAACGGCTCATCCATCAAGAGAACCGGCGGTCGCTTGGCCAGCGCGCGGGCCAATGAGACACGCATTTTCATGCCGCCCGATAACTCATTGGGCAAAGCCGAGGCGCGCGCCTCAAGGCCGACTTGCTGCAATGCTTCTTTGGTGCGGGCATCGACATCGCTGGCATTTGCGCCATCCGCAAGACGCAAGGGCAGGGCGACATTGTCGTAAACTGATTTCCAAGCCATCAAAGCCGGCTCTTGAAACACATAGCCGATTTGCCGCTGCGCCACGGTCTCGACATGGCCTTGCGTGGGAGCCTGCAAACCGGCCAATAATCTCAACAGGCTCGACTTGCCACAACCGGAAGGGCCGACCAAGGCTGTAAAACTTCCGGCGGGAAATTGCGCGGATAGCTCGTGCAGCGCGCGATGCGCGGCTTTGTTTTCAGCATTATAAGTCAGCTCGATATCGGCCAGACGGAGCGCGGAACCGGTCATTAATCGGCCTGCACAAAACGTGTGGTGAAGGCATCGCGCCACATCAAGTCAGACGGGTAAACGCCTTGTTGCGACATTGTCTCAAAAAAAGATTGCCAGCGTTCGGGGCGCATAATGCCGATAGTATCGCGCCGTCCGTCTTCGGGAATAAGCATACCGCGCGTGCGAATTTGCTCAATCGCTTGCTCGATAATATCCGGCGTCATATCGGGGTTGGCTTGCAAAATCAGCTTATTGCCGGGCGTCGGGTCGCCATAAATATAGCTGCGCCAGCCTTCAATCGAGGCATTGACGAAGGCCTGAACTTTTTCCGGCTCTGTAGCTATCATCTCATTGCGCGCCAAAACCATAGCGGCGTAGCTGGGGTAACCGAAATCAGACAGCAGGAAAACTTGCGGCGCAAAGCCGCCACGCGTCTCAATAGTGTATGGCTCGGAGGTTACATAGCCCTGCTGAATGGCCTGCGGGTTGACCAGAAACGGCGCTAGATTGAAAGTATATTTGCGTATCTGCCGGTCAGAAAAATCAAAACGCGCTTTCAGCCACACCCAAAAGGCGTTGACGGATGCGTCGGCAATCATGATGGGCTTGTCGCGCATATCGGCAAGAGATTGAATATCGTCACGCGGATGGGTAATGAGCACTTGCGGGTCTTTTTGAAAAGCCGCCATGACCGCTTTAGCAGGAACACGCGCTCGCACCATATTGAGCGGGATAAAACTGTTGGAACCCATGCCGAAGTCAATGGCGCGCGCGCCCAGCAATTGCGGGATATTAACCCCCGGGCCGCCGCCTCGAATGGTTACATCCAATCCGGCTTTTTCGTATAGGCCCAGCGCTTTGGCTTGGTAAAAACCGCCCTGTTCGGCTTGGGCTTTCCAATCGGTTGCAAAGACAACCGGCTCAAGCGCAGCCAGCGGAGCGATGCTTATCGACAGCCATAAACCGGCCAATATGGTCAGACGATGAAACATGGTCTAATTTCCCAAAATTCCCTATCGTCAAACTGACAGACAGGGCAAGAAGCGTCAATCATTGTGCGCACCATTTAAAACTGCGCGGCTAGAAAATAGAGCGCACCAAAAATGCGCATTACTGGAGTTTATATGGGTCAAAAACCGTTTTGGGAAACCGTCTCATTGGCCGACATGACGGAAGCGCAGTGGGAGGCGTTATGCGATGGCTGCGGTAAGTGCTGTTTGGTCAAATTGCGCGATGAAGATAGCGGCGCATTGGCCTTTACCAATCTCGCTTGTCGGCTGCTTGATTGCCACACTTGTCGCTGCACAAACTATGCCGAACGCTTGAGCGTGGTGGATGATTGCGTCAAGCTCAGCAAAGACAATTTAGCTGATATTGACTTCATGCCGCCCAGTTGCGCCTATCGTCGCTTGCATGAAGGGCGCGGTCTGGCCGATTGGCATCCGCTGGTGAGCGGATCGCCGGAAACAGTTCACCAAGCCAAACGTTCCGTGCGCGGGCGCGTAGTGCCGGAGGGTGAAGCCGATGAGTTTTGGGACGCGCATATTGTCGATTGGCCGGAAACCGAAAGCTGATATTTTTTTGTTTATTGTAATCGTTCTAACTTATTGAATTACTGTGCATTTGCCGCGAATATACCCGCGAAAAACCCTTAAGCCATTGAAAAATAATAAAAAATAATTGACCAGCGCGACGCTGGTTTGATAGGTTTATGGCATGAGTGGAACAGTGCGACTGAAAAATTAGCAACTCAGCCCCGCCTGCCGCCGCATAAGATTTTCGATTTATGACTGACAATATGTCCAAAACCACCGCTCGAAGCGATGCCGCTACCGGCACAGCCAATGATGCGCCAACGGATGCAATTGCCCGTTTGCGCACTGACTTGCTGGCCGATATGGAGACCATGCAGGCGGCTTTGCCGACGGATGCCGAAGATGTCAGCGAGGCCGTTGAGCGTCGCGCGCGCATTATTTCCATGATGGCGCGCTCTTTGGAGATTATGGCGCGGCTATCACAAAAGCGCGACAAGGGTGAGGACGATAAAATTAGCGACCGCGAAACACTTCTTGCCGCCATTGAACAAAGACTGGCACGGCTGGCGCAAGCGGAAAACCCGCAAGCGTCTGCTCGCGACGCTTAACGCCACTGAGATTGCCGCGCTTTATTGGCACTGGCCGTTTTGGGCGCGTCCCGATCAATTGCCACCGGCAGGCGATTGGGTCAGTTGGCTGATGCTGGGCGGCCGTGGGGCGGGTAAGACCCGCGCCGGTGCCGAATGGGTGCGCCATCGCGTTGAGCAGGCCGACCCGTCAAAAGCGGCGCGGCATATCGCGCTTATCGGCGAAACCTATGCCGAAGCCCGCGCTGTCATGGTGGAGGGGCCGAGCGGATTGCTGGCGGTCTCACCGCCTGATTGGCAACCGAAATTTTTGCCCAGTCGGCAATTGCTGGTATGGCCCAACGGGGCTGAGGCGCGTC
Organism: Alphaproteobacteria bacterium; assembly: GCA_965657665.1. Classification (GTDB taxonomy): domain Bacteria; phylum Pseudomonadota; class Alphaproteobacteria; order RS24; family RS24; genus UBA8337. The sequence continues at coordinate 2,311 of CBFHPF010000041.1, read as the reverse complement.
TGTTTTCGTCGGAGCGGCCTGAGGCCTTGCGCGGTCCGCAATTTGATACGGCGTGGTGTGATGAGTTGGCTAAATGGCGGCACGATGAAGATACGTGGGACATGCTGCAATTCGGTTTGCGCCTTGGGGCAGAGCCGCGGCAAATGATAACCACAACGCCGCGTCCGACGGCTTTGTTGAAGCGCTTGATTGATGACCCATCTTGTGCGGTGACGCGCGCGGCGACAATGGATAATCGTGCCAATTTGGCCCCCGGTTTTATCGACCATGTGGTCGGGCGCTATGTCGGCACGGCTTTAGGGCGGCAAGAGTTAGACGGCGATTTGATAGACGACAGGCCGGGCGCTTTATGGCAACGCGAGCAGGTGGATGCATGTCGGGTGGCGGCTCACCCCCCTCTGCGCGAGACGATTGTTGCGCTTGACCCGCCTGTCGGCAGTGGTCCGCATGCTGATGCATGTGGTATAATTATTATTGGGCTGGCCGAAGACGGCTGTGCCTTTGTGCTGGACGACAGGTCTATCGCCGGTGTCAGTCCGGCGCGATGGGCAGCGCAAGCGCGCAACGCCTATCGCGATTACAACGCCACTGCCTTGGTTGGCGAAGTTAATCAAGGCGGCGAATTAGTGCGTGAGATTGTTGTGCGTGACACCCCGGATATTTCGTTTTTTCCCGTACGTGCCGTTACCGGCAAATTGCTACGGGCAGAGCCGGTCGCCGCTTTATATGAGCGCCGGCGGGTGTTTCATTGCGGGCGCTTTGATGCGCTCGAGGATGAGATGTGTCGCTATGTCGGTCATGGCCGTAGTCCTGACCGATTGGATGCATTGGTCTGGGGGGTTAGCTGGTTGTTATTGCGCCCAACGGCGCAACGACCGCCTCGTTTGCGACGTCTTTAAGGACTGAATTTAAGGAGACATAATGTCGATTTTTGACCCGGTATTACACCGGCTGCGACCGGCTGTGTCCGATCGCAAAAGCCGCATGGGCGCACAAAATGCAGAGACACGCGGATTTGCCGACATAGCCAGCCACGCCTTTGGCAGCACGCCGTCTGTGGGCGCATGGGCTTATGGCACAAAAAGCGTCTTTCGCCGCAATCCGGTGGTGTATCGCTGTGTGCGAATGATTGCCGAAGCTGCCGCCGCCATACCCTTGCAGGTGCAGCAAGATGGCGTGGCGATGCGCGTGCATCCGTTAATGCAGCTTTTGCAACGCCCCAATGAACGCCATAGCGGGATGGATTTATGCGATGTGCTGGTGTCGCATTTGCTGCTGTTCGGCAATGCTTATTTAGAGCCGGTTTATGACGCGACCGACACCATTGTCGCGCTATATCCGTTGCGGCCCGACCGCATGCGCTTGGCCTGCGATAAGCAAGGCTGGCCGGCATATTATGACTATCAAGTCGGGAATCATAAAAAACGCTTTGATGCGACGGCTACCCCGACAGCGCTTTTGCATATGACCTTAATTGACCCGGAAGATGACCATCACGGTCTCAGTCCGCTCAACGCCGCTACGCTGGCTGTCGGCATTCACGAAGCTGCCAATCATTGGAACAAGGCGCTGTTTGATAATGCGGCGCGGCCTTCCGGCGCGCTGGTTTATCGCGGCACTGATGGCCAGCGTTTAACAGATGCTCAATTCGATCGATTGAAACAGGAATTGCAGGATAATTTTCAGGGCGCGCAGAACGCCGGTCGCCCGCTTTTGCTGGAAGGTGGTCTGGACTGGGCCAGCATTTCAATGAGCCCGCAAGACATGGATTTCATCGCTGCCAAACACAGCGCGGCGCGCGATATTGCGCTGGCTTTCGGTGTGCCGCCCATGCTGCTTGGTATTCCGGGCGACAATGCTTACGCCAATTACGCCGAAGCCAATCGCGCCTTTTGGCGACAAACCGTATTGCCGCTGCACGCAAGATGGGCGGCGGCCTTGGCGCATTTATTATGCCGCGATGATGGCCTGACGCTGCTGCAAAATCTGGATGATGTGCCGGCACTGGCTGAAGAGCGTCGCGCTTTATGGCGTCGCCTTGAAGCAGCCGGTTTTTTATCGGCCGATGAAAAACGTGCTTTGGCCGGTTATCCGCCGTTGGAGGATGACGCATGACCCATCAGATTTGCGGCTATGCGGCAGTTTTCGGGCAAGTGGATTTGGCCGGAGACTTGATTGTCACCGGCGCTTTTACTGAAACATTGCGCGCCGCCGACAGCTTGCCGCTCATGCTTTATCAGCACGATGCCACGCGCCCGCTGGGTCGCTGGCTTACGGCGCGCGAGACGGCGCATGGTTTATGGGTAGAGGG
>CBFHPF010000040.1:0-11880 GCA_965657665.1 Alphaproteobacteria bacterium | reverse complement strand
GACATGGCGGTCACGAATTGTGGCGGTGCGCCCGCCAATCACAACAATGATAATGCGCTTGCCGTCGCGCTGAACAGCGGTAGCGATATTATATCCCGAAGCGCGAATATAACCGGTCTTCATGCCCATCGCGCCCTCAAGGCGGCGCAATACGCGATTATGTGTGGTGTAGGTTTTGTTGTCATAGCGAAAACTGGTTTTCTGCCACATTGTTTCGAAATGCGGATAGCGTACCAAGAGTGTTTTTGCCAGTTTTGCCATATCGCGGGCGGTGGTTTGTTGCCGCCAATGATATAGGCCCGAGGCATTTGAAAACTGCGTGTCATATAGGCCGAGACGGCGGGCCGTTTTGGTCATGCGGCGGGCGAACTTTGCTTCTGAACCGGAAATATGTTCAGCCACCGCGGTGGCGACATCATTGGCTGATTTGATGATGAGTGCCTGCATGGCGATATTGGCAGGTAGGCGATGGCCGCGCTTCAGCCCCAACTTGCTGGGCGGCTGGCGGCTTGCATTGCGCGAAATATAGATTTTCGTATCCGGTTTCATGCGTCCGGCATCGATTTCTTCCAGCATGATGAAAACTGTCATCAGCTTTGTCAGACTGGCCGGATAGCGATTTTGGTCAGCCCGATATTGCTGCAGCGTGCGCCCTGTGGTCGCATCAATCACAATTGAAGAAAACGGCGCAGCTGCTGCCGACGGCGTAAATACCAAGAAAGCCAGCAAAAAAGACAAGCAGAAACATATGCTTAAGCATAGGTCTGATGCCAAATTAGCGGTTAGCTTTCGGGCCACTGAATCACCTCTCAGGAAGCATCATAGCAAGCCCTATTTGCGATGTGAATTTATGACCTAATTATATCTGTGAGTGTGACAGATAGGGCGAGTGAAACGAAATGGGCCCTAAACGCTTGAGTCTTCCGTCAAATGGCGGGTAAATTATTGCATGATGATTACGGTTATGAAAACAGAGCGCCTGACAGGCAGTGATAAATCAGATGATGACCGCACCGGCGATTCCGGCACGGTGACTTTAACGCGGACGAAAACCAAAAAGCCGTCCATGTATAAAGTGCTGCTGCTGAATGATGATTACACGCCAATGGAGTTTGTCATTTATGTGCTTCAGCGTTTTTTTTCAAAGAGTGCTGAAGATGCCACCAAAATCATGCTGCATGTGCATCAGAATGGCGTCGGCATTTGCGGCGTCTTTACATATGAAGTCGCAGAGACCAAGGTTACTCAAGTAATGGACATGGCACGGCAGCACGACCATCCGCTGCAATGCACTATGGAAAAAGATTAGAGACGGGAGCGCAACGTGCCGGCATTTTCAAAAGAATTAGAGCAGGGATTACATCGCGCCTTGGTTATGGCGAATGACCGAAGCCACGAATATGCGACGCTAGAGCATCTTCTATTGGCTTTGACGGAAGACCCTGATGCGCTGGCTGTGATGGAAGCTTGCGGTGTTGATGTCAGCCTGCTGCGCAGCAATCTGGTTAATTATATTGATAATGAACTGACCGGCTTGGTGATTGATGACGATGAAGACAGCAAACCGACAGCCGGTTTTCAGCGCGTTATTCAGCGCGCTGTTATCCATGTGCAAAGCTCGGGGCGCGATGAGGTAACCGGTGCCAATGTGCTGGTCGCGATGTTTGCCGAGCGTGAAAGCCACGCGGCTTACTTCCTGCAAGAGCAAGAAATGACACGCTATGATGCCGTTAATTTCATCTCGCATGGTGTTGCCAAAGCGGCGGGCAAAAGCGAGACGCGCCGGGTCGAAGGTGCCAATGAACTGGATGATGATGGGCATGGCGTGCCGGATGGCGAAGCGCTGACGGCCTATTGCGTAAATCTCAATGACAAAGCCCGTGAGGGTAAAGTCGACCCGCTTATCGGGCGGTCGAAAGAAGTATCGCGAGCCGTGCAGATTTTGTGCCGCCGCAATAAAAATAACCCTCTGCTGGTCGGCGATCCGGGTGTCGGTAAAACCGCGATTGCTGAAGGTCTGGCGCGCAAAATTATTGAAGGCGACGTGCCTGATGTGCTGCGCGACAATGTGATTTACTCGCTCGATATGGGTGTGTTGCTGGCCGGCACACGCTATCGCGGTGACTTTGAAGAGCGCTTAAAGCAAGTTATGGCTGAGCTGGAAGATATGCCGGAAGCCATTCTTTTTATTGATGAAATTCATACGGTTATTGGCGCAGGTGCAACCTCTGGTGGTGCAATGGATGCGTCAAATCTGCTGAAGCCTGCTCTGCAAGGCGGCGCACTGCGCTGCATGGGCTCGACGACCTATAAAGAGTTCCGTCAGCATTTTGAGAAAGACCGCGCGCTGGCGCGGCGCTTCCAGAAAATCGATGTGAGTGAACCAAGCGTTCCTGACACGATTAAAATTTTGCAGGGGCTAAAAACCTATTTCGAAGACTTCCACAAAATTCGTTACACCAATGAAGCGTTGAAGTCGGCGGTTGAATTATCGGCGCGCTATATGGCCGACCGTAAATTGCCGGATAAAGCGATTGATGTGATTGACGAAGTGGGTGCGTCGCAAATGTTGCTGTCGCCGTCCAAGCGTAAGAAAACCATCAGCGTCAAAGATGTTGAGGCAACCATCGCAACCATGGCGCGCATACCGCCAAAAACTGTTTCCAAAGACGATACGGAAAAACTGCAAGGTCTCGATGTTACTCTGAAACGCGTTGTCTTCGGACAAGACGAAGCGATTGCTGCGCTGGCGGCGTCTATCAAATTGTCCCGCGCCGGATTGCGCGAGCCGGAAAAACCGATTGGCAGCTATTTATTCTCCGGCCCGACCGGTGTCGGTAAAACCGAAGTTGCCCGTCAACTGGCCTCAGCTTTGGGTGTCGAATTGCTGCGCTTTGATATGTCGGAATATATGGAACGCCATACCGTGTCGCGCCTCATCGGTGCGCCTCCCGGCTATGTCGGTTATGACCAAGGCGGCATGCTGACAGATGGCGTGGACCAAAACCCGCATTGCGTCTTGCTGCTGGATGAGATTGAGAAAGCGCACCCTGATTTGTTTAACGTGCTGTTGCAAGTGATGGACCATGGCAGCCTGACAGATGCTAATGGGCGCAAAGTCGATTTCCGCAATGTCATTCTCATTATGACAACCAATGCCGGTGCGTCTGATATGGCAAAAGAGCCGATGGGCTTTGGCCGCATTAAGCGTGAGGGTGAAGACGCTGAAGCGATTAATCGCATGTTTACACCTGAGTTCCGCAACCGCCTCGATGCGGTTGTGCCGTTTGGCAATCTGCCGCCGGAAGTTGTCGTGCGTGTGGTTGAGAAGTTTATTCTCGAATTGGAAATGCAGCTTTCCGACCGCAATGTCATTATCGATGTGTCGCGCAAGGCAATGGATTGGCTGGTTGAAAAAGGCTACGACATGCAAATGGGCGCGCGCCCTATGTCGCGTATTATTCAGGAAAATATCAAGAAGCCACTGGCTGATGAATTGCTGTTCGGCAAGCTGAAAAGCGGCGGCGTGGTGACTGTTGACCTGAATAAAAAAGGCGAATTGAGCTTTAAATATAAGGGCGATAATTCGGGCAAAAAGTCTGCCAAGCCAAGCGAGAAAGTCAGCTAAAGAGCCAGCTTAAAAGTAAGGTAAGTTCTATTACGCCTCAATATGCGCGCGAATTTTGTCGGCTAGCGCATTCAGCACAGCCATATCTTCCGGCTCGCGGGCATGGAATTTAAGCTCCAGCCCTTCATGGCGCGGCAAAATATGCATGTGGTAATGCGGCACGGTTTGACCGGCTGCAGAACTGTTTAACTGCACCATCATAAAGCCCGGCGCATTGACCGCTTTAATGACAGCAGGCGCAACTTTGCGCGCGGTGGCCATAACGGCGGCGGCACCGGCTTGCGATAAATCCAAAAACGTCACGGCTGGCTCTTTGGGAATAACCAAGCAATGCCCATCGGCTTGCGGCATGATATCCATAAAGCACAATGTGTGCTCATCTTCATAAAGCGTGATATTGGGCAGTTCGCCGCGCAGTATTTTGGCAAAAATATTCTGCTCGTTATAAGCCTCATGCAGTTCAATCATTGTCTTCGTTCCCCAAATCGCTTTTCTTAAATGGCGTGTAACGGCTCAACGCCGCAATGTCATTGTCCACATATTGCCGCTCGCTTTCAAGATAATGCGCCACCGCCTCGCGCAAGCCTTCATGCGTGATGTGATGTGCGGAATAGGTGCGATGGGGCGCATAGCCCCGCGCCAGCTTGTGTGTGCCTTGTGCGCCCGCCTCAACGCGGTTTAAGCCGCGCGCAATGGCGAAATCAATGGCTTGGTAATAACACAGCTCGAAATGCAAAAACGGATGGTCTTCAATGCAGCCCCAATTGCGCCCAAACAGCGTATCGCCGCCGATAAAATTCAGCGCACCGGCAATATACCGCCCATCGCGCTTTGCCATGACCAGCAAAATATCTTCCGGCATGGTGTCGTGAATGCGGCTGAAGAAATCGCGCGTCAAATAGGGCGTGCCCCATTTGCGATGGCCGGTATCAATATAGAAATGGAAAAAATCATCCCAATGATGTGGCTGCAAATCTGCGCCGGTCAGCCAGTCGACCTCAATGCCGTTTTCTAAGGCCTTGGCGCGCTCTTTACGCAGGTTTTTGCGCTTGCGAGAGGCGAGTGCCTCCAAAAAAGCTTCAAAGCTCTGATAGCCGTCATTTTGCCAATGGAATTGCTGGTCTGTGCGCTGCAAAAACCCTTGCGCGCCCAGCTTTTCCCAATCTTCTTCGGGCAGAAAATTAACATGCAAAGACGAAGCATCCAGCTTATCGAGCAGGGTGAGAGCACCGGCCAGCAATTGCGTCTCATGCGTGTCGGCTTGCGGCCCGGGGCGCACCAGCAAACGCCGCCCTCCGGCCGGGGTAAAAGGCACAGCGCAAAGCAGTTTCGGGTAATAATTGCCACCGGCGCGATGAAACGCATCGGCCCAGCCATAGTCAAAAATATACTCGCCTTGCGAGTGGTCTTTTAAGTAAAGCGGCATGACGGCTTGCGGTGTGCCCTCGGCATCTTCCAACACCAAATGCCGACCGGTCCATCCGGTCTCCGGCACAGCCGAGCCGCTTTCCTCTAGCGCCAGCAAAAACGCATGGCGCAAAAACGGGTTGTAAACTTTTTCGGGCGGGTTGGCACAGGCATCCCAATCTGCAGCCGAAATATCTGCCAGACCGGAGATGACACGCAACTGAACCGCATCACTCATGCGCCACCTGCAGCCGTGCCGTCTATTTCAATAATCGCATCAATCTCAACCGCCCAATTCATTGGCAGGGCGGCAACGCCAACCGCCACGCGGCTATGCACCCCGCGCGGGCCAAATAATTCAGCCATTAATTCAGATGCGCCGTTCAGCACTGCCGGTTGATGGGTAAAAGCGGGTGTTGAATTAACGAAACCATTAAGCCGCACAACCCGCACAAGGCGGTCGAAATCACCATCCAGGGCCACGCTCATTTGCGCGATAATATTCAGCGCACATAAAGTCGCCGCGCGATTGCCGTCTTCAATATCCAAGGTCTCGCCCAAACAACCGGTAATGGTTGCGCCGCTCGCGGCAACCGGCCCCTGACCGGAAATCATCAGCAAAGACCCGCTTTGCAGATATGGCACATACGCGCCAAGCGGTGCCTTTGGCTTGGGTAACACCAGCCCCTGATTGTCGAGAATTTGTTCTATCGTGCTGCTCATCATGACCTCTTAGCTGGGAAATTAGGGCGGTTAAGATGAAAACCTAGCGCAGATTGACGCTTGGCTAAAGGCCGCGTCCTTTTTTGATGCTGCTTTGGCCGAATTTGTCGCGCAGGCTGTCCATCGCTTGTTCGGCGGCTTTACGTTTGGCTTTGTCGGGGTCTGCCAAATCGGGCGGGTCGGCCAGTCGGTCTTCAACCAATCCGGCGACACCAACCCCGATAAGGCGAAATTTTGTGCCGGGCTTTTCGCTCAGCACTTGGCGCATCATGTAGCGCGCGCTGTCAAAAATCACATCCGCCAATTGCGTCGGGTCGGGTAGGGCACGATTGCGGGTCAGTGAAGACAAGCGGTCGGCTTTCATTTTCAGCACAATGGTTTTGCCCGCCACGCCCTTGTTTTTGCACCGCGCGGCGGTTTTTTCGCTTAAACGCCATAAGTGTTTTTCCAAGGCGGCACTATCCGACAAGTCTTCGTTAAATGTCGTTTCGCTGGAAATTGACTTGGCGGCGGCAGGCGGCGCGATTTTGCGGCTGTCTTGCCCGCGCGCCAATCTGGCCAGTCGCAAGCCCGTGCTGTCATAGCGACGCGCTAAATCAGCTTCATCCATGGTTTGCAATTGCGCGATATGGCGAATGCCGTCGCGCGCCAATCGCGCTTGCATCACCTTGCCGACACCCCAAATGGCACTGACCGGCATGGTGGCCAGAAAATCCAATGTCTCTGCCGCGCCAATAATTGAAAATCCGCGCGGCTTGTTCAAATCAGAGGCCAGCTTGGCGAGAAACTTATTGTGACTGAGGCCGATGGAAACGGTAATGCCGATTTCTTTTTCAATTTTATTGACCAACCGAATGAGGGTTTGCGCCGGTGGCCCGCCATGCAGCTTTTCCGTGCCGCGCAAATCCATAAACGCCTCATCAATCGATAGCGGCTCAACAAGCGGCGTCAGTTCTTGCATCAGCGTGCGCACCTCGCGCCCAACACGACCATATTTTTCCATATCAGGCTTGATGATAACCGCGTCAGGGCACGCCTTGGTTGCTTGAAACATCGGCATGGCAGAATGCACACCATGAATGCGCGCGACATAGCAGCAAGTCGACACGACACCGCGCCGCCCGCCACCGATAATCACCGGCTTATCAACCAATTCAGGATTATCGCGCTTTTCAACGGCGGCATAAAACGCATCGCAATCAAGATGCGCAACACCCAAATCGGGCAGTTCGCTATGACGAATAAGGCGGGGCGAAAGGCAAGCGGGGCAGCGACGGGTTTCCGGCTGCGCTTCAAACAAAGTCGCGCAATCGCGGCATAGCCCCGTTTCAGCCGCTTTTTTAGCCACTGTGGGCGGCGATTTTTCCGGCGATGTAGTCATGTGCCTCGGCCCAAACATCAATCCGTGCGGTGGCCCCGTCCGCCTTGCCGATAAGTTTGCCCAAACGGGCATCGGCAATAAAATGAATGGCGGTGACATCGGGCGCATGCTCCGCAACTGAGTTTATATTGTGCGGTATGTCGTCGAGAAAGAAAACCGGCGCGGTGGTTTTTTCAGCCAACCATTTAACCGCCGGACCTTTAACGCCCGAATTGACAACAACCGGATAATCCATGCCATGGCCTTTGAGGTTGGTGATGCGCGCTTGCTTATGCTCAGCCGGTAAATTGGTCAGCACCATAATTTGCGCGTGTTCAGACAAAGCTGCCAAAGTCTCAGCCGCGCCGGGCGCCGCTTCAATATTGGCTGTTTCGGCAGCGAAGAAATCATCAATCAAGCTCGGCACTTGCACCGGCTCATTGGTTTCCTTCGATTTAATATTGCTGCTCAGGGCGAAGCTGGAAAGGTCAATCCATAGCCCAATGCTGTCGAGGTAATGCTCAACACGGCGCATGAATTGCAGCAGCACCTCATCAGCATCGCTGATGATTAGCGGCTTGTCGGGGGCAATCTCCAGCGCTTCAAGCTGCGCCATAATTTCGGGGGCAATATCACTCATACAAGTCTCTATCTTTTCAATTCCACTGCAGATTATGTCCAGTGAGGCAGGTCGCCACCCGGCAAGGCCATGCGGGCGCGGGCCGGATCTTCGGGGTCAATTTCATGTTCCTCGCAAAATTCAGTCAGCAAGGCTTCGTCCGTCAGGAAAAAATCCATAATACCGGCAAGCATTTCCGGCTCTCCGGCGCGCTCGAGAATATCGCCCGCCGCCATGCCGGAAAGCGCGGAAAACCTGTCCATCATTTCATCCAATCCGGCCAGATAGGTGAGGGCTTTCAGCGCCAAAATTTCAGCTTGTTCCTGTTGCATGTGCTTATAGTTAGCCCGTTTGAAAGCGCGAGCAATAAAAAAGGCACCGCCGAGGGTGCCTTCTTGGTTAACAAAATTAAGTGCAATTACTTGATTTTGTTTTCCTTGAATTCAACGTGTTTGCGCACAACCGGATCGTATTTTTTAACGACCATTTTTTCGGTCATGGTGCGAGCGTTTTTCTTGGTCACATAGAAAAAGCCGGTACCTGCCGTGCTTTCCAATTTGATTTTGACTGTGGTCGGTTTGGCCATGGGTCACTTCCTTAAATCTTTTTGCGCTTTAGCGCGTGGCCGTGAAAATAGGCATTTCAGGCGCAATGTCAACAGGCAAGCTAAAGGTCGGTAATCGCCCATTTGCCGTGCTTCATATGAAAATACGGTGCGGGCGCTTTCATTTGCGCGGCGCGGTCTAGCTTCATGCGGTTCTCGACCATATCAATCACTGAGCGCGTGATGGAGGGCAGGTCAAGTTTGCGTGCGTCAGCCAGTGTCAGCCAATGTAAATCAAGCAATTCGCCACTGGCTTTTTCCATGCTCTCAGGGTCGGTATGAATAAATTCATCATAGACCATAAAAAAGCGTGTATCGAAACGGCGTGTGCGATGGGTCGGTGTCACGGCACGGCAAATGAAATCAAGCTTTTCCAGCGGCTGTTCAACTCCATGGTCGAAATAGCTTTGCCAAACGCTATTCGATGACGTCAGCTTTTTCTTGGTCGGGCGACCGATAATCAGGCCGGTTTCTTCATAGGTTTCGCGAATGGCAGCCAGTGCCAAACCACGCAACTTATTATCCGTCACCCGCGATTGGGTTTGTTTGCGCAGCCGCTTCATTACCGGTGCATTAAGGCCTTTTGGCACAACCAAACGCTGGTCCACGACATCCAGTCGCCCGCCCGGAAAGACAAATTTATTCGGCATGAATTTATGACTGGCAGCGCGCTTGCCCATCAAAATTTTTGATTTGCCTTTTTCTTGGCGCACAACAATCAGTGTTGCCGCATCGCGCGGGCGCACGGCGCGCACATTTTCTTCGCGATATTCACCGGGTCCTGCCGGGGTGATGCCATATTTAGGGCGTGTCATTTGTGGCCTCCTGTTCGTCTTCCGGTGCAAAGCCGTGCAAGCGCAAAGCCCACTGCAGGCCAACAACAGCGCCTTTCACAATCGGCAAAGAGGCCATGGAGACAACAATTGATAAGACGGTAAAAATCAGAAAATGCACATAAAGCGGCGGCATATAAGCGCGCTCAACAAGTAGGGCGACCGGCACAATAACGTGACCGACGATAAAAATAGTAAAATAGGGCGGCGCGTCATCTGCTTGATGGCCGCCAAGATGCAAACCGCAAGAGCCACAATGCTCGCGCACTTTAAGATATTTGGCGAATAAAGTTTTCTCGCCGCATTGCGGGCAACGCCCCCGAGCACCGCGCCACATGGCGCTTCGTTTCAGGCGTTCTTCTTGCAGTAAAATTTCGATACTCATCGACTGCGTCTTCCTCTTGTGCGTCGCCCTGGTTTTCCGGCGGGGCGACCGGATGTCTTGCGCCCGATATTCTGGCGCGGTGGTCCGCGCCGTCCGGATGCGCGTTTGGCATTGGCGTCATAAGTGCCACCATCAAGCAGAGAAAACAAGAGCCCGCCCTGCATTGGCGTGGCTTCTTGCAATTCAACATCCACTGTTTCGCCGATACGGAAAGTGAGGCCGGTTGTGCCGCCGGTCAGATACATATTGTTTTCATCGGCGAAAAACCGCTCTTCCCCTAATCGTGAAATCGGGATGATGCCTTCGGCGCCGGTTTCATCCAGCGCGACAAACAATCCGGCGCGCGATACACCGGAAATACGCGCCGTAAAACTTTCGCCAATGCGCCCTGACATATGCGCTGACATATAGCGTTCACCGGCGCTCCGTTCAGCCAGCATGGCCTTGCGCTCGGTTTGCGATATCGCCTCGGCAATCGCTTCGAGCTGCTCGGCTTCCTCTTCTGTTTGGCCATCTTTTTTGCTGTCGGGTCCAAACTTCAATGCGGCAATCAATGCGCGATGAACCGTCAAATCGGCATAGCGGCGAATGGGCGAGGTAAAATGCGCATAGCGACCCAGATTAAGGCCGAAATGGCCGATATTGTCGGTGGTGTAAACCGCTTGCGCTTGCGTGCGCAACACGGCCTCAGACACGCTGGGCGCATGTGGGCTGTCTTCGGCTTGATGCATCAGCCCGTTGAATAATTGCGGCAAAAGCGTCTGGCCAAGGCTCAGTTTGATGTTCATGCTGCGCAGAAAATCCGACAGCGCACGCACCCGTTCATCGGGCGGCGTGTCGTGCACGCGATAAATCAATGTGCGGCGATGTTTTTCCAGCGTCTCAGCAGCGCAGACATTGGCCGCCACCATCATCTCTTCAATCAGCTTATGCGCTTCCAATTGCGGCGGCATATAAATGCGTGTGATTTGCCCTTTATCATTCATTTCAACGCGGCGTTCAGGCCGATTGATGCGCAATGGTTGGCGCTGTTCGCGGGCTTTTTTCATGGCCCGATAAGCGCGCCAAAGAGGCTGCAAAATACGCGCATCATGCGGCTGGGCCTTGGCTTCTGCCGCGCCATCAAAAGCTTGCTGCGCCTGCCCATAGCTGAGACCGACAGCGACATTGATAAGCCCGCGATAAAATTTATGACTGCGTTTGCGCCCTTGCGCGTCAATTGTCATGCGCACGGCTAAAGCGGGGCGCACTTCGTTTTCGCGTAGTGAACATAAATTAGTCGACAGTCGCTCCGGCAGCATTGGCACAACGCGGTCGGGCATGTAAACCGAATTGCCGCGTTTTCGTGCTTCGCTATCCATTTCGCTGTGCGGCGTCACATAGGCGGCAACATCGGCGATAGCCACCCAGACAATGTGTCCATCAGGGTTTTGTGGGTCAGTGTCCGGCTCGGCGAATACCGCGTCATCATGGTCGCGCGCATCTGCCGGATCAATGGTGATGAACGGAATATCCGTTAGGTCATCGCGGCCTTTGCCGTCGGCTTCAGCAACGGCTTCGGCTTCGGCTATGACGGCATCGGGAAATTCTACTCGAATACCTTGTTCAGCAATGGCAATGAGTGAGAAGGCGTGCGGGTCGTCAGCCTTACCGATATTTTCTACCATGCGGGCTTTTTTGGTGCCCATGCGTTTGGTCGGAAGTTTTTCGCAAGCCAATAAATCGCCATGCGCGGCTTTGGTATCGGCTTCCAATTTATAATCATATCGTTCGCGGCGGTCGGCCGGTATCAACCAAAGACCGTCGGGCTGTTCGCGCACCACGCCGAATAAGCGTCCGCCGTCGCCGCCAAGCTTGCGGATGATGCGCGCGACATATTTATATTTGCTTTGTTTGCGCAGCCGCGCCAAAGCCACATCGCCGGGTGATACGGGCGGCGAGGGGCGGTGACGACGATTGCGCGGCGCGCTGTCGTCAATTTCGATAACCGGGTCGTCTTCGCCATCCAACAGGCTACCCTCAAGGCGGGCGCGTGCGGTTAGCATGCCGTATTTATTGCGGCCGGTTATTTCAATCACAGATACATTTGGCAGTTCACCGGCACCGCGCAAGCCGCCTTTGCGACTGCCATCCAGCAAGCCCTCAGCGGCCAATTCGCGCAACATGCGTTTGAGCGGAATGCGGTCCGCGCCTGTAATGTTGAAGGCTTTGGCAATGTCGCGCTTGGCTACTTTGCCGTCGCTTTCGGCGATGAATTTCAACACATCATCGCGCGTCGGCAGATTACCCATTAAGCACTCTTTTTCTTAGTCGTTTTTTTG
>CBFHPF010000039.1:2999-11893 GCA_965657665.1 Alphaproteobacteria bacterium | reverse complement strand
GGGTATCCTAAAGATGTTGAGTTGAAATTCAGCTCTCCCCCTTGCCTGTCGGCAATGGGCAATTTGGGCCTGCTTGAAAAACCATCGATTGGGTTTTGCGGCTCCCGAAAAGTCAGCCCTCTCGGATTGGAAGCAACCTATGATATGGCGAAAAACGCCGCCGAGAATGGCCTCGTGGTTGTTTCAGGCAATGCCAAGGGTGTCGACAGCGCCGCGCATTTTTCAGGTCTCGAAAATGGCGGCGATACAATTTTGGTTCTTCCCGAGGGCATGGACAATTTTCGAATACGCTCGGAATTGAGAGAGGTATGGGACTGGCAACGCACACTCGTTATCAGTCAGTTTGAGCCGAATGCGCGCTGGCAAGGTTGGCGCGCTATGCAGAGAAATAAGCTCGTCGTTGCGCTTAGCGACGCCGTCATCGTTGTGGAAGCAGGCGAAAAAGGCGGCACGCTGGACGCCGGCAATGTTGCCCTTAAAATGGGTCGCACCTTGTTTGTGGCTGATTATGAAACTGTTCCGGCAGAAGCAGTCGGCAACTCAATGCTTTTATCCAAGGGCGGAGAAAAACTCGCTCCGCATGAAAACTTCATGACGCGCATCGCGCCTGCCCAAGCGGCCATGCCGTTTTAAACTTCTCAATCCACCTCAAATTCAAACACACCGTCATCGCCGCAATTATCCAGCTTGCGCTCTAATGTGATGCGAGATTTCGCCTTCAACATTTGCGCGGCAACATCGTCGCCATCCGGCGCGCTCATGCTTTCATATGTCAGCACTTCGCCATAATGGGTGGTCAAAAAACCCTTATAAAAAACGTGCCAATCATAGCTGACACCGGCTTCGCGCTCTTGTATCAGCCGCCCGTCGACCCTCACCTTCACCTCGCGGCGCGGCCCGCAAATATAGCTGTCGCCATAATTGAAAATAATATTGCGATAAGATTGCCGCTCGCCCGGGGTCAGTTCAGGCAAGGC
The DNA here is from genome assembly GCA_965657665.1 of Alphaproteobacteria bacterium. GTDB lineage: Bacteria > Pseudomonadota > Alphaproteobacteria > RS24 > RS24 > UBA8337. The sequence continues at coordinate 10,916 of CBFHPF010000039.1, read as the reverse complement.
AATTTCAGGCTCAACCAGCAGATAAACAGTGTCGCCGGTTTCTGCCGCGCCGGAAATTTTGCGTCCTTCCAGCCGATGCGCCGTGCCGTTTTCATGCGGAACGCGTTCCCATGCAAAGGCGGGCGAAAGCAACAGCAAGAGGGTAAGAAAAACGCGCATGTAGATAGCATGCACCAAAATCGCTCGGGCGGGTCAGGAAAAATGCAAGCGCGCCGTGATAGCGTGGTGGGCCCGGCAGGACTTGAACCTGCGACCAATCCGTTATGAGCGGACCGCTCTAACCAGCTGAGCTACAGGCCCCCAACGCTTTCGAACGCAAAACTGATTATGCTTCCAGTTCGGGAAGAAATACAGTCGGTTCATGCGCCCGCGCTTCGTCGTCAGTCATTTGCGCATAGGCGATGATAATAACCAAATCTTCTTTTTGTGCTAACCGCGCCGCCGCGCCGTTAATGCCGATGGTTTTGGAACCACGCGGTGCCGGAATGGCATAGGTGGTAAAACGCGCACCGGTATTGATGTTCAGCACATCAACTTGCTCATTTGGCAAAATGCCGACCTTATCCAGCCAATCTTCATCAACCGAAATAGACCCCTGATAATGCATGTCGCATTGGGTCACCGTCGCGCGATGAATTTTCGCCTTCATCATTGTCAAAAACATAGATACTGCTCGCCTTAAGCCGCCAAATTCAGGGGTTCTATGCCCTTATTGGGGATTAGTTGTCAAGGAAACTTCTCAGTTTGCGCGACCGGCTCGGATGTTTCAGCTTGCGCAGGGCTTTCGCCTCAATCTGACGAATACGTTCACGCGTTACCGAGAATTGCTGGCCGACTTCTTCCAATGTGTGGTCTGTGTTCATACCGATACCAAAACGCATGCGCAGCACACGCTCTTCGCGCGGTGTTAACGAGGCCAAAACCCGCGTTGTCGTATCGCGCAAATTGGATTGAATGGCAGCATCAATCGGCAAAATTGCGTTTTTATCTTCAATGAAATCGCCAAGCTGGCTGTCTTCTTCGTCGCCAATCGGCGTTTCCAGAGAAATCGGCTCTTTGGCAATTTTCAAAACCTTGCGCACTTTATCCAGCGGCATAGACAGTTTTTCAGATAGCTCTTCCGGTGTCGGCTCACGACCAAACTCATGCAACATTTGGCGCGATGTGCGCACCAGCTTATTGATGGTCTCAATCATATGCACCGGAATACGAATGGTGCGCGCTTGGTCGGCAATCGAACGGGTGATGGCCTGACGGATCCACCACGTCGCATAGGTCGAGAATTTATAGCCGCGCCGATATTCAAATTTATCAACCGCTTTCATCAGGCCGATATTGCCTTCTTGAATGAGGTCGAGGAATTGCAAACCGCGATTGGTATATTTTTTGGCAATCGAAATCACCAGACGCAGATTGGCCTCAACCATTTCCTTTTTGGCGATACGTGCTTCGCGCTCACCTTTTTGCACGGCGCGCACAATGCGCCGGAACTCGGAAATATCCAGACCGGTCTCGTTGGCCAATTCCTGAATTTCGCCACGAATGGCTTTAATTTCGTCGCGGTTTTTCTGAATGAAATCTTTCCAGCCTTTGCCGGTTAGGCGACCAACGCGGCGCGCCCAATTGGTTTCATATTCATTGCCTTGATATTGCTTGAGGAAATCCTCACGCGTCACGCCGCATTTTTGCGCATGCCGCCAAAGCTGGGTTTCCAAGCCGACCAGACGCTTATTAATCGTGTAAAGCTGCTCAACCAGCGCTTCAATCCGATTATTGTTCAGCGCAAGACTTTTTACTTCGTCGATAATTTCACCGCTCAATTTATCGAGACGGGTTTGTTGCGCTTTGCCCAACTCTTTATTATCGGCCTGCAATTCGACACTCTGGTCTTGCAGCTTGCGCAATTTTTTATAAGTGTTGGCGATAATGTCAAAACTGCCGAGCACTTTCGGCTTCAATTCCATTTCCATCGCCGACAAAGACATATTGGCTTCCGCCTCATCATCGTCTTCATCCGGCTCGCCTTCCGCTTCGCCCGACGGCGCACCTGATGGCGGCGGCGCGGCCCCTGCGGCAGAACGGTCAATTTTCTTGGCTTCCGGCCCGGCAAATGTCGCGTCCAAATCGATAATGTCGCGCAGCAAAACTTTGCCTTCGTTCAATTCATCGCGCCAAATAATAATCGCTTGGAAAGTCAGCGGGCTTTCGCACAAGCCGGCAATCATGGTCTCGCGACCGGCCTCAATGCGCTTGGCAATAGCAATCTCGCCTTCACGCGACAGCAGCTCAACCGAACCCATTTCGCGCAAATACATACGTACCGGATCATCCGTGCGGTCACCCGCGCCGGTGGTTTTGGCGGTTTTGGCAACAGCTGTAGAAGACGATGCCGCAGCGGCCTCATCATTGGCGGGCTTGGCGTTTTCGCCTTCTTCTTCGCTTTCATCACTGTCGTCATTTTCAACGACAGTAATGCCCATTTCAGACAGCATAGACATGATGTCTTCAATCTGCTCAGACGAAAACTCTTCCGGCGGCAAAACCGCGTTGAGCGCATCATAAGTGACAAAGCCGGTTTCTTTGGCGGCTTTAATCATGCGCTTCACGTCGCGGTTGTTCATGTCGATGAGTGGGCTGTCGCCGGTTTCGACTTCTTGCTCTTTAGCTTTGGCTTTTTTGCTTGCCATTGACCTCTCCGTGACCCCTCTCACGTTTCGATTCAGGCTGCGCTATCGTCTTCTCGCTCCAGCGCAGCAATATCATTTTTAATCGCCAAAAGGCGGTCAAGCGCGTTTTGAGTACCATCACGCGCCAGTTCAATTTCCAATTCGGTCTGCACTGCCTGTAATTCAGCCGTCAGGGTTTGTAATTTATGATGAATACGGGTTACTTCAAGCCATCCCGCCGAAACTTCGTCCAAATCACTTTCCACGCGGGCAAAACTTAGGCGGCGAGCTTCCGGCATTGCCGCCAGACGTTCGCAAATGTGCTGCTTCCCCTGCGCTATCAAATGCCTTGTCAAAGCGCCATTGTCAAGCCCCGGCGTGTCCGCCGAAGGCGCTTCAAGATGATCAAAATAATCAATAATATCAAAACGCAACTGGTCCAATGGCGCGGTCTGTAACTCAGTGGTTTCAAACAAGTCTCGATGTTCGAGCAAAACAGCCGGGTTTTGCAAAACGCACAACACAATCAACGCCTCTCTTTGCGACCAATCTTGCGCACCCGTCGCCAAAGCAGACCGCCGTGCCTCAGAAGTCGGCTGGGCGCGAAACTTAGGCCGCGCCACCCGCCCTTGCGTGTTACGCCCGCTATAAGGCACGCCGGTTTCACCAAGCAATTTATCAAGCCGCGCCTTAATATCTTGGCCATAAAGATTGCGCACATCCGTGTCGCGCACTTGCGACACCGCATCGCGCAAACGCTTTTTCAAAGCCGCCGCGCGTTCCGGCGTATCCCACGGGGCGGCCTCAATTTCGCGCTCCCACATTAAATCAATCAAGCTCATCGCCTTGCCAAGCACAGCTTGCAAAGCTTCTGCGCCGCCTTCGCGCACCACATCATCAGGGTCTTTGCCCGGCGGCAAAATCGCAAACCGCAAAGAATATCCGGGCTTCAGCATGGGCAAAGCGCGGTCAATAACCCGATAAGCAGCCCGCAAACCCGCTTGGTCGCCATCGAGACATAAAATCGGCTCAGGTGCCATGCGCCACGCCAGATTAATCTGCTCCTCGGTAATCGCCGTACCAAGCCCGGCCACCGCATTATAAATGCCCGCCCGCGCCATGCCGACAACATCCATATAACCTTCAGCAATCAACACGCTGTCTTGCTCATGGGCCGGTTGGCGCGCTTGCGCGAAATTATAAAGCACATTGGATTTATGAAATAACGGCGTCTCGGGCGAATTGAGATATTTTGCTTTGGCATCGGCACTCATCGCGCGGCCACCAAAGGCAATTACGCGCCCGCGTGCATCCGCAATGGGAAACATGATGCGGTCACGAAACCTGTCATAGGGCGCGCCATTATTATATGAGCGGTCGTCCGGCTGAATGGCCATGCCGCTCTCGACTATTTTATCGACACCAATATCACGCGCCGTCAACGCCTCAAGCAATGCCGTGCGCGAGGCCGGTGCAAAGCCGATACGAAAGCGGTCAATCATGTCGCCCGTCACGCCGCGCCGCTCGAGATAAGCGCGCGCTTCGGCGGCTGCGCCGGTTTTCAATTGGGCTTGAAACCACAGCGCAGCGGCTTCTGTCACATCATATAAACCGGCTTGCTTTTGCGCGCGTTGGGCTGCTTGCGGGTCGCGTTCAGGCATTGCCAAACCGGCCTCAGAAGCCAGACGCTCAACCGCTTCGGGAAAGCTTAAGCCTTCTGTTTCCATCAAAAAATCAAATATCGAGCCGTGCTTGCCGGTCGAGAAACAATGATAAAACTGCTTGTCATCATTGATGGTGAAGCTGGGCGACTTTTCCTGCTTGAACGGGCTGAGACCCACAAACTCACGGCCACGCCGTTGAAGCTTTACTTTACGTCCCACCACATCGGAAACCGATATGCGGGTTTTAATCTCATCCAGAAAGTTTTGCGGAAACGCCATCCGATCAGTCTACTTGCTCATGACGAAGGCGGCTAGAGAATTGACGCGGTCGGTTCAATAAGCTGTGAAAAAGATACCGGCGATTAGGTACAATCAGGTTTAAGACAGCTTTTGCTTCACCAGCCCGCTGGCCTTGCCGAAATCCATTTGACCGGCAAACTTGCCTTTCAACTGAGCCATCACCTTGCCCATATCTTTCAGCGTCTCGGCACCCAATTCGGCAATCGCGGCATCAACCGCAGCGCTGACTTCATCATCGCTTAATTGCTGCGGCAAAAATTCTTCAATCACGATAATTTCAGCGCGCTCTTGCTCGGCCAATTCTAGACGCCCCGCCTCTTCATAAGTCGCGGCAGCTTCTTGACGCTGCTTGACCATTTTGGCGAGGATTTCAAGAATTTGCTCATCGGAAACGCCATCGCCACTGTCGGCGCTGCGGGCAGCGATATCTCGGTCTTTAATGGCGGCGGTTATCAACCGCAATGTTGAGACGCGAATTTTGTCCTTGCTTTTAATCGCTTCTTTCAACGCTTCATTGAAACGTTCTTGCATGGACGTGCTCCTTATCATCGGACTTATTCCGCCGATAGCGGCGAGTGCCAAATCGAAGGGGCTGATATAAGTCAAACGAGGCCCTTTGGCAATTGCCGAAATCACATATCTCTGTTTACGCGGCAGAATCATGTCCCGAGTGCGAAACAGACTCAAGCTGATTCTGCGCATTTGGTCGCAGAGCGGGAAAACTCAGCAAGATATATGACTTATATAAATGTTTTTATTGGATTATTTTTCCCACGGGAATCGACCTAAACTCGCTTGACCGAGACGCTGGCTTTCTATAGTTTCCCGTCAATTTGCTGACAGATTGAAGGGTTTCGCATGAGTGTTGTCCATAGGGTTATCGCCTCCGCCGCTTTCGCGGTCGAGGCCTTTTTTTTGCCCGCTTCAGGTCGCTTAAAAAATAAGGAGAAAACGCAATGAGTGTTTGGACACCGGCGGTCAAAACCGCATTGCTGCTGACACAAGACGGCACTGAATTTTACGGCTATGGGGTCGGTGCTGAAGGGCATTGCGTTGGCGAAGTTTGCTTCAACACAGCGATGACAGGGTATCAGGAAATTCTGACCGACCCGTCATACGCCAATCAAATCGTCACATTCACATTCCCCCATATCGGCAATGTCGGCACGAATGACGAGGATGTCGAAACATCTAACGGACAAAACCCACAAGCTGCTTGTGGCTTGATTATTCGTGAGCCGATTAGCGAGCCGTCCAATTATCGCAATACGGCGCATCTTGATGATTGGCTTAAGAGCAAACAAATTATCGGCATAAGCGGCATCGATACGCGCGCCATCACTGCGCATATACGCGACAATGGCATGTTCAATGCCGTTTTGGCGCACGCCGCCGACGGGCAATTTGACAAAGCTGCCATGCAAGCCGCGCTCGACGGCTTTAAAGGCCTTGAGGGCACAGACCTCGCCGGAGACGTCACCAGCGCAGATAGCTATGATTGGCAACAAGGCCGCTGGCAATGGAATGAAGGGTTTAGCGATAAGGCTGACGGCCCGCATGTTGTGGCGCTTGATTACGGCGTGAAGAAAAACATTTTGCGCTGCCTGTCCGAAGCCGGATGCCGCGTCACTGTTTTATCAGCCGACACGCCGGCCGACCAAGTGCTGGCGCAAAACCCTGACGGCATTTTCCTATCCAACGGCCCGGGTGACCCGGCCGCTACCGGCGCTTATGCGGTCGGCGAAATTGAAAAAATTGTTGCCGGCGGCAAGCCGGTTTTCGGTATTTGCCTCGGCCACCAAATGCTGGCGCGTGCGCTTGGCGCTCAAACCGTTAAAATGAAACAAGGGCATCATGGCGCAAATCATCCGGTCAAAGATTTGACCACCGGCAAAGTAGAAATCACTTCGATGAACCATGGTTTTACCGTCGACCGCGACAGCTTGCCTGCCACTGTCGAAGAAACCCATATCAGCCTGTTTGACGGCACGAATTGCGGCATTCAATTAAAAGACAAGCCGGTGTTCTCGGTGCAATATCACCCCGAAGCCAGCCCCGGCCCGCAAGACAGCCATTATCTATTCGACCGTTTCGTGAGCGCCATGAACGCTGACATGCAAGGAGCCAAATAATGCCTAAACGCACAGACATCTCCAGCATCATGATTATCGGCGCGGGTCCGATTGTTATCGGTCAGGCTTGCGAGTTTGATTATTCCGGCACACAAGCGGTTAAGGCCTTAAAAGAAGAAGGCTATCGGGTCATTTTGGTCAACTCCAATCCGGCGACCATTATGACGGATCCGGAATTGGCGGATGCAACTTATATCGAGCCGATTACCCCCGATCTGGTTGCCAAAATCATTGAGAAAGAACGCCCTGATGCAGTGCTGCCCACCATGGGCGGGCAAACCGGATTGAACACAGCGATTGCGCTGGCTGAAAACGGCACATTGGAAAAGTTTAATGTGCAGCTCATCGGCGCGGATTTGGAAGCCATCAATAAAGCTGAAGACCGGCTATTGTTCCGCGAGGCGATGGATAAAATCGGCCTGGAAAGCCCGCGCTCAAAAGTTGCCAATACAATGGATGAAGCATTGGCGGCACTTGAGTTTGTCGGCCTGCCAACCATTATTCGTCCCAGCTTCACCATGGGCGGCACAGGCGGCGGCATTGCTTATAATCGCGAAGAATTTATGAGCATTGTCGAGCAAGGCCTTGATGCCTCGCCGGTGACCGAAGTGCTGATTGAAGAAAGCGTACTGGGCTGGAAAGAATATGAAATGGAAGTCGTGCGCGACCGCGCCGACAATTGCATCATTATTTGCTCCATTGAAAATGTTGACCCAATGGGTGTGCATACGGGCGACTCCATTACCGTGGCCCCTGCCCTGACACTGACCGACCGCGAATATCAAATCATGCGAAATGCCTCGATTGCTGTGCTGCGCGAAATCGGTGTTGAGACCGGTGGCTCTAATGTGCAATTTGCCGTCAATCCGGCAGATGGCCGATTGGTGGTGATTGAAATGAACCCACGTGTGTCGCGCTCATCTGCTTTGGCTTCGAAAGCGACCGGTTTTCCGATTGCCAAAATCGCCGCCAAGCTGGCGGTCGGCTATACGCTCGACGAATTGATGAACGACATTACCGGCGTAACACCGGCCAGCTTTGAGCCGACCATTGACTATGTCGTTACCAAAATTCCGCGCTTCGCTTTTGAAAAATTCCCCGGTGCTGAGCCGAACTTGACCACCGCCATGAAGTCAGTTGGTGAAGCGATGGCGA
>CBFHPF010000039.1:0-2989 GCA_965657665.1 Alphaproteobacteria bacterium | reverse complement strand
CAATTTCAAAGAGAGCTTGCAAAAGGCGCTGCGCTCTTTGGAAACCGGGCTGACCGGCTTGAACGCCCCTGACAATGCACCCGATATTTCAACCGAGGAAGGCATGGCCGCCATGCGCGCCGCTTTGATTAAAGCAACGCCGGACCGCTTGCTGATGGCTGCCCATGCGCTGCGCCAAGGCATGAGCCGTGAAGAAGTCAACGAGTTGGCGCATTTCACGCCGTGGTTTCTTGAGCAATTGCAAGAAATTGTCGAAATGGAAGGCAAAATCTCAGAGCATGGCCTGCCGGATAATGACGAGGCCATGCGCGCCGTCAAATCTATGGGTTTTTCAGATGCCCGTTTGGCTGAGTTGACCAACAGCGACGAAGACGCTGTGCGCGCTGCGCGTCAGGCAATGAATGTGCGGCCTAACTTCCGCCAGATTGACACTTGCGCTGCCGAGTTTGGCGCCAGCACGCCGTATCTTTATTCCAGCTATGAGGCGACCTCGCCGCTTGGCGGGCAAAATGAGGCGCAGCCTAGCGGCCGCAAGAAAGCGGTTATTTTGGGCGGTGGCCCGAACCGCATCGGCCAAGGCATTGAGTTTGATTATTGCTGCTGCCATGCCGCCTTCGCGTTGGAAGATGCCAATATTGAAAGCATTATGGTCAATTGCAATCCGGAAACCGTGTCGACTGACTATGACACTTCGGACCGCTTATATTTCGAGCCATTGACCCAAGAAGATGTGTTGGAATTACTGCAATGCGAAATGCAGGCCGGTGAGCTGGCCGGTGTGATTGTGCAATTTGGCGGGCAAACGCCGCTGAAATTGTCGCAAGCATTGGAAAAAGCGGGCATTCCGATTTTGGGCACAGATCCGGATGCCATTGATTTGGCCGAAGACCGCGACCGCTTTAAAGACCTGCTGGATAGGCTTAATTTGCGCCAGCCGGATAATGGTATTGCTCGCTCAGCCGACGAGGCGCGCGCCATTGCAGCCGATATCGGCTTTCCGGTTGTTATTCGTCCATCTTATGTGTTGGGCGGTCGGGCGATGGAAATCGTCAATAATGACCAGCAATTGGAGCGTTATATGCGCGAGGCGGTTATCGTATCGGGCGACAGTCCGGTGCTGATTGACGGCTATTTGCGCGATGCCACTGAGCTTGATGTTGATGTGCTGAGCGATGGCAACGAAGTTTTTGTTTCAGGCATTCTTGAGCATATTGAAGAGGCCGGTGTGCACTCAGGCGACAGCGCATGCTCCATGCCGCCGCATTCTTTATCGCAAAACATGATTGAAGAGCTGACCCGCCAAGCCACTGATATGGCAAAAGCGCTCAATGTGGTTGGCCTGATGAATGTGCAATTTGCTGTGCAAGGCGAAGATATTTTCGTCATTGAGGTTAATCCACGTGCCAGCCGCACCGTGCCGTTTGTTGCCAAAGTGTTGGGACAACCGATTGCTCGCATCGCCGCGCGGCTGATGGCCGGTGCACCGCTTTCGGAGTTTAATTTGACGGCACAAAGCTATGAGCACATTGCCGTGAAAGAGAGCGTCTTTCCGTTTAACCGCTTCCCGGGTGTCGACACGGTTTTGGGTCCGGAAATGCGTTCAACCGGCGAGGTTATGGGGCTTGATATGGATTTCGCCACGGCCTTCGCCAAAAGCCAGCTGGGGAGCAGCACCAAACTGCCTGATAGCGGCACGGCGTTTATTTCTGTGCGCGAAAGCGACAAGCAACGCGCGATTATTCCGGCCAAGCGTCTGCAGGAACATGGCTTCAAGATTATCGCAACGCGCGGCACAGCCAGCTTTTTATCGGAAAACGGCATTGCCGTTGAGCCGGTCAATAAGGTGATGGAAGGCCAGCCGCATATTGTTGATGCAATGAAAAACGGCGATGTGCAATTGGTCGTCAACACGACCGAGGGCGAGCAATCGCTGGCCGACAGTAAATCCATCCGCCGCACGGCCTTGGAAAACAAAATACCATATTACACCACGCTAGCCGGTGCTGAGGCTGCCGTCGCCGCCATTATCGCTCTGGCAGATAATGAGTTGACGGTGGCCAGTCTGCAAGATTACGCCGCGCGCCGCGCTGCCCGATAATTTCGCGCACTGCGGCATATTGAAAAGCTTGATTTTAGGCGGGTGTTTATGAAAAACTTATTACACTTCGGACATTTGGTCTGAGGGAGGGAGTTCGCAATGGAAAAAGTGCCGATGACTGCGGCCGGCTATGACGCGCTGGACGTTGAACTGAAACGGTTAAAAGGCCCTGAGCGGCAGCGCATTATTAAGGCGATTGCCGAAGCGCGCGCGCATGGCGACTTGTCTGAAAACGCCGAATATCATGCTGCCAAAGAACAACAAAGCCACAATGAAGGCCGCGTTATGGAGTTGGAAGAGATGATCAACCGCGCCGACGTGATTGATGTGGCGAGCCTTACCGGCAATACAGTCAAATTTGGCGCCACCGTGCATTTGGTTGATGAGGATACCGATGCCGAAGTGAGCTATCAGATTGTCGGCGATTTCGAGGCCGACCTGGAACAAGGCAAAATTTCCATTTCCTCACCGATTGCTCGCGCGCTCATCAGCAAAGAAACCGGCGACAGCGTTGAAGTCAACACACCGGGTGGCGGTAAGTCGTACGAAATTCTTGGCGTGAAGTTTAAGTAACAGCGCTATAACTCGTTTACGCGCCCTATTTTACATAAGTGAGCGGCAGACTGACATCGCCCTTTGAGCGGCGGATGGTCAGCGAGGTGCGCACATTGGCGACATTGGGTGCCGGTGTCAGCTTGCGGGTAAGAAACTCCTGAAAGCTCTCTAAATCTGTCGAGACGCACTTCAAAATAAAATCAATCTCGCCGTTCAGCATATGGCATTCCAGCACTTCCGGCCATTCACCAACCAATGTCTCAAACGCCTGCAGATCGGCTTCGGCCTGACTTTCAAGGCCAACCATGGCAAAAACCGTAACGCCCAAGCCCAACA
>CBFHPF010000038.1:0-12024 GCA_965657665.1 Alphaproteobacteria bacterium | reverse complement strand
CCCCCAAAAGCGCGCCAACAATCACATCGCGACCGGTGCGCAAACCGCCATCTACCTGAACGGCGATGCGGGTCCGCAAATCATTTAACACCAAAGTCTGATGGGTTTCCGCCAAACCGATTTCCCACGGGCTACCGGCATGTTTAATGGAAGTCAGTGGGCTGGCACCTGTTCCGCCTTCAAACCCTGAAATCGTGACATGGTCAGCGCGGGCTTTTGAAACACCCGCCGCAACCGTGCCAACACCGACCTCGGACACCAGCTTAACCGACACATCGGCGCGCGGATTGGCGTTTTTCAAATCGTAAATCAGCTGTGCCAAATCTTCGATAGAATAAATATCATGATGCGGCGGCGGCGAGATAAGCCCAACACCCGGCGTTGAGTGACGCACGGCCGCAATGCGGCGGTCAACTTTGTGACCCGGCAATTGCCCACCTTCGCCCGGCTTCGCGCCTTGCGCCATTTTAATCTGAATCATATCCGAATTGGCAAGATACTCAGCCGTCACACCAAAGCGGCCTGACGCGACCTGTTTGATGGCAGAACGTTTGCTGTCGCCATTATCTTCCGGCGTAAAGCGATGCACTTCTTCGCCGCCTTCGCCGGTGTTTGACTTACCGCCCAAGCGGTTCATCGCTACAGCCAGTGTCTCATGCGCTTCGGGGCTAATGGAGCCCAGCGACATTGCACCGGTGGCAAAGCGTTTGACGATTTCTTCAACCGGCTCGACCTCGTCGATAGATACCGGCTTGCGGCCATTATCTTCGGCCATACGGATATTGAACAAGCCCCGCAAAGTCAGCAGGTTTTCGTCTTGCTCGTTAATTTGGCGGGCATATTCGCGATATTGGTCGCGACTGTTGCCGCGCACGGCGTGTTGCAGTGCGCCGACAGTGCCGGCATTCCAAACATGGCCTTCGCCGCGCACACGCACGGCGTATTCGCCGCCCACTTCCAGCGCATCGCGCAATACAGCGCTTTCGCTAAACGCGTCGAAATGACGGCGCAGGGTTTCTTCGGCGACTTCTTCAATACCGATACCCTCAATGGTTGTGGCGGTGCCAGAGAAGTAAGTGTCAATAAAGCTTTGCGCCAAACCGATAGCGTCGAAAATTTGTGCACCGCAATAAGACTGGTAAGTCGAGATGCCCATTTTGGACATGACTTTGCGCATGCCTTTACCGGCAGCTTTGACAAAATGCGCATGCGCTTCTGCTTCGCTCAGGCCAAGCTCCAGCTTGTCATTCATTTGGTCAACTGTGTCGAAGGCCAGATACGGGTTAATCGCTTCCGCGCCATAACCGGCGAGACAGCAGAAATGATGAATTTCACGCGCTTCACCGGTTTCAATCACCAGACCTGCCGAGGTACGAAGCCCCTTGCGGATGAGGTGATGATGCACAGCCGCTGTCGCCAATAAAGCTGGCACGGCGGCGCGTGAGGCACTGACGGCGCGGTCTGACAAGATGATGATGTTCTCATGCCCGTTGGCGATTGCGCTTTCTGCTTCAACACACAGGGCATCCAGGCGGTTTTTCATACCCAGCGTGCCATCGGTCGCATTAAACGTCATATCCAGCGTGACGGCGTGGAAGTCATTATCTTTAATGTCGGAAATGCGGCGGATTTTTTCCAAATCCTCATTGGCCAAAATCGGCTGAGCAACCTCAAGACGCTTAATGTCCGACGTGCCTTCCAAGTCCAACAAATTCGGGCGCGGCCCAATAAAAGAGACCAGCGACATGACCAGCTCTTCACGAATCGGGTCAATCGGCGGATTGGTCACCTGCGCAAAATTTTGTTTGAAATAGGTATAAAGCGGCTTTGATTTATCCGACAAGGCAGATGGCGGCGTATCCGTGCCCATAGAGCCGGTGCCTTCTTCGCCGCGCTCAACCATTGGCGCAATCAAAAACTTCAGGTCTTCTTGCGTGTAGCCAAAGGCTTGCTGTAATTTTAGGAGCGGCAGGTCGTTTTTCACATGCGCTTCGCCTTGCGGCAGGGGCAATTCTTCCAGCTTAATTTGTGTGCGCGCCAGCCATTCAGCGTAAGGATGCGCGCCGGATAATTCGGCTTTCAGTTCATCGTCAGAAATGATGCGGCCTTCTTCGAGGTCGATGAGCAACATTTTGCCCGGTTGCAGACGCCATTTTTCGATGATTTTTTCTTCTGCCGCCGGTAACACACCCATTTCAGAGGCCATCACAACGCGGTCATCTGAGGTGACGTAATAACGCGCCGGACGCAAACCATTACGGTCCAAAGTCGCGCCGATTTGGCGACCGTTCGAGAACGCCACAGCGGCCGGGCCGTCCCACGGCTCCATCAGAGCGGCGTTATATTCATAAAAAGCGCGGCGCTGGGCATCCATTAGCGGATTACCGGCCCAAGCTTCCGGTATCAGCATCATCATCGCATGGGCCGGTGAATAACCGCCCATAACCAGCAATTCCAATGCATTGTCGAAGCTCGCCGTATCAGACTGGCCGTCTTCAATCAGTGGCCATAATTTTTCAAGATTGTCACCCAGCAGGCCCGAAGACAAGGTCGCGTGACGCGCTGCCATCCAATTGACATTGCCGCGCACCGTGTTGATTTCGCCATTATGGCAAATCATGCGGAATGGCTGCGACAAAGACCATGTGGGGAATGTGTTGGTTGAAAAGCGTTGGTGCACAAGCGCCATGGCAGACACAGTATCGGTGTCGCGCAAGTCGTCATAATAAGGGCCGAGCTGGCTGGACAGCAAAAGGCCTTTATAAAGCACCGTGTAAGAAGACAAAGACGGCACATAGAAGAAGTCTTTGGCGGCAGCCATATCGGCGCGCGCAACTGATAATTCAATCAGGCGACGAATGATGAACAAATCGCGCTCAAAGGCCATTTGGTCGTCAGTCTTATTATTGGCAATGAATACTTGTTTGATGACCGGCTCGGTTGGCACAATTGAATAGCCGAGGTCGGAATTATCGACCGGCACATCGCGCCAGCCCAATAATGTGTGACCCTCCTCAGCGATTTTAGTCTCGATAATAGCTTCAATCGCATGGCGCGCCGCTTCATCGGGCGGCAGAAAGAACATGCCAACGCCGTATTGCCCAAGCTCGGGCAAATCGATGGAAAGCGCTGAAGTGACTTTGCGGAAAAACGCATCTGGAATTTGGATGAGCATACCGACACCGTCACCGGCCTTCGGGTCAGCACCAACGGCACCACGATGTTCGAGATTTTCCAAAATAGTCAGGCCGTCGCGCACAATCTCGTGACTTTTGACATTTTTGATATTGGCAACAAAACCCAAGCCGCAAGCATCATGCTCATTGGCCGGATCATAAAGACCCTGACGCTCGGGCAGGCCCGGGCGTTTTGTTTTTGCTGTCATCTCTTTCGGCTGCTTGCTCATGCTGCCTTCCTCATTCACTTTCAACGGAACCGACATTGGGTCGGAGCGACATCATATCGGCTCTTACTGGCCGAGTGCTGCGCCACTTAAATTCCAAAATTTGTCTCTTTTGCGAAAGCCGATAAGCCTTTTTGTTACAGGCGCACACAGCATCGCTTACGAGAGCGTAATATAGGGGCAAGACCCCCGAAAATTCAAGCAAATTGGTCAGCTATATTGACCTAATTTGCCGCACATTCGGCAAAACCTGCGGAAAACTGCCCATTCACCATGCGCGTTGCATAGTCGCATGGCGACCTAAAAGATGTCGCCCCGCCTATAAAGAGCGACCTAAAAGGTGTCGCCCCGTTTATAAAGAGCGACTTAAACCGCTTTGCGGTTGAAAAAACCGGCAATATCGCGCAAAGCCGTCTTGGCTTCGGGCACAAAAGCATGCGCGATTTGATGCACATGCGGCATGTCTTGCCAAATCTGAAGCTCCGCATCAACCTTGGCTTTTTTGGCGTTTTTCACCAGTCGCGTGCTGTCATCGAACAAAACTTCTTCTGTGCCCACCTGGACGAACATGGGCGGAAAGCCTGTCATATCGGCAAAAAGCGGCGAGATGAGCGGGTTTTTCTTGTCCTGATTGGGGCTATACCAATCAATCGCAATATGCATTTTTTCCGCGTCAATCATCGGGTCGCGGTCATAGTGGGTTTTAATGGATTTGCCCGATGCCGTTAAATCAGTCCATGGCGACATCAATGCCACGGCTTTTGGTTGGGCTTTGTCGTGCTCGCGGAGCTTTTGCATCAGCGCGAGGCTGAGGCCGCCACCGGCGCTATCACCGGCCAGCAGCATTTTATCTGCCGTCACGCCTTCATTAATAAGAAAATCATAGGCTTCTTCAGCATCTTCAATGGCAGCCGGAAACGGGTTTTCGGGTGCCAAGCGATAATCAATGATGAGGCCACGCACGCCGGCAAAGCGGCACAGCTTGGTAACCATGGCGCGATGGGTGTCGATATTACCGAGAATATAACCGCCGCCATGCAAATATAATAAAGTACGCTCAGCCGATAAGTCGCCAACCCATTCAGCATCCATATTGCCCAGCTTAAAAGCTTGCCCTTTATTGGCGTTGCCCATAATCAAGCTCAAAGCGCCGCGACGGTTTTCACCCGCGCGCGCCATTTTCAGCCCTTCCATGCCTTCCGGCAAAAGACCGCTGCGCAAGGCGCGGCGCAATAAATTGCAGTAAATTTTTGAACGAATGCTGGCCATAAAAATGCTCCCCAATTTGACAAGAAGTTAGCCTGAAATCGGCGAAAAGCAAAATACCCGACCGCCGGAGGGGGAGGAGGAACCGCCGACGGCCGGGCACCAAAACACTTTCTAGGAAAGTGAGAGCGTGAAGTTGAACTTCGGGTTACGCGGCTCTCAATGTCTTGGCGATATCAATTTTACGCGGCTTTTCCGACTCGGGGATTTCGCGTTCCAAAGCGATATGCAACAGCCCCTTATCGAGCGCGGCACCTTTGACTTTAACATTGTCAGCCAGTTGGAAACGGCGTTCAAAATCGCGCCGTGCGATGCCACGATAGAGGTATGCATCGCGGTCATTATTGGCGGCCTCGCGCACCATGCCGCGAATGATGAGTGTTGAACCGACTTGTTCAATATCCAAATCGGCCTCGTCAAAACCGGCGACTGCCATGGAAATCTGATATTGCGTGTCGTCCAATCGCTCAACATTATAGGGCGGATAGCTCTGCCCTTTGGCGGCATTTTTTTCGGCCGCATAAAACGCATTAAAAACATCGGCCAGGCCGTCAAAGCCAATGGTCGAACGATAAAGCGGGGTTAAATCAAAACGTGTCATTTTTCATCTCCTTCTCGTGAAGCAAGAAACTGCAACACCGCCCAAAGGCACGGAATTGCAGGGTTTGAGAGCCGCACCATTGCTGCCCTCCCAACCGAGATGGGGAGAATTTTTCCGCTTTCAAAGTCTTGAAAATGAAAAAGTTTTTTCTAAATATGCGCCGAATTTTTGGCCCTTAAAGACCGGCGATAAACACCCACAGAACACCAAGCGGTGCAATGATGCGGGCTGACCAAAGCCAGCTTTGAAACAATAAGCCATCGCCGCCAAAACTTTGCTTCAGCGTGTCGACGGGCATCAGCCAACCGGCAAAACCAATCGCTCCTAATCCGCCAAGCGGCATTAAATAGGCGGTGACGATATAGTCTTTTGCATCAAACAAGCTGCGACCGGCGATTTTAACCTCGGCCCAAACATTGAACGAAAACACGGTCGCCAAACCGACGAGAAATGTTGCGCCCAAGGCCACAATGGTGGCGCGGTGGCGCGACCAGTTAAAGCGGTTCTCAGACCAGCGAATAATCACTTCGCCCAAAGATAAGGCCGAGGTGAGTGCAGCAAAATACACCAGCACGAAAAATATCACGGCGAGAATATTGCCGCCGGTCATTTGCGCAAATGCCAAAGGCAATGTGGTGAAAATCAAGCCCGGCCCTGCAGCAGGGTCGAGCGATTGACCGAAGACAATGGCGAAAATACCGATACCGGCCAGCAGCGCGATGGCGGTGTCTGCCAGTCCGATGATAATCGCGGCCTTGCCGATATTGATCGATTTGTCGAGATAGCCGCCATAGGTAATCAGCATGGCCGCGCCGACACCAACCGAGAAAAAGCCATGCCCAACCGCAGACTGAATAACCTCAGGGGTGATTTTGCTGAAATCGGGCGTGAACAGATAGGCGAAAGCCGCGCTCATATCGCCGGCAATTGCGCCATAAATGGCAATTAAAACCAGCATGGCAATCAGGCTCGGCATGAGAATTAAATTGGCCCGTTCCAGACCGGCTGACAGGCGGCGCACTAATATCACGGCGATGAATAATAAAAACAGCACTTGATGAAAAACCATCTCGCCCGGGGCGGCCAGCAATTGCCCAAACATTGTGTCGGCAGTTTCAGCCTCTAGTCCGCCTATTTGGCCCGATATGGCGCGCCATACATAGGCCGACACCCAGCCCGCAATGACGGCGTAAAAGGTCAACAGAATGAACGACCCCAACACGCCAATACTGCCGATAAGACCCAAGGCAGCGGGGCGATTGTTTTCTTGAGCGATTAATCTGACGCTGGTTGTGGCATCTGAGCGGCCTTTGCGGCCAATGAGTAATTCGGCGGCAGCGACCGGAATGGCGATGGCGAAAATCGTCAGCAAATAAATAAACACAAATGCTCCGCCGCCTTGTGTGCCGGTCATATAAGGAAATTTCCAAATATTGCCGAGGCCAACAGCCGCGCCAATGCATGCCAGAGCAAAGCCGAGATTACTGGTCCAAAAACTGGTATTTTGTTTGCTCATAATGCTCTCCCGAAAGCTCTGCCCAAAGCGTGGTGTGATGTTTTAAATTTGTCATAATTTGGGGCGGCTTGCAAAGCGGTGATGGGGTTGGAAGATTACCCCAAGCTTTCAAAGTAATTGCAAAACAAAAGTAACCTCGCCAATATGCCGCCTTGGGAGACACATTATGGTCGAAAAAAAGCCAGTCAAAAAATCAGTCAAAAAGCCAGGCAAAAAATCAGTTAAGAAGCCGGCTAGGAAGCCAGTGAACAAGACTGTGAAAATCAAATGGGATGCGCCGACGCATTTCGTCGAGCATGATATTAATCCGCTGCCCAAAGCGACGCATAGCGATGTCGGCATGCTGCGCGCCCGCGATGGCGCTTTATTGCGCAATGCAGTTTTCATGTGCGCCAAGCCGCGTGGCACTGTGGTTTTGATGACCGGCTATTCCGAATATATCGAGAAATATTTCGAAACCATTGACGACTTGCTGGCTATGGGTTTTGCCGTGGTGATGCCGGAATGGCGCGGGCATGGCCTGTCAGACGGGTTCGGTGATGAGCCGACGCGGCTGCATTTATCTGATTTCGATATTAATTTGCGCGACTTGGAAGACCGTTGGGACACGCTGCTGGCGGATATGCCAAAGCCGCATTTCGGTCTGGCGCATTCAATGGGCGGGCAGATATCTTTGCGCGCGGCGCAAGCGCACCCCGATTGGTTTGCCGGTTTGGCGCAATGCGCGCCGATGCATGGCTTGCCGATACCGCGCCATATGACACTTGTTTTATCGCTGGTGATTGCGGTGGCGAAATTATTCGGCAAGACAGACCAATGGAATCCCGGCCAGCCACCCGCTGTGCGCCCCGGCAAGGCGGAAGACAATCGCGTCACTCATGATTTTGACCGCTTTAATCGCGGTGAAACACTATACGTCGCCGAGCCGCAATTGCAGGTTAATGGCGCGAGCCTTGGCTGGTTTGCCGCCGCCATGAAAACCATGGCGCAAACCCGCCGCCGACGCTTTTTGAAATCAATTGCAACGCCGCTTTATATCGGCACGGCAGGCGATGAAATGCTGGTTGATAATACAGCGCATACGCATGTTTTGAAGAATGTCCAAAACGGGCGCGGCGATGTTTATGACGGCGCGCGCCATGAATTGCTGATGGAAAAAGACGCAACGCGGCAAAAATTTTTGAAAAATGTTTCGGCGTTTTTTGACGCGCTGCTCTAGCGGTTCAACACATCTAAAATTTCGCTGTGCAAGGCGCGGTCGCCGCACGCCACTGCCGTGCCGCCATGATGGGCAGGCCCGCCTTGCCAATCGGTAATCACGCCGCCCGCTTGTTCGATAATCGGCACCAGCGCTTGGATGTCGACATTTTTTAAACCTTGTTCGACAACCGCATCAATTTGGCCCAAAGCGACCAAGCCATAATTATAACAATCGCCGCCATAGCGCGTCAGCTTGGCAGTTTTGGCAATTTGCAGCCAGTTTGTTTCGGCAGGGGAGCCGATAAATAAATCAGGCGTGGTGGTGGCGATAACCGCATCGCTGAGCCTTGCGCAATTGCGCGGTGCAAGTCTTTGTTCTTGGCCGTTTAGGCGCAAAACCGCCCCTTCGCCTTCGGCGGCGAAATAACGTTCGCCGGTAAATGGTTGGTCCATCATGCCGAGTATCGGCGTGTCGTTTTTATTGAGGCCGATGAGCGTGCCCCAGCTTGGCATGCCCGACATGAAGGCGCGTGTGCCGTCAATCGGGTCAATCACCCATTCATATTCATTGCCCGCTTTGGCATCATATTCTTCGCCGGTAATGGCGTGGTCGGGATAATGCGTTTCGATAAGCGCGCGAATGGCGGCCTCGGCATCGCGGTCTGCTTTGGTGACCGGGTCGAAGCCGTCGGTTAATTTATTCTCGACAATTTCTAAATTGCGAAACAATGGCAATGTGGCGCGCGCGGCGGCGTCTGCCAATTGGTGGGCGAAGCTCAAAAGCTCTGGTGCATCGGGTGTGTCGGTCATTGTTTTTAAACTATTCGACTGAAAATTATTCGGCTGCCGAGCGACCGCCACTGCCGCCCAATAAATCAGCTACATCAATGCAGGCTTCCGCCAATGCATGCAGCATTGCCGTCATGTCGCGCTGCAGGCGATAAAAGCCGTCATTTTTTTCGTAGCTTTCTTCGTTCATATAGGCGGCGCGATTTATCTCGATTTGCAGTGCATGGCGGTGGCGCAATGGTGCGCCATATTGCTCGGTAATATAGCCGCCCGCATATGGCTTATTCAATTCAACACGCCAACCGCGCGCCGTCAAAAAATCGCCAATAAACTGATTAAGCCAAGGCGCGCAAGCGCGTCCGTGCCGATTGCCCAAGACAAAATCAACATCATGGCGCGGTGCCAATTTGGTTGCTTGCGATGGCATGGAATGGGCATCCAGCAAAATGACAAATCCGTGCTGCGCATAACGCGCATTCAGTAATTGCGACAAGCAATTATGATAGGGCCGATATATCGTTTCAATCCGCTCAGCCGCATCGGCATAGCTCAATTTGTGATTGTAAATCGGGGTGTTTTCAGCCACCACACGCGGCACAGTGCCAAGGCCTGCGGTGGCGCGCATGGACTGATTGGCGAAACGGTCAGGCAATTTATCGTTGAACAAAGCCTGTTCTAACTCATCCGGCGCGCGGTTTAAATCAACATAAGCGCGCGGGAAACGTGCCGACAGCAGAGCCATATCAGCTTTTGGCGCACCGCTGAATAATTCAGCGACAAACATATCTTCCGATTGGCGAATAGCGTGCGGGTCAAGTCGCGACGCAGCCAAAAAGGCCGACGGATAATCACAACCGCTATGGGGCGAGGAAACAATGACAGGCACGCTGGCAGCATTTTCTGACGCACTCAAAATAAAAGGCTGTAAATTTGTCCCGCTCATAGAAAAACTTTAACATGAATAAGTTGATGAATGCACGATATATTGGGGCAAGCCAAAAGGCCGCGGTAAAGCGGTGAGGGGGCTTGAATGAATTATCTTGATTTTGCCCATATCTACTGTAAATAAACCCAACAACGGCCAAGCGGTCGTTCCCGAATATCGGTCAGGGCGATTAGCTCAGCGGGAGAGCACTACATTGACATTGTAGGGGTCACTGGTTCAATCCCAGTATCGCCCACCACCGACCTTCATGAACCAATCTGATTTATCGCGCATCGTGTATTGCCTCTGAATTGAGGTTTATTTTATGCTGGCATACTGGGAGTTTCTTAAATGTCTGAAAAAATCAAATTTACAAGTGGGAAGGAAATGAAAAATGTTTTCATGCTCGCCCCACTTACCAATATGCAAAGTAATGATGACGGTACGCTGGGTGAAGACGAATACCAGTGGCTGACGAAACGAGCCGAAGGCGGTTTCGGGCTGACGATGACGTGTGCTGCTTTTGCCAGTACTTCGGGCAAGGGCTTTTCCGGCCAACTTGGCGCGAGTGAAGACGCCCATTTGGACGGGCTAAAGCGAATGGCTGAGGGGATAAAAACCCATGACAGCCTCGCCTATACGCAAGTCGTTCATGGCGGCATGCGGACATTTGAAAAATTTACCGGCCAACAGGCTTTATGTCCTTCCGATAACGAAGAGACAGGCGCGCGCGCCATGACGCTGGATGAGATTAAACAGACTGAGGCGGCCTTTATCGAAGCGGCAGTGCTATCGGAAAAAGCCGGTTTTGACGGCATGGAAATTCATGGCGCTCATGGTTATTTATTGTGCCAATTTCTTTCCGCAGAAATAAACAAACGCGATGATGATTATGGCGGGGAACTGTCCAACCGAACGCGCATTATCGATAATATTATCGCGGGCATAAAACAAAGCTGTGCTTCCGATTTTAGCCTCGCACTCAGATTATCACCCAATCGCTTTGGTATCGAAATGGATGAAGTCATTTCTTACTTCCAGCGATTATGCACATCAGATACGCTTGATTTTATTGATATGTCTTTATGGGATGTTTTCCAAGAAGTTGAAGATGGGCCGTATAAAGGGCAAAGGTTGGTCGATGTGTTCTCGAAACTTGAACGCGGCAATACAAAATTGACTGTGGCTGGAAAAATTATGACAGCGCAGCATGTTAAAGCCGTGCTGGAGGCTGGGGTTGATTTTGTAGCCTTGGGGCGGGCTGGAATTTTGCATCATGATTGGCCCAATAAATATGCGACCCAAGCCTCATTCGAGTCTATCGCCACGCCGGTATCGCGCGCTCATCTGGCTGCCGAAGGTCTAGGGCCAAAATTTATTCAATATATGTCGACATGGGCCGGGTTTGTGGAAGAAGCGGCGGATTAATGACCAGCATCGCGCTTCTGTTTGCGACGCCTGCTTAAACGAGGACTTGTTAAGCTAATATGGACCCAATATCTCAAGGAACAGTTGGCGCAGTTGTTGCGCAATCGGCGGCAAATAAAAATAATATTGCAAAAATAGGTGTTATCGGTTTTCTCGCGGGATTGGCGCCCGATTTAGATGTTTTAATTCGGTCGTCGACGGACCCCGTATTATTTCTTGAGTACCACAGACAATTCACTCATTCCCTGTTCTTTATCCCCTTCGGGGCATTAGTCGTTGCTGCTTTTATTTTTCCACTGGTTAGAAAATCTCTAAATTTTAAAACGACCTATGTGGCAAGTTTTTTGGGCTATGCGACCCATGGTTTGCTAGATGCATGCACGTCTTACGGCACGCTTCTCTTTTGGCCTTTTTCCAATGAGCGCATTACTTGGAATAATATATCCATTGTTGACCCGCTCCTTACAATTCCCGCCATTATTCTTCTTGCCGTAGCCGTAAAAACAGGTCGGCGGCAATTTAGTTTTTTTGCGGTTGGATGGATTGTCTCTTATCTGGCTTTAGGTCTGGTTCAGTATGAGCGAGCTTTGTCATCCGGGTTCAAACTGGCCCAATCGAGGGGGCACAGTGCGGAGCGAATGACGCTTAAGCCTTCTTTTGGAAATCTAATACTCTGGAAGTCCATTTATCAGCATGAAGATAGGTTTTATGTTGACGCCATTCGCGCGGGACGCGTGCTCACTTGGTGTCCCGGTGAAAGCATCAAAATATTTGACTATCAATATCACTTATCGGCTTTAGAAAAAAACAGTCAGCAGATGAAGGACATTGAGAGGTTTCGCTGGTTTTCGCAGGATTATTTGGGCTTTGACGGTGATAAAAATCTTGTCACGGAT
>CBFHPF010000037.1:0-12254 GCA_965657665.1 Alphaproteobacteria bacterium | reverse complement strand
AGCTGGTCAACATCATTCAAGCCGCACGCCAATCGGCCGCCGGTCTTATCATCAATGCCGGCGCGTATTCGCACACATCAGTCGCCATATTAGACGCACTGCAAGCAGTTGAAGCGCCGATTATTGAGGTTCACTTATCGAATATCTTCGCCCGCGAAGAATTTCGGCATCATTCTTATGTTTCCGGCGTTGCTGCCGGTGTCATTTGCGGTTTGGGCGCGCAAGGCTATGAGATGGCCATTGACGCTTTGGCTGCACGTTTGGGTTAAGCGATACGGAGGGCGTAATGGCTAAATTACCGACGAGTAAGACCATTAAAGAATTGGCAGATTTGCTCACGGAAACCGATTTGAGCGAAATCGAAATTGAAAGCGGCGACTTGCGCATTCGCGTTGCCCGCCAAGGTGTTGCCGTCAATGCTGTCGTGCCTGCCGCCGCACCCGCTGCGGCCCCGGCACCAGCCGCTGAAGAAGCCCCCGCACCCGCCGCGACACCGATTGCTGAGCATCCGGGCGCCGTTAAATCACCAATGGTTGGTACCGCTTATTTGTCACCTGAGCCGAGCGCCGCGCCGTTTGTTAAAGTTGGCGATACAGTCAGCGCAGGCCAAACTTTGCTGATTGTTGAAGCGATGAAAACCATGAACCCGATTGCTGCACCGGCCTCCGGCAAGGTGACGCAAATTATCATTAATAATGAGCAGCCCGTCGAGTTTGACGAAGTGCTGATGATTATCGAGTAAGCAATGATTACGAAAGTTCTCATCGCCAATCGCGGCGAAATTGCGCTGCGCGTTATTCGCGCCTGTCGTGAGATGGGCATCGCCTCGGTTGCCGTTCACTCAACAGCCGACGACAAGGCCATGCATGTGCGCTTGGCGGATGAGAGCGTATGCATCGGCCCACCTTCTGCGGCCAATAGCTACCTCTCCATTCCGGCCATTATCGCGGCTTGTGAAATTACCGGTGCTGATGCCGTGCATCCGGGCTACGGCTTTTTGTCTGAAAATGCAAAATTCGCCGAAATTCTCGATGAGCATAACATCACCTTTATCGGGCCGACGGCTGAGCATATTAATTTGATGGGCGACAAAATCGCTGCCAAAGCCAAAGCCATTGAATTGGGCATTCCGGTTGTTCCCGGCTCAGACGGCGAAGTAAAAACCGTCGATGACGCGCTGGCATTAGGCCGCGATATGGGCTTTCCGGTCTTGGTGAAAGCCGCCTCAGGTGGCGGTGGTCGCGGCATGAAAATCGCCCGCACTGAAGATGATTTGGCCGAAGCCTTCACCACAGCGCGCTCAGAAGCCAAGGCCGCGTTTGGCGATGATGCGGTATATATTGAGAAATACCTCGAAAAGCCGCGCCATATTGAAATTCAAGTGGCCTGTGACACACACGGCCATGCCGTGCATTTGGGCGAGCGCGATTGCTCTTTGCAACGTCGCCACCAGAAGGTTTTGGAAGAAGCACCGTCTACGGTTTTGGATGAAGCGGCGCGTGCCAAAATCGGTAAAATCGTTACCGATGCGATGATTGGTATGAGCTATCGCGGTGTTGGCACAGTCGAGTTTCTTTACGAGAACAACGAGTTCTATTTTATTGAAATGAATACACGCTTGCAGGTCGAGCATCCGATTACCGAAATGATTACCGGCATTGATTTGGTACGTGAGCAAATCCGCGTCGCCAATGGCGAAGAGCTAAGCTTCACCCAAGACGATGTGACGCTTTCTGGTCATGCGATTGAGTGCCGTATCAATGCCGAAAATCCGGAAACGTTCATGCCGTCTCCGGGCAAAATTCAAACGTATCACGCGCCCGGCGGCTTGGGTGTGCGCATGGATAGCGCGGTTTATAGCGGTTATTCCATTCCGCCCTATTATGACAGCCTTATCGGCAAGCTGATTATTCATGCCGATGATCGCGAGGCGTGTCTGATGCGCTTATCGCGCGCGCTGGCTGAGTTTGCTGTTGATGGTGTGGAAACAACCATCCCGCTATTTGAGAAATTACTGCCGAATGAAGATTTCCGCCGTGCCGATTATGATATCCATTGGCTGGAAAATTTTCTTGGCATGAATGACTAAAGCATGAATGATTAGCGGCGCGGGCCGTTATCGGCCGCTGCTGCTTCCAGCAATTCGCCCGTATAGGGCAAACCGTCTGCCGTCTTACAGGCCACCGGCCATAGGTCATAAACCGGATGCTCTAGCGCGTGAATAGCCGGACTGGAAGCAAACATCCAACCGCTGAACAGCAGGCGGTCGGCACCATGCTTAAACTCAGAAACCTGTAAAAAGCTGCGCGTTTCGGGCGGCTCTTCCGGTGGTGCTGCCAAACAATCATGCATCACCAAAGTCAGCTCCCCAAAAGTCACCTCTTCGCCGACCGGCAATTCGATGGCTTGCACTTTCGCCGTCACCTTATGCAATAACGAAAAAGAACCGATGCGGGGCGGCTTCTCGCCCTCTTGCGACGTGTCATCTCGCGGAACATCAATGGTCGGCACTTCATAAACCGATAAAGGCGTCGTATCGCCTTCCGGATTGTCAGAGAATAATTCCTCAGCCGCGCGGGCCGGGTCATAATTTTCCTGAACTTGCGGCGGCGGCACAATAAGTGTCGGCGGCATCATTTTATCGTCAACCATTTGCGCCTGCGCAGATGAGCCCATCAGCACCAGCAAAGCGGCGACGCTAAAAGCATTTTTACTCTTCACTTTCCTCATCACCCGCGCTGAACAAGGCCTGGCTTACAAGGCCGATGAGGTCAACAGAGCCTTGTGTGTAGAGGATTTCGTCACCGGCCCCTAATGTGTCTTCACTGCCGCCCGGTGATAGAGAAACGTAATTACCGCCCAACAAACCTTCACTGGTAATTTTGGCGCTGGTATCTTCCGGCAACTCAACCGTGCCGGAAATCACGAACTCGGCATTGGCATAAAAATTTTCCGTGTCCAGCGTCAAGCCGGTCACTGTGCCGACTTTAATGCCAGACATACGCACATCACTACCGACTGTCAGACCGTCAACGCGGTCAAACTGGGCGCTAAGAGCATAGCCATCTGTGCTGTCGTTCTCGGTAACTGAATAGCCATAAGCGACAAACAAACCGGCAATAACCAGCACTGCAGCACCAACAAGGGTTTCAACCAGATTATCTTTCATTGTTTTTGCCTCTTCTTGCTGCTGCCTTACTCAGGTTTCCACGCATCATAGCCGTCAGCATAAGAAGCCGTATCGGCGCGACCGGCGGGCTTATGCGCATCTTTTGTGCCGGTCATATTCATCTTATGAGGCTTCATCCAGTCGCGCTTCATGTAATTGGCCTCATCGGGGGTTTCATCCACCGTATAATGCAGCCAGCCATGCCATTCAGCCGGTACGCGCGATGTTTCAATGTCGCCATTGTAAATCACCCAACGACGGGTTTTGCCGTTAATCGATGCGCCGTGCTTGTCGCGGTAATAACAATTGCCCTCGCCGTCAATGCCTACCAGTTCACCGCGTCGCCATGTATTGATCATGGTCGCCAGATTCTGGCTGTTCCACCAAGTAAACAAGGTTTTCAGAATACGCATCATTTCGGCTCGTCTCCAATTGAGTGGTCAAATATAGCCTAAAAGGGCAAATAACTCACCTGCTAAAGTTTACTCTTTCGGCCCATCATTCATTTCGGCAGGCAGGTTCAAGCGAATATGCAAATCGCGCAATTGGGCGTTTGAAACCGTGCTCGGCGCTTGCATCAGCAAATCTTCGGCCTGTTGGTTCATCGGGAAGGCCACCACTTCGCGCAGGTTTTCCTGTTCCGCCAACAACATCACGATACGGTCAACACCCGGTGCAATGCCACCATGCGGCGGTGCGCCATAACGGAAGGCGTTCAGCATGCCGCCAAACTCTTCTTCCACAACGGCTGATTCATAACCGGCAATATCAAATGCTTTCAGCATAATCTCCGGCAAATGGTTCCGAATGGCGCCGGATGACAATTCAATGCCGTTACAGACAATGTCGTATTGGTAGCCGAGAATATCCAGCGGGTCTTTGCTTTCCAGCGCTTCCATACCGCCTTGCGGCATTGAGAACGGATTGTGCGAGAAGTCGATTTTGCCGTCATCAGTTTCCTCATACATTGGGAAATCAACAATCCAACAAAAAGCAAACTGATCGCGGTCAATCAGGTCAAGCTCTTCACCAACGCGGTTGCGGGCGCGACCGGCAAAGTCAGCAAAATCTTTCGGCTTACCGGCACAGAAGAATACCGCATCGCCATCTTCGAGACCCAATTGGGTGCGAATTTGCTCGGTGCGTTCCTCGCCGATATTTTTCGCCAGCGGGCCACTGCCTTCAGGATTGCCACCTTCCCCATCGCGGAAGAAAATATATCCAAGGCCCGGCTGCCCCTCACCTTGCGCCCAGCTATTCATCCGGTCGCAGAAAGCGCGACTGCCGCCTGTTTTGGCCGGAATGGCCCACACGCGAACCTTGTTGTCTTTCTCAATCATATTGGCGAAAATCTTAAAGCCCGAACCGGCAAACGCGTCCGTTACATCTTGCATCTCAATCGGGATACGCAAATCAGGCTTATCAGAGCCGTATTTTTGCATCGCTTCGGCATAAGGAATGCGCGGGAAGCTCTCGGTCACACGTTTGCCTTTGCCAAACTCGACAAACAAATCGCGCAATACCGGCTCAACCGATTGGAACACATCTTCTTGCGTGACAAAGCTCATTTCCAAATCAAGCTGATAAAACTCGCCCGGCGAGCGGTCAGCGCGCGCATCTTCATCGCGAAAGCACGGTGCAATTTGGAAATAGCGGTCAAAACCCGCCACCATCAATAGCTGCTTAAACTGCTGCGGTGCTTGCGGTAGCGCGTAAAACTTACCGGGATGCATACGTGATGGAACCAGAAAATCGCGCGCGCCCTCTGGGCTTGAAGCGGTCAGAATGGGAGTTTGATATTCGCGGAAACCGTCATCGGTCATGCGACGGCGCAGCCAAGCGATAATATCTGAGCGCAAAACAATATTGGCGTGCAGCGTATCGCGGCGCAAATCGAGGAAGCGGTAGCGCAAACGAATATCTTCCGGATATTCCGGCTCGCCAAACACCGGCAATGGCAAGTCACCTGCTTGAGACAGTACTTCCAGTTCCGACACATAAATCTCAATATCACCGGTTGCGAGATTGGGGTTTTTCGCCTCATCGTCCCGCGCCACAACTTTACCCTCAGCGCGAATAACGCTTTCAGCACGCGCCGCCTCAGCCACCGCAAAATGTGGGCTCGACGGCTCGATAACCAATTGCGTCAGACCGTAATGGTCGCGCAGGTCAATAAACAGCAAACCGCCATGGTCGCGCTTGCGATGCACCCAGCCCGACAAGCGCACTGTTTGGTCAATATTATCGGCACGCAAGGCGCCGCAGTCATGGCTTCTATACTCATGCATGGTGTAATCCTTTTCCTGCGCCTAAACACAACGCTTCAGCTCATTTGTCAAGATGTCAGCGCGTTACATCCCGCACATTGGCTCACGACATTCGGCAAGACATTGACCCAAGACATTGACACGCGACAAGTCGGCAATAGTGGCTTATATAACGGCAATGAATTTAATTACCGATAATAAGGCGTTGGCCGATTTTTGCGAACGGCTGTCTACCCAACGTTACGTCACCATTGATACGGAATTTTTGCGCGAGTCGACCTTCTGGCCGCAATTATGCCTGATACAAGCGGCAGGCGATGGTTTTGAAGCCATGATTGACCCGCTCGCCGAAGGCATCGAGCTGCAGCCGTTTTACGATTTGCTGCTCAATGAAAAGGTTCTGAAGGTGATGCATGGTTGCCGACAGGATATTGAGATTTTCCATAAAATGGCGGGCATTATTCCAACGCCGCTTTTTGATACGCAAATCGCCGCTATGGTGTGCGGCTTTGGCGATGCGGTCGGTTATGAAAACCTGATTAAGCAAACCACCGGCGGCAAAATTGACAAGGGCAGTCGCTTTACCGATTGGAGCCATCGTCCGCTAAGCGAGGCGCAGCTGACTTATGCGCTGGCAGATGTGACGCATTTGCGCGATGCGTTTGAAATTCTGGAAGCGAAACTGACCGAAAATGGCCGCAGCGCATGGTTAGAAGAAGAAAGCGCATTGCTGTCCGACCCTGAAATCTACGCACAAAAACCCGAAAACGCGTGGAAACGAATGAAAATGCAAGATCGCCGCCCGCATGTACTGGGTGTGCTGATAGAAGTTTCCGCCTGGCGCGAAACCGAAGCGCAAAGCCGCGATGTGCCGCGCAACCGCATTTTGAAAGATGACGCCATTCGCGAATTGGCGCTGCAAGGCCCGAAAGACAAAAAAGCTCTTGGCCGTTTGCGCGCCGTGCCGCGTGGCTATGAAAATTCACGCCATGCTGATGCCTTGCTGGAAGCTGTGGCACGCGGTCGTAGCATCGACAAAGACGATTTGCCCGCCATGCCACCGCCACCGGTCAATCGCCCGGGCATTGGCCCGCTTGTAGATTTGCTTAAAGTGCTGCTGAAGCAACGCAGCGAAGAAACAGGTGTCGCGCCTAAGCTGATTGCCAATGTCGCGGATTTGGAACGTATTGCCAGTGATGAAAATCCCGATGTCCCTGCCCTGCATGGCTGGCGACACGAAATTTTCGGTCATTATGCGCTTGATTTAAAAGCCGGTAAGCTGGCACTCGCGTCTGATAATGACGCGGTTGTTTTAGTGCCGCGCTAATTCCGCAAGCTAACCGGATAGCTCTTCTTTAACGCGCAGTACCGGTTCCAATTCCAGCATCGCAGCCACGGCAGCCAAGCGCTTTTCGATAATCGGCGCGTTCAGCGCATGCAATTGCGGCGACAGCGTCAGCTTTAATTTGCGCCGACCCGCCCTCAGGCGCGTTTGTGGCAACACACCCGGCAATGAGGCCGATAAAGAATGCGCCAGGCGCATGCTAAGGCCAAGACCGCGCGCCAGCTTTTCATCCGCCTCACCCAATTGCGGGCCATTACTCACCAAATCTTCTTCGCGAGTTTCATGACGAAATGCCAAAGCCCGCGCCATAAACACCCGCTCCGTATGCGACACACCTGCAAACGGGGCTGTCAACACAGTATGGCTGACAGTGGAGGCGCGAAAGCTTGGATGGCTCGACCATGCCAAATCGGAAATCAAACAGGCCGCCTCGCGCAAACGATTAATGCGCGGTAAATCGAAAGCTTGCGGAGATGCACGGCGAAACAGCTTGTCTGTCCATACAGCCAATTCATGACCATATGGCTCAGATTTGCACATGCGACGCGCCATTTCTTCGCTGCCCATCAAAAGCGGGTCAAGCGCGCGATATTTAGCTTTCAACTCGGCATATAAAATGCCCTCACGCACCGCATTAGCCGACACAGTGAGTTGCGACGGCGCAATATGTGCCAACATGGTTTTCAGCACCAAAGACGCCGCCGGCATCGCCTCGCGCCGATTGCCCGATGCGGTGTTCAGCAGGTTTTTTGCCGTATCGCCGCTTTGCGAAATGAACTCGCAAAAAGCGATTGTTTCATCCGTGCCCATCTCATATTGCTGCAGCACTTCCAAACCATAATTTGTGTGCTGCATATGCAATTTGGCCAAGGCCCGCCACGTGCCACCAACCACATAAAGCGGTTTGTCACGCGCCTCAGCCAGCCAATCAAGCTCACTAAATGCAGCCTCAACAATGCTTTGCATGCGCAACGTGTCGCCTTCGGCCGCGCGCGGCAAAGCCAATACGCCAAGCGGCAGACTGGCCCATTTATGCACTTGATTTTCACTGACCAGCGCCAATTCAAGACTGCCGCCGCCCAAATCAGCTACCAGCCCATCGGCTTCGGGGATGCCCAACATCACACCATCGGCGGAAAATTTCGCTTCTTCTTCGCCGCTTAATATACGGATATTATGGCCGAGCACGGCTTCCGCTTCGGCGACAAATTCTTTGCAGTTATCCGCGTCGCGCACGGCAGCCGTTGCGAAAGCAGCCAGATTTTCGATACCCAATTGTCCGGCAATTGCATTGAAGCGTTTGAACGTCTGCATCGCCAAGTCGCGCGGCGCGCCTTCGATGCGCCCCGTCGCCGAAACCGACTCGCCAAGACGACAAAACGCCCGCTCATTATAAATCGGCAAAGGCGTCCGCGCCGAGCCGCTATAGCCCACCAGACGCACTGAGTTTGAACCGATATCAAGCACGCCCTGCGGCGCATCCGGCGGCAATGTGCCGAGCTTTGACAGCGCATTGGCGTATTTTTCCGTATAGCGTCGCTTCATTCGTCCAGATTACCGGATTTTTTTGCCTTTTTCAGGTCTTTATGCAGCGACTTACCGCGCCCTGAGAGGCTTGGATTGGTCATGAAATAATCATGCGCATTGATGGTGTCTTTTTCTTTTGTTTCCATGCGCTGATATTCACCATCCGACTGCATCACCCAGCTTTGCTCATTATCGACCAAATTCGTCACCATAATTTGATCCACCACTTGCGCATGCACGGTCGGGTTCAGCACCGGCGTCAAAATTTCTACCCGCCGATTGAGATTGCGTGGCATCCAATCCGCCGAAGAAATAAACACTTTCGCCTCGGGCGACGGCAGGCCATGCCCATTGCCGAAACAGACAATGCGCGAATGCTCCAAATAGCGACCGATAATGCTTTTGACGCGGATATTTTCCGACAGGCCTTCCACACCGGCACGCAAACAACAAATGCCGCGAATAACCAACTCAATCTGCACACCGGCTTGTGAGGCTTCATACAAAGCGTCAATCACAATGCCATCAACCAGCGAATTCATCTTCGCCCAAATAGCCGCCGGTCGCCCGGCTTTGGCATGCTCGATTTCCGCTTTGATATTATCCATCAAAGTCTCGCGCAAGTTAATCGGCGACATGGACAGTCGCTTCAAATCATTCGGCTCGGCATAGCCGGTGAAATAATTAAACACTTGCGACGCATCGGCGGCGATATCGCGGTCACAGGTGAACAGCGATAAATCAGTATAAATTTTGGCGTTGCGCGGGTGATAATTGCCAGTACCCAAATGTACATATGTGCGCAGATTTTCTTGCTCTCGGCGCACCACAAGGCTGACCTTGGCGTGCGTTTTCAACTGCAAAAAGCCGTAAACCACCTGCACACCGGCGCGCTCCATATCGCGCGCGAGGCGAATATTTGCCGCCTCATCAAACCGCGCCTTCAACTCAACCAATGCGGTGACTGACTTACCGGCCTCCGCCGCCTCAATTAAGGCGCGCACAATCGGGCTGTCATCGGTGGTGCGATACAGCGTTTGTTTAATCGCCACCACATCAGGGTCAGCCGCCGCTTGACGCAAAAACTGCACCACCACATCAAAGCTCTCATAGGGGTGGTGCACCAGAATATCTTTCGCCCCAATGGCCGAGAAGCAATCGCCACCATGCTCGCGAATACGCTCAGGAAAGCGCGCGGTGAAAGGTGGGAATTTATGTTCCGGCGTGCCGTGGTCGATAATCTCCGCCGTCTGCGACAGCCCAACAAGACCATCAACAACCACCAGCCCTCTATCGGCCACCTGCAATTCATTTTGCACCAAACGGCGCAAACGCTCCGGCATGCTTTCATCGAGCTTGAGGCGAATAACCGAGCCACGCCGCCGCCGCTTCAAGGCACTCTCAAACAATTGCACCAAATCTTCGGCTTCTTCTTCGACCTCAATATCACTATCGCGAATGACGCGGAACATGCCCTGCCCGAGCACTTCATAGCCCGGGAAAGTGCGTTCGATAAATGTCGAAATAAGCGTTTCCAACAACACAAACTCGACCTGCTCAGCCCCGTCATCAGCTTGCGCGCGCGGCAGCCGAATAAAGCGGTTTAATTGTTGCGGGATGAGCAGCAGCGCGTTCATCCGATTATCATCGCTTTTGCGCGACAGCTCCAACGCCAGTGCCGCGCCTGAATTTGGCACAAACGGAAACGGATGCGCCGGATCAATCGCCAATGGCGTCAGCACCGGCAACACATGTTCGAGAAAATATCCTTCCAGCCAAGCGCTTTGCTCTGCCGATAATTCATGCCGGTCGCGCACATAAATCTGATTGGCGCGCATATCACTCAACAGCGTCTTCCAAACCGTTTGCTGGCGCACCATTAATGAATTGGCGCGGTCAGTGATTTGATGCAATTGCTGCTCAGGCGTCAGGCCTTCTTGGCTTGGCACTTCAACACCGGCCATGGTCTGTCCGACCAAGCCGGCCACCCGCACCATAAAAAATTCATCCAAATTACTGGCCGAAATTGACAAAAAGCGAAGCCGCTCAAGCACCGGATGCTTGGTGTTAACCGCCTCGTCCAGCACGCGCTCATTAAAAGCGAGCCATGACAATTCGCGATTGATAAAACGCGCAGCGCGCGAAAAACCCATGAGTTTATCTGGCATTTTGCTCTTCTTTTGGTTGCTCTTACTCATATCACTGCTCTTGCCCATTCTACTCTCTACACAAGCCGTTAACGTGCTTACGGTGTTCCCGACTCACATAACAGAATTATGACCGTTCAAAAATCGCGTAACGAAAGGCACTGTTATCGGCTTTTTCGCCGCCAAAGCAGCGCGGTCCAACTCAGCCACCAAAGCGCCCATAGTGGCATAATCACGGCTGATACGCGGCACCAGATAATCCCGCACCCGCGCATCCAGCTTAATCTGCCTGTCAGCGAATAATTTGTCCAGCAAGCCGCACATCAGCGTGTCATCCGGCTGCGCCATGCCAATGGCGGTCACGGCCTTTAGGCGCGACTGCAAATCCGGCAAGCCGACAGATATTTGCCCCGGCGCATGGCGCGACAGCAGCAGGAGTTTCTGCCCGCTATTTTTCGCATGATTCAACAAATGAAACAGCGGCTCTTCGGCGTCATGCGATAGGTTTTCTAACCCCTCGATAATCAGCACATCAGCTTGCGTCTCACCCGCCAAAAAAGGCGCGATATCTGCTTCGCTCAAATTATCAGCAGTCAAAAAATGCGTCGTGCAAAGTTCAGACAGCACCGCCGCCAAATGGGTTTTGCCGCATCCGGTCGGACCATAGAGCCATTGCACAGGCGCGGCCCAAGCCGTCAGCGTATCGACCAAATTTACCGCTTCGGCATTGCTTGGGGCGACCAGAAACGCATCACGGTCACGCGCCACACGTTGCGGTAAGTCAAAAACCAACTGCGCACTCAATGGCTCATCAACCCTCATTCACATCATCATGCTCAACTGCATGCTGATAATCGCGCGCATAAAGCGTCACCAAGTGGCGCACCAAAACGCCGATAACAGCCGCAATCGGTACGGCGAGCAACAGGCCGATAAAGCCAAATATCGAGCCCATCGCCAGCAGCGCAAAAATAATCCAGACCGGATGCAAGTGCACGCGGTCACCGACCAGACGTGGGGTCAAAATATTGCCCTCAATAAATTGCCCGACAAAAAATACAATGGCGATTTGCGCCAGTATGAACCAGTCAAAGCCAAACTGTCCGAGGCCCAAAACGCCTCCCAACAACAAGCCAAACGCAGCCCCGACATAAGGCACAAAGCTAACAAGACCTGCGAGAAAGCCAACGAACAATGCGCTGTCCAAGCCGACAAATGTCAGGCCGATGGCGTAGATTGTGCCCAGCGCAGCACATACCATAAGCTGACCGCGCGCAAAGCCACCCAGTGTCTCATCAATTTGCTGCGCCAAATCGCGAATGGTCAACGCGTGTTCATCTGGCAAAAGCGCGTTCACTTGCGCCACCATGCGGTCCCAATCATTGAGCATATAAATCGCAACAATCGGCGTGATGACCAAAAGGCTGAGCACATTGATAATGGAAAGTCCCGTACTCAGCAGGCCTGTCGCTGTCGACTGAATACCCGCCACCATGCTTTCGCTAATGGAGGTGATGATTTCCGATTGCCCGCCATCAACATTTTTGGCCAGTAGCCAGCTTTGCATTTCGCTGATATAGCCCGGCAAGACTGTCACCAGCAGTGTCATTTGCTCAATCATGGTCGGCAAGCCAAACGCTATAGCAGCCAGCAAAACCAACCCGCCGAAAAACGTAATCGTCGCTGTCGCCAAGCTACGCCGTAAACCGATAGCCTCCAGCCAATCTGCCAGCGGGTCGAGAAAATAGGCCAGCGCAAAGCCTAAAACAAACGGCAACATGATGTGTGACAGCGCGCTT
>CBFHPF010000036.1:0-12287 GCA_965657665.1 Alphaproteobacteria bacterium | reverse complement strand
CAATTGGCGACGCTGCTGCGCATGGCGCTGCAATATGTGCTGCAAGTGCGGCTGGTAGACCATTTTGCCGATACCAAGCAATTAACCGACCGCGATGTGCGCTCAATGGAAGAGCGGTTTAAAGCCGGTGCGGCGCGTCTTGCAGAAATGCGCCAAGCGCGTCTTGTCGGGCTTGAGATTGACAGCCGCCTGACACAAGCCGAGCGGCAGCGCGATTTGGTGGTGCAGGCCATGAAAACGCAATTCGGCGTTAACCCGCAACAAGCGGAAACCTATGTGCAGGGCTTCGTCAAGCATCGCCCTGATGTGCCCGAAGCCGTGCCGGGCCTCACCAGTCCGCGTGGGCGGCTTATTCGTCATAATATCGATAAAAGCCGGGCCGATTATAATCGCCTAAAGGCCGAACGCTTGCCCGCCTTTAACGGCGTGGTGACCGCGCGCGGCTGGGATGTCGGGCAAAAACATCGCTGCAATGATTTGGTAAATAGCAGACATCCTGACTCTGATATTGACGGTGACAATCGTTCGGAGGGACGCCTAGTTCAGCGGGACGGTCAGAACTTTTACACACGCGCCCAAAATTGCCTGTCCTATGAAGTCACCGGCGCGATTGAGTTTTCTGTGCCGCTTTATGATGGCGGTGCCAATGCGGCGCAGCGCGGCGGAGTGGAGGCACGGCGCATCGGGCTTGAGGCTGAATTGGCAGCCCATCAACGCAGCCATGATGCGGAAAGCCGCCGTTTGCAAGACCAGCTTTTGGATGAGCTGACGCAATTGGCCGAGCAACGCCAAAAACTCGATGAATTGGAAACACAGATTGCCTCGGAGCGGCTTTTGTCGACCCGCACACGCGGCAATTTGCTGAATATTTTAAGCCTTGAGCAAAGACTGGCGGATGAGCGCGCGCGCTTTATCGGTCTTACCTTGCGGGCCGAAGGCACACGCCTTGAGGCGTTGCAATTGGCCGGCGCGCTGGCCCATGTCATGACGATTTCAGCCGGAGAGAGTGGATGTTAGAGAAAACCCAAGTTGAAAATGAAGCGCCGAAAAAGGCAAACGGCATGGCCGAAGAAGCGGCGGCTGAAAGCGATAGCCAGCAATATATGAAGCATTGGTTTTGGGGGCCGGTGCTGGCGTGCCGTAAAATTTACGGCCAAGTCATCGCCGCCTCAGTGCTGATTAACTTATTCGCGCTCGCCTCATCGCTCTATATTATGACGGTGTATGACCGCGTCATTCCCAATGAAGCGGTAGAAAGCCTGTGGGCGCTCACCTCTATCATGCTGGTGGTGATGGCGTTTGATTTCGCCATGAAGCTCATTCGCGGGCAATTTGTGGATGCGGCGGGCGCGCGCATTGACCGGGTGATTTCTGAGCGTCTGTTCAATCGCATTGCGCGCCATGACATTTCGCTGAACAAGCAATCAACCGGCGCGTTGAGCAATACGGTGCGCGAGTTTGAAACGCTGAAAGAAGTGCTCGGCTCCGCCAGCTTCACTGTGTTTGCTGACTTGCCATTTGTGTTTTTGTTTTTGGTCGTGCTGTGGGGCATTGGCGGGCCGGTGGCTGCCGTGCCGGCGATGATTGTTGTCGGTGTGGTGCTCTTCGGTCTGTTGCTGCAGCCGGTGATGCGCCGCCTCACCCTGTCGGGCATGATGCAAGGCCAAGGCAAGCAAGGCGTGATGGTGGAGATGATTGGCGGGCTTGAGACCGTTAAAACTTTGCCCGGCCTGTCTATGCTGCGGCAACGCTGGTTGCAAAGCGTGGTCAATCAGGCAGTTGCCAATCGTAAAACCAAATTTACCGGTCAATTGACGCAAACCGTCACCCAATTGGGGCAGCAAATCAGTCAGGTCGGTATTGTTGTTTACGGCGTGTATCTTATCACTTCGGGCGAATTGACGATGGGTCAGTTGATTGCTTGCGTGATTTTGTCAGGCCGAACGCTGGCGCCGCTGGGTCAGTTGACGCAGCTTTTGGGGCGCATGAACCAAGCGCTGGCTGCCTATCGCAGTCTCGCCGAAGTGCTGTCGGGACAAACCGATGAAGAATCGCGTTCCGGTCGGCTGAAGCGCGAAAAGCTCAATGGCGATATTGCTTTTCGTCATGTGCATTTCACTTATGAGGGCCAAGAAAGCCCGACGCTGCAAGATATATCTTTTGATATTGCGGCCGGAGAGCGGGTGGCCATTTTGGGGCGTATCGGCTCGGGCAAAACGACTTTGCTGCGTTTGCTGGCCGGTTTGCACAAACCCGATACCGGCATTGTCATGGTTGATAATGCTGATGTGCGCCATATTCGCCCAAATGATTTGCGCCATAATATGTCGATTGTGTTTCAAAATCCGGTGCTGTTTTCCGGCACAATTCGCGAAAACTTGCTGATGGGTGCACCCGATGCCAGCGACGAAGATTTGCTGGATTGCGTGCGCGCTGCCGGTGCTGAGAGCTTTATCGGCACTTTGCCCGGCGGGTTTGATTTTCCGCTTACCGAGCGCGGTCGCGAATTATCATCCGGCATGCGGCAGTCTTTGGCCGTGGCGCGTGGGCTGATTGCCAAGCCGTCAATCTTATTGCTCGACGAACCGACAGCCTCTTTGGATGGCGGCAGCGAGCAAGCCTTGGTCAATTCATTGGATGCAGCGACACGCGGCATCACCACGGTTTTCGTCACGCATCGCGGCTCTATGTTGCAAATCGCCGATCGCGTTTTGGTGGTGGAAGGCGGGCGCATCGTCGCCAATGGCCCACGCGATGAAGTGCTGCAGAAACTGCAAGGCGGCGGGCAGCAACAAGGCGGCGAGCCTTCGCAAGCCCCGGCACAGCCACCTGCCACACCTGCCAAACCTGAGGGTAATTCCTGATTTCGGCCTTAGATTTGCCCCCACATTGGGCCGTAAAATTTGGCCCGAAAGACCGGATTGAACAAAGAGAAGAATGAGATGATGAGCATGTTTACCAGAGTTAAAAAATTAATATGGCAGCTTTTGTCGCGCCTCTATCGGGCAGTGTCTGCCTTGGCCTTTTTGTTCGGGCGCGAAACAGCGCGGCTATTTTATCTGTTGCGGCTAAACAGGCTGGCGGCTTTGGTTTTGGCAACCGGCCCGGGCCAAGCCGTTGCGCAACGCTGGGCGCGGGTGAAAGATATTTACGTCAAGCTGACAAGCCCGCCGCCTGACCCGCTTATGGCGGCGATGATGATGCAGGGCGAGACCATTGATATTGATGAAGACCCGACCGAATTACACGGCAATAAGTTGTTCACCATGATTGCCGCGTTTTTTGCTATAATGGTTTTATGGGCAGCGCTGACCGAATTGGATGAAGTTGTGCGCGCCGAGGGCACGATTGTGCCGCCATCATCTGTGCAATTAGTGCAAAACAGATTGCCCGGTTCGGTGCTGACCATTGGCGCGCAATTGGGCGACCGCGTTAAAAAAGGCGACGTATTGTTTCGCCTTGAAGATGAAGATGTCATTGCCAATTTTGACGATAATGAAATCACCCGCATTGCCGCGCTGGCAACAATCGGTCGGCTGACAGCTGAGGCCGATGGCGCGGAGAGGTTAACTTTTCCCGATTGGCTGGAGCGCAATGCTGCGACAGTTGCAGCCAGTGAACGCGACGTGTTTGAGCGTCGTCGTCGGGCGCTGTCAACACGGCTTAACTCGATTGAACGCCGCATTAAAAACCTGCGCGATAAAATGGAAATTCTGCGCCCGCTGGTTGAAGGCGGGCATGAGGCGCGGCTAACATTGGTGGAAGCCGAAGGCGAATATAATGCCGCGCGCGATGAATATGAGGCGGTGCTGGCAAATTATCGGGCCGAAGCATCACGCGAATTGGCTGAGGTAAGAACCCGCGCCGACCAAGCCGGTGCCCGCGAAGATGCGTTTCGCGCCAAGGTGCAACATGCGGATGTTCGCGCCCCCGCCAATGGCACAGTATCTGCTGTGCATGTAAAAACGGTCGGCGCGGTTGTGCAAGCTGGCACAGTGCTGGCTGAGATTGTGCCCGATGAAAAGCACTTGCTGGTCAAGGCGCGCATTTTGTCTGAGGACATAGGCGGTGTGCATTTGGGGCAGGCGGCGCAAGTATCGCTATCGGCCTATGATGTATCGCGCTATGGCAATCTTGAAGGCCATGTGCAGCGCATTGCGCAAAACACCACGCAAGAGCAGAACATGCCACCCTTTTATGAAACGCTGATTGCCATTCCTGAGCCGAAATTATCGAAAAGCGATACGCCGATTGAGATTGTGCCTGGCATGACCGTGATGATTGATATTATCGGCCAAAAACGAACAGTGCTGAATTACATCATGACGCCGCTTAATCGCGCTGCTGGTGTGGCGTTTCGCGAAAACTAATCGCGAAACCTAATCGCGAAACCTAAGCGCGAAACCTAAAGGCTGATGAGATAAACGGCGCGGGCAATCAGCACCGCGCCGACGCCCAGCATGATGCGCTGGGTCCAACTGAAGAAAGTTGCGTCTTTCATAGTGTCGAGCACGCGCTTGCCAAGTGTTGTGCCGATAACAGAAGCTGTCATGGCAGCCAGCAGCAGCCAGAGGGCGGGCCAGTCTTCAGCCGAGGCCGTTGCCGCCAGACCGCCATAGAAAACGATTTTTGAAATATGCCCCAATGCTTGCGCCACGGCTTTGGTGGCAACCACTTGGTGGCGGGTGAGGGTGACGCGCTGGAAAAACACATCGAGCAATGGCCCGCCGACACCGGCCAATAAATTTGTTGCCACAACAACCAGACCGGCAAAAACCCCAACCGGTTTTTTGCTGACATCAAGCGCCAGATTTTTTGGCATTGCCCAAGCGACATAAGGCAGGAGGCCCAGACACAAAAGAACAGTGATGCGGTCGGGCGAAAACGAAACAAAAGCCAAGCCACCCAGTGCGATGACATTGCCGATAACCAGACTGCCAACAATCGGCCAGACAATATCGGCGCGGTTGAGCCAAGCGCGATAGCCGTTTGAGGTCAGTTGAATAAGGCCGTGCAACACCATTGCCGCGCCAACCGGCAAAAGACTTGCCAACACACCCATTAATATCAACCCGCCCAGCATGCCAAAAATGCTCGACAAAAAGGCCGTGCCCAAAGTGGCAATGAGAATGATGGGAATGACGAGTGCGCTCATGCGCTTAGTCTATCGCGCCGGTCAGTCGCTCGAAAGCGCGATTATTATCCGGCCCGAAAATAAATTTCGGCGTATCGGCAATCACTGCAATGCCGCGCTGGCCCAGTGCGTCGCGCATATCGCTAAACTTATCGCGCGCCAAAACCATTGTGCAGCTATAGCCATTGCCTTGCGCATTGGGCACGGCGGCGTGCATCAGCGCTTGCGTTACATCAACCAATTGCGTCGGTTGGCTGGGCGCGGTGAATTTTAATTCCATCATTTTTGCACCGGCTTGCATGGCTGAAATTTGCGCCAAAATGCGTTTGGCGGCAGCGCGGGCGGGCGCACTCCAATCGGCTTTGAGAGAAGCCGCCAGATTGGCTTGGCTTTTCAAAATCACGCCATCTTCCAATATACGTAAATCATTGGCCTTCAGCGTTGCGCCGGTTGAGGTGATATCGACAATCGCTTCCGCTGCACCGGAATTGGGCGCGGCTTCGGTCGCGCCGAAGCTCGGCAACCATTGAAATTCAACGCCGTGGCGGATGAAGAACTCATAGGTCAGATGCTCATATTTAGATGCGACGCGCAAAAGCCGCCCGTGGCGGGCGCGATATTCAGCCGCCACATCAGCCAGGTCAAACATGGTGGTGACATCTGCCCAGCCATTGGGAATGGCGACAATGACATCGGCTTGGCCGAAGCCGAGTGGCAGGCAAAGCTGCACTGCGCTTTCCATATCGGGAATTTCTTCGCGCAGTAAATCCTCGCCGGTAATACCCATATGCACCGAGCCTTCAGCCAGTCGGGTGGCGATATCCCCGGCTGAGACATATTCAACCAGCACATTGTCGAGACCTGCTAACTTGCCGCTATAGCCGCGCGCGCTATCGCGCTTCAGCTTAAATCCGGAATTGGTGAAAATATCACCGGACGCTTCTTCAAGGCGGCCTTTAGAGGGAATGGCAAGGATAAGTTGGCTCATAAGAATTATCCCTTATTGCATCTCAATGGCGCGGTTCAGCCGTTCAAGCGCAATCGCGCCGCCAACGGCAGACATGTTTTGCGCCGCACCAAGGCTGCCCAAAAGGTCATCATAACGACCACCGGCGGCAATCGGGCGGTCAATGCCTTGCGCGTAAATCTCGAATGACAGGCCGGTATAATAGGCCATGCTTTTATTGAGGCCGGGGCTAAAATCGAGCCGTTCAATCGACAGATAATTAGCCATTATTGGCGCGATATTGGCGGCCAATTCATCGACGCGATTAGAAAACCACTTAATCATTTCGGGGAATTGGTCGGCGTATTTTTCAACGCCACCCGACATGGCGCTCAAGCGCAGGAAGCCGGCAATCGTGTCGATTATGGTCGGCGGTAGAGCTCTTTCTTGCGCTTCTTGTTTCATTTCCAAACGCTTGCGAATGTCAGCAACCGAGCGACCGGCAATAATATGATGCGGGTCATCGGGTAAATTTTGCTGAAGCCGCGGTTCATTAACGCGCGCTTGCGCCCCCATCAGGCCAATAAAATCATCAATACTGCGCGCCCGTTCCATAGCCCGCCGAACAGTCAGTTTTTGGCCGTCGTCAATATCCAGCAAGCTCAAAAAGAAGCTGAACATATCAAAATCAGTGACTTTGATGCTGACACGCTCTTGCTGGGTCAGGCCGGTGATTTGGATGATATCGAGCATCCGGTAAATCACGTCCATATCATCCTGCAAGCCGCTGTCACCGCCAATAATTTCAAGGCCCAATTGGGTGAACTCTTCCGGTTGACCGGAGCCGCGCGGCTGATAGCGAAACGCCGTGCCCTGATAGCAATAACGCGCTGTGCCGGATTTTTGCGATGCGATATGCGCCAAAGCGGTGGGGATGGTCAAATCGGGCCGCAAACATAATTGCTCGCCGCCCGGATCAGTGAAGGTGAATAGCCGCCTTTGCATTTCCGGCCCCATGCGGTCGATAAACGGCGCGGCAGGCTGTAAAATCGGCAAAGACAAGCGGGTGAAGCCGTCTTGTTCAAGCCGGTTGAGCGCGCTATTGCCGCCGCCATGAGCAGCCGTTGTGGCGTTGTTTGTGGTGGCGCGTTGATAGGGTTTGGCTTGGGCTTTTAATTGATAGCCACCGAAAACCGCATCGGCGACATCGAGGCCGCGCTCAGCGCAAATTTTTGACAAT
Source organism: Alphaproteobacteria bacterium (assembly GCA_965657665.1). Classification (GTDB taxonomy): domain Bacteria; phylum Pseudomonadota; class Alphaproteobacteria; order RS24; family RS24; genus UBA8337. Next base: position 4,967 of record CBFHPF010000036.1, on the reverse strand, counting down.
GTAAAATGGCTGCGGGCCGGAAAGCCCAATTTACGATAATTCGACACTGAGCTTTGCCCGACTTGCAGCAATTCGGCGACAGCTTTGGTGCCGCCCAGCGCGTCGATAACGGCGGCAGCCGAGCTCAGCCGTCCCTGACGGCCCATATCCATAGCGGTTTGCGGTTTTTCTTCCATAACGCTGCATAGCGAAATGAAGTCATTAAGTCAAGTAATATGAATTAATAATAATAAATTCATAGAAAATGAAGTTTTATAAAAATGAATAAATTATTATAGTTCATAAATTATGAAATTATATCTATAATTCTTTGCGCCAATTCACTTTTGGCCACCTGCTGCTGTGCGTGTTCAGAGGCACGCCATTCGGCATTATCTTCAATTTCTGCCGATTTTTCAGCCCCAAGCTGAAGATCTTTCAGCGTCACCACGCCGGCAGCGCGTTCATCTTCGCCTTCAATAATGACAAGCCGCGCGCCGCGCGCATCGGCATAGCGCAACTGCGCTTTCATCGCGCTGTCGCCCATATACATTTCGGCGCGAATGCCAGCTGCGCGTAATTCATTAACCAGCGCCATGAGGTCGGGGCGCGTTTCTTTGTCCATCACCGTTACCACGACCAAGGGGGCGGGTTGCGCCGCGTCGCCTTTGCCCAGCAGCGTAAGCGCGGCTGCGAGGCGCGACACGCCAATGGAAATGCCGGTGGCCGGAATTTCAATGCCTTTAAAGCGTTTGACCAAATCATCATAGCGACCGCCGCCGCCAACCGAGCCGAAGCGGGCCAGTTCGCCGCTTTCATCTTCCGCTTCAAAAGTCAGTTCAATTTCATAAACCGGACCGGTGTAATAGCCAAGGCCGCGCACCACGCTTGGGTCAATCGCCAAGCGGTCGGCCTCATAGCCCAGCTTGGTGAAAATCGCTGCCATGCTGACCAGCTCGTCCAGCCCTTGCTTGCCGGTTTCAGTGTCGCCCACCAATTCGGCCATGCTTTTAATGGCGCTTGTGCGGTCATCGGCGCTGATGGACACCATTTGCGCGACTTTTTCAATTTGCCCGGCATCAAGGCCGGCGCCTTTGGTGAAGTCGCCGCTTTCATCTTTGCGGCCTTCGCCCAATAATGCTCTCACGCCGTCGATACCAAGGCGGTCATACTTATCCATCGCCCGCAAAATAGTTAGGCGACGGTTTTCAAAATCTTCCGCTTGTGGGTCAAGGCCAATGGCTTCCAGCAGCCCATCCATAATTTTGCGATTGTTAATCCGCACCAGATAATCACCGCGCGCGATGCCCAGTGCCTCCATACAATCAGCCGCCATCATGCAAATTTCAGCATCGGCCGCCTGATTGCCGGCACCGACTGTGTCGGCATCGATTTGCATAAATTGGCGATAACGCCCGGGCCCCGGCTTTTCATTGCGCCAAACCGGCCCGAATTGATAGCGGCGCAGCGGTTTCGGCAAGCGGTCGAAATGCTCCGCCACATGGCGCGCCAGCGGTGCGGTCAAATCATAGCGCAAGCTCATCCATTGCCCGTCATCATCTTCCAGCGCGAACACGCCTTCATTGGGGCGGTCATCATCGGGCAGAAACTTGCCCAGCGCATCGGCATATTCAAAGGCCGAGGTGTCCAACGCCTCAAAGCCATAGGCTTCATAGGTTTTGGAAATGATTTCCAGCATATGATTTTGCAGCCGCAATTCGGCACCTGCCATGTCGCGGAAACCGCGCGGCGTGCGTGCCTTTGGCTTAAACTTCTTCTGCTTCTTGGCTTGACGCTTTGAAAGCGGCTGGTTGTCACTGTTTGTCGGGCTATCAGTCATGCGCTTTTCTTATCTCATGTGGCTCAAAAATCAAACGGCGAAATACCGCGCACATGCTCGTCGACGATAAGGGCGCGATTGACCGATGGCGTGGCGCGTTGGTTGCAGTCGCGCCGCTCGCATAGCCGACAATTCACCCCAATGGGCGTGTCGCCCGTGTCATTATCCAGCGATGCGCCGCGCGCATAAATCAGCTTTCCAGCATGTTTAATCTCGCAGCCCATCGCAATGGCGAACTGATTATCCGGCACACCAAAGCCGGAATTATCGCGGCTCACTGTGCGGGCTATAGAAAAATAGCGCGTGCCGTCTTCCATCTGCACGGTTTGTGTAGCGATTTGGCCGGGAATACGAAACGCGTCATGCACATGCCAGCGCGGGCACGTGCCGCCAAAACGCGCAAAGTGAAAACCCCCGGCTGAAAATCGTTTGGATACATTACCGGCATTATCAACCCGAATGAGGAAAAACGGAATGCCGCGCGCGCCAGGGCGTTGCAGCGTTGTCAGGCGATGGCACACTTGCTCAAAACTAGTGCCGAAGCGACGACCCAACAGCGTAATGTCATATTGATTGACTTCCGCGGTTTTCAAAAACGCGTCATAGGGCATCAACACAGCAGCGGCGAAATAATTGGCCAAAGAAATACGCGCCAGCTTGCGCGCCTCATCGCTGACCAAACCGGAATTGACAATAATCTCTTCAATCACCGGCATTTGCTCAAAAAAGCCAAGCTGATAAGCCAGTTGAAAAGAGCGGCCCGGCTGGTCAAGCAATTCAGACAGAAAAATCGTCTGCCGATGCCTGTCATAACGGCGCAACGTATTGACCATCACCTCAACCGGCGCGATGCGGGTTTTGACGTGATGCACATTTTCAAGTCGCGCCCGCAACGCCAAATAGGGCTCATCATGCGCCACCATAATCGCGTCATGCAGCGCCTCAGCTTCTTCGTCGAGAGCCGGAAAGTAATTATTCTGCGCCGCAATAAAATCACGCACTTCATCCAGCGCGATATTGGCAATTGCCGCATCGGGCACATCACCACCGGCCAATTGCTCGACCAGCATGGCGTTGGAAGCGCGGCTTTGCAGCAATTCTTGATATAGCCGGGCCACCGCATCAGCCGCCGCCGGACTGGCAGCCGCCATATCGCGCAATTCCCCGCGCGGCATAGGGGCGTCGCGAAACATTGGATCGGAAAATACTTCATGCAATTGGGCTTGCGCGCGGGCCTCTTCATCACCGGCCAGCCCGCGCGGGTCGATATCAAACACATCAACCAATTGCAGCAAAATTTGCGCCGATATTGGCCTTTGGTCGCGCTCAATCAAATTAAGATAGCTGGTTGATATGCCCAAAGCCTCTGCCATAGCGGCTTGCGTTAGGCGTTGTTCGCGGCGCAGACGGCGCACACGCGCACCGGCAAACAGTTTGCGCTCGACCAATTTCTTAGTGTCGCGACCATTATCGGGATTATTCGGTTCATGCGTTTGAGACATGAGTTTTTTCCTTGGAATCAACCACTTAGAGAGCGGAAAGTTGCTCTTTTGGGCACCAAAAGTTTACAAGATTTACATATTTAACATAGAATTCGTCAAAACGTGTAAACTTTTTTACTTTAATATTTTCAATAGCTTAAGATTCACTCGACATGTGCGTGTCATCTGTGTATGTCCACCTCATCGCAACACTATTTGTGAGGAATCAGTGATGAGCAAATATCTTGATTTGGTTGCCGAAAAAGCGGCCACCATTAAAGACGGAGGTCCGTCATGGGCCGCCATTAACCCAGAATATGCCGCCCGTATGGAATTGCAAAACCGCTTTAAAACCGGTTTGGACGTTGCCCGCTACACGGCTGACATTATGCGTAAAGACATGGCCGATTATGACGGCGACAGCAGCAAATATACCCAGTCTCTGGGTTGCTGGCACGGCTTTACCGCCCAACAAATGATGATGGCTGTAAAGCGTCACCGCAAAACAACCGATAAATCATATGTATATTTGTCAGGTTGGATGGTTGCCGCGCTGCGTTCCGATTTCGGCCCGCTGCCTGACCAATCCATGCACGAAAAAACCGCTGTGTCCGGTTTGATTGAAGAAATCTACACCTTCCTGCGCCAAGCCGATGCGCGCGAACTGCGCCACTTGTTTGTCGATCTGGACGAAGCCCGCAAAAATGGCGGCGACGTTGACGCGGCTCTGGCAGCTATCGACAATTACGAAACCCATGTTGTGCCAATCATTGCTGACATCGATGCCGGTTTCGGTAATGAAGAAGCAACATATTTGTTGGCCAAACAAATGATTGAAGCCGGTGCTTGCTGCATTCAGATTGAAAACCAAGTATCTGACGCCAAGCAGTGCGGTCACCAAGACGGTAAAGTAACCGTGCCGCATGAAGACTTCCTGTCAAAAATCAATGCCGTGCGTTACGCCTTCCTCGAATTGGGTGTCGATAATGGTGTGATTGTTGCCCGTACCGATAGCCTCGGTGCCGGTCTGACACAAAAAATTCCGGTCTCACAAGAGCCGGGTGATTTGGCTGACCAGTATAATTCCTTCCTGCAATTGGAAGAGGTTTCTGACCTGTCAGGCATCAAGCAAGGCGACCAAGTGGTCACACAAGGCGGCAAAACCTATAAGCCGGTTCGCCTGCCCAACGGTCTGTATGCGTTTAAAGATGGCACCGGTGAAGACCGTTGCGTGCTGGACTGCATCACCGCGCTGCAAAACGGCGCTGACTTGTTGTGGATTGAAACCGAGAAGCCGCATGTTGCGCAAATCGGTGGCATGGTTAGCCGCATCCGCGAAGTCATTCCGAATGCCAAGCTGGTGTACAACAACTCACCAAGCTTTAACTGGACGCTGAACTTCCGTAACCAAGTACATGGTGAATGGGTTGCTGCCGGTAAAGACGTATCTGCTTATCCGGATCCGGCTTCAGACCCGCAAGGCCTGATGGACACTAAGTTCGACGATAGTGAGCTGGCGGCTGAAGCCGACAAGCTGGTGCAAAGCTTCCAAGCTGATGGCGCCCGCGAAGCCGGTATTTTCCACCACCTCATCACATTGCCGACTTATCACGATACTGCCTTGGGCACAGATATTCTGTCTGAAGGTTACTTCGGTGATTTGGGCA
>CBFHPF010000035.1:0-12299 GCA_965657665.1 Alphaproteobacteria bacterium | reverse complement strand
ATTTGGGGTGTTGTGCCGCAGCGCCCCACGCGCGAACGGCAAGCGCAAACAAAAATGGCGGCTGACCGCCCTGCGCTGCTGGTCTTTGCCAGCACGGATAAACAAAACGCGATGGGCTATCCAAGCGCATATCAATTAATGATGCCAAATGTGAAGTCACTGGTCACCCAGCGTGATGAAACATTCAAACGCGGTTTCTTCGTGCAAAACAATCTTTGGGTGACGCGCTTCAAACGTAATGAGATTTTCGCGGCTGGTCTGCAAACCAACCAGTCCGTGCCCTATTTGGGCTTGCCGGAATATATTGCCGATAATGAGCGCATTGACGGCACTGATATTGTCGGCTGGGCCACCATCGGTTTTCATCATGCTCCAATGGCAGAAGATTGGCCGGTGATGCCCGCCAAAATTGATGAGATTATTTTGAAGCCGCGCAATTTCTTTGACCGCAATCCGGCGATTAATATTCGCCCGACACGCTAGGCTGATGTGCCAAGCCTATATGTCAGCCAAGCTGCAAAGTCAGGCCGTATAAATTGGCACTGCGTGCACCGCTGCGGCAATAGGCCAGAACCGGCTTTTCGGCTGAGGCCAAAATATCAGCCATTTGGCGCACATCATCCGGTGTTTGCAGCGCGCTTTGCACCGGCAAATAATGAAACGTTACGCCGCCCTGCCGTGCTGCCGCCTCGGTAACCATATGCGGCACAGCCCCGTCTTCGCTGTCCGGTCGGTTGCAAATAATTGTGCGAAACCCGGCCTCAATGGCAGCAGCGATACCGCTTTCATCTAATTGCCCGGCAACTGAAATACCGTCATCAATCTCTTGGAACATAGGCTCTCTCCTTGGCGTTTCATGAAAATGCATAAAAGCGTGCTCAATATCAAGTCTTGAACCGCGCATGCGTTAGTGTTTAATGAAGCGCGCAAGTGAGACTGATAAAATTATGAATTCGCCGGAACAAACCTATGCTCTTATCGCCCAAATTTCCGGTGATGCCTGCGCCTTGCTCGATGAAAACCGCGTTGTCAAACAGGCAGACGAGCGAATGTATGCGCTCTTTGGGAAGCAAATTTTCGGTTATCCGATGGAGCGCTTTATTCGCTCGCCTGATTTTTTGACCGCATTTGAAAGCGCGCAAGCTGACGGTAAAACGGCGATTATCGAATATACCCGCATCAGTCCGACGCGCCGCGAATATAAATTGCGCTTGCTGCCTTTGGGCGACGGTTTGGTTTTGCTGCTGGTGCGCGATAAGACAGACCGCCTCGCCGTCAACCGTGTGCGGTCCGACTTTGTGGCTAATGTTAGTCATGAATTGCGTTCACCGCTCTCTGTGCTGTCCGGTTTTATTGAAACACTATTGGATGGCGCGGCTGAGGACGAAGCCGACCGAAACCACTTTCTTGGCATTATGCAAACTGAAGCGGCGCGCATGCAGAGGCTGATTGATGACTTATTGTCTTTGAGCCGCGTTGAATCTGAAGAGCATCGTGCGCCACGCGATGCAGTCGATTTGGTTTCCCTGCTTGAGCAAGTTATATCGCTGAATGCGCAACAAGCCGCGACGCGGGGTATTGAGTTGCAATTGCAATTGCAGGAAGTCGCGGCAGATGAAGCGCGCATTATCGGCAATGCGGATGAACTACAACAAGTGTTCACCAATCTGATTGAAAACGCCATTCGTTATGGCGACGCCGATACCCCGTTGCAAATTATCGTATCCTTCGGTCGACAAACCCCGTCCGGTGCCAAGGTGGAAGACCTCATGCGCGTTCAGGTTGTCAATCAAGGACCGGTGATTGCCGAAGAACATATCGCCCGTCTGACAGAGCGATTCTATAGAATCGATAAGGGCCGGTCGCGCGAGATTGGCGGCACGGGCCTCGGACTGGCCATCGTCAAACATATTATCAACAAGCACCGCGGACGGCTGCGCATAACCAGTGACGCGCAAGGTACTGTTTTTTCAGTAACTTTGTGTCGTGTCGCCAACCATTGAGAACTCTCTCAGGCATACTTTTTGGCTGTCACACAACTGTAATATTAGCGTCACATTAAAGTCTCGCATCGGCCAGATTTTACGGCCATCCGACAGCACTCATGCTATCGGGTGTTGAATTGGAGATGATGATGACTAAATTCAAAAGTGCAGTTCTGGCAATTGCCGCAACGGCATTTGTGAGCGGCGCTCAAGCCCGCGACCAGATTGAAATCGTTGGTTCGTCAACTGTGTTCCCATTTGCTACGGCAGTGGCTGAGCAGTTCGGCCGGACTTCTAAATTTAAAACACCGGTTATTGAATCAACCGGCTCAGGCGGCGGCATGAAGCTGTTTTGCGCAGGTATCGGTCTGGAGCATCCGGACATCACCAACGCATCACGCCGTATCAAAGGCAAAGAGTTCAAAAAATGCCAAGCCAATGGCATTGACCTGACAGAAGTTGTTGTCGGTTTTGACGGTATTGTGCTGGCAAATGCCAAAGGCGCACCGCAGCTCGAACTGACACGCAAGCAGATTTATCTTGCTGTTGCCAAAATGGTGCCAAACCCGAATAAGCCGTGCCAGTCAAACTGGTGTGAGCCGATTGCCAACCCGTACAAAAAGTGGAGCGATATTGACTCGTCTCTGCCGAATGCGAAAATTGAAGTTCTTGGCCCGCCGCCGACATCAGGCACACGCGATGCATTCCAAGAATTGGCAATGTCTAAAGGCGCGAATAAATTCCCGCACATGAAGAAGCTGAAAAAAGCTGACAAGAAAATGTGGAAAAAACTGACCCGCACCGTACGCGAAGATGGCGCATGGATCGATGCCGGTGAGAATGACAATCTGATGGTGTCAAAATTGGCTGCCAACCCGAAAGCCGTAGGCGTTTTCGGTTTTAGCTTCCTCGACCAAAACTCAGACAAAATCAAAGGCGCGATTGTTGAAGGCGTTAATCCGACTTTCGATAATATCGCCAGCGGCAAATACGGCATCTCACGTTCGCTGTATTTCTACATCAAGCACGCCCACGTTGGCACAGTGCCAGGCATTCTTGAGTATGTTGCTGAATTCACCAGCGAAAAAGCTTTCGGTGAAGACGGTTATTTGCTCGACAAAGGCCTGATTCCGCTGCCTACTTCAGAGCGTCAAAAGTATCGCAATGACGGTAAGAATCTGACCAAACTGTCAATGTAAATCTTTAGTTGGGCCGGTTTGATTTGCGTCAAATCGGCCCGCTTTTTTTAGGGCCCCGTCATGAGCTTAAGCTTTCTTTTCATTTGTCTTTTGGGCCTCGGCGCTTTTTCCTTTTTCTTCGGGCAACGGCGCATCCGTCAATTAAGCGCGCAGGTCTCAGTTAAGCAGCATTCGCGCGACGTTTATCACGGCAGCTTTGTTTTCATCAGCGCCGTACTTTTACCCCTTCTCATTCTACTGGTATGGACCGGCGTTTCACCGCTGATTATTGATGCCATGCTGGAAAGCTTTTTGCGGCAACAACAGGCTGATTTAACCATTGGTGAAATGGGTGTTTTGATTGCCAAGATAAAAGCCTATTCGGTTGGCTCCCTACCCGCCGCTTTTGCCAATGATATGATTATCGACGGCAGTGACTATTTTATGGGTCTCATTGAGAGCTCCAATCAAGCACGCAGCTTTGCCGTTATTATTCTGAGCATTAGCGGTGTTGCTTTCGGTCTGAATAAGTTGGCGCCTCGCTTTACCGCACGCCCTGCAGTCGAGCGGGCTTTCGAAATTGTTATGATATCCGCTTCGGCGATTGCGATTTTGACCACGATTGGCATTGTGCTGTCGTTGATTTTCGAAACCATCCGCTTTTTTGAAACTGTGCCGATATCAGAGTTTCTATTCGGCCTAAGCTGGTCGCCGCAAATCGCCATTCGCGAAGACCAAGTCGGTGGTTCGGGTTCGTTTGGCGCGATACCGCTTTTCGCGGGCACGATGATGATTACTTTTGTTGCCATGCTTGTGGCTGTTCCTATCGGCTTGATGTCGGCGATTTATCTTTCTGAATATGCCAACACGAAATTGCGCAATATTGCCAAGCCGGGTATTGAAATCCTTGCAGGTATCCCCACCGTTGTTTACGGCTTTTTCGCAGCATTGATGGTTGCACCATTATTGCGCGACAGCGGCGCAGAAATTGGCCTGACCCTATCATCAGAGTCTGCGCTAGCCGCCGGTTTGGTGATGGGCATTATGATTATCCCGTTCATTTCATCTCTATCAGATGACGTGATTAATGCGGTGCCGCAAACCTTACGCGATGGCGCGGCAGCTTTGGGCGCGACCCAGTCTGAAACCATTCGACAAGTGATATTACCGGCCGCCCTGCCTGGCTTGGTCAGTGCCATTTTGCTGGCAATCTCGCGGGCCATTGGTGAGACCATGATTGTTGTTATGGCAGCCGGTGTGGCCGCCAATTTAACCGCCAATCCGTTTGAAAGTGTCACAACCGTAACAGTTCAAATCGTCATGTTGCTGGTCGGTGACCAAGAATTTGATAGCGCCAAAACACTGGCTGCTTTCGCACTCGGCTTGGTGCTGTTCTTCATAACCCTCATGCTCAATGTGCTGGCGCTGTATGTCGTCAATCGTTTCAGAGAACAATATGACTGATTATTCCGACCCTCAGTTCCGTGCTGCACGGCTCAAAAAACGCTATCAGGCGGAGCGGCGTTTTCGCGCCTACGGTTTGGCGGCGATTGGTGCAGCTGCATTGATTTTAGTGTTCTTGATGAGTTCAATCATTTACTCATCTATTCCGGCGTTTACCCATCACCATGTGCGTATCGATATTGATATATCTACTGATTATGTGAGCGCCGATGCGCCTGAACAGGGCAATTATTTGGGTATGGTGCGTTCTGCCTTGCGCGGCCATTTCCCTGAAGTGACAGGCCGTCGCGATAAGCGTGCTTTGACCAAAATTCTGTCGATTGGCGCGCCGGATATGCTGCAGGAAAAAGTTATTGCCGACCCGTCACTCATCGGCTCGACCATCAGCCTTTATGTACCCTTATCGGATGATATTGATTTGGTGATGAAGGGGTTGATTGACCGCAATCTGCCGGAAAGTGACCGAGTTGTATCAGATCGCCATCTAACTTTTATTGATAAGTTAATTGACGAGCAGCGCATCGACGAGAAGTTTGCCTTTGCGTTGTTTACCAATGGCGATAGCCGCGAGGCAGAAATGGCCGGTATTCGTGGTGCCTTAATCGGCTCTTTATGGACGCTACTTGTCACACTCGCCGTCAGCTTTCCGCTCGGTGTTTTGGCAGCAATCTATCTAGAGGAAGTTGCGCCGAAAAACCGCTACACGGCTTTGATTGAAGTCAACATCAACAATCTTGCTGCCGTGCCGTCTATCGTTTACGGGTTGTTGGGCCTAGCGGTCTTTATCAATTTTTTCAGCCTGCCACGTTCCGCGCCTTTGGTCGGCGGCTTGGTATTAGCGTTGATGACCCTGCCGACAATCATCATTGCCACACGCGCAGCACTCTCCGCCATTCCACCGTCTATCCGCGAAGCGGCGATGGGTGTCGGCGCGTCACGCTTTCAGGTGATTATGCATCATGTTTTACCGCTTGCCATGCCGGGCATTTTAACCGGCACAATTATCGGGCTGGCGCAAGCTGCCGGCGAAACCGCACCGCTTCTGATGATTGGCATGATGGCATTTATTGTTGATGTGCCGACTGATGTAACAGCTAAAGCGACCGTATTGCCGGCGCAGATTTATATGTGGGCCAACAACCCTGAGCGCGCTTTTGTAGCGCGAACAAGCGCCGGTATTGTTGTATTATTAACTCTTCTCTTGTTAGTTAATGCAACAGCCATTTATTTCCGCAAGCGATTTGAAAAGCGATGGTAAAATGACGAGCAGTGAAACAATGAATGTAAAAATCAAAGCGCGTGACGTGACAGTTCACTATGGTGAGGCTCAGGCCTTGCATGGTATTGACCTTGACCTGAACGCCAATGAAGTGACCGCTCTCATCGGCCCTTCGGGCTGTGGCAAGTCTACGTTTTTGCGCTGTATCAATCGCATGAATGATGTGATTGACGGCTGTCGCGTTGGCGGTTTGATAAACATTGATGACCAAAACATTTATTCAGACGAAGTTGACGTTGTAGAGCTTCGCGCCCGCGTCGGTATGGTTTTTCAAAAACCCAACCCATTTCCCAAGTCTATTTTTGACAATGTCGCTTATGGACCGCGCATTCATGGCATCGCTCAAACCCGCGCCGATTTGGAGGCTATTGTCGAAAAGAGCTTGCGCCGCGCCGGTTTATGGAAAGAAGTTAAAGACAGGCTGACGACGCCCGGCACTTCGCTTTCCGGCGGTCAGCAGCAGCGCTTGTGCATTGCGCGCGCTATCGCGGTTAGTCCTGATGTGGTTTTGATGGATGAGCCCTGCTCTGCCCTTGACCCGATTGCGACGGCAGTGATTGAAGAATTGATTGAGGAATTGCGTAACGATTACACAATTGTCATCGTCACCCACTCAATGCAGCAGGCGGCGCGTATTTCACAGCGTACAGCATATTTTCATCTCGGCTCTCTGGTTGAACATGGTGACACACAACAAATTTTCACCAATCCGGCGAATGAACAAACGGAAGCCTATATTTCAGGAAAGATCGGCTAATGGAAAACGAACACATCGTATCATCATTTGACCGAGACCTTGGCGAACTCAACCAGACCATTGCCAAGCTCGGTGGATTGGCTGAGGAGCAATTGGCGGCGGCCATAGCAGCGACCGAAACACGCAATGGCGCGCCCCTGCCCGCCATTATTGCCAAAGATAAAGAACTCGATGATATCGAGTTTCAGCTTAATGAACGCGCCATTGAAATTATCGCCATGCGCTCACCAATGGCGACCGACTTGCGCCGCATTATTGCAGCCGTCAAAATCGCTGCTGTGCTGGAGCGCATCGGCGATTTGGCGAAGAATATCGCCAAGCGCGCGCTGGTGATTATTGAAAGCGATGGCGATGGAGCATCCACAATCAGCATTCGCCGCATGGCCGATACTGTGCAGCAAATGCTGCATCAAGTTCTTGATGCCTATGCCACTTCTGATGCGCAACTGGCAATGGAAGTTTGGGACCGCGACCTTGAAGTCGACCAAATGCACACCAGCCTGTTTAGTGAGTTGCTGGGCGTTATCGCAAATCAATCGGAAACGGCCATTGTTAGCTCGCATTATCTTTTTATCGCCAAAAACCTAGAGCGTATTGGTGACCACACAACCAATATTGCTGAACAGGTTTACTTTCTGGTGCATGGGGATTTCCCAAGCGATGAGCGCCCGAAGGCCGATAACGCAACGTCAATCGAAGATTAAGTTGATTGATGGCCTGGTAAATGGAGATAGTTCATGTCAGCGAAAATTCTGATTGTTGATGATGAGCCGGCGCAGCTGGAACTGCTGCGCTATAATCTCGAAAAAGCTGGCTTTGAAACAGTGCAGGCTACTGATGGGCAGCAAGCCCTCAGCGCTGTTGAGACCGAACGACCTGATTTGGTCGTGCTGGATTGGATGATGCCGGAAGCCTCTGGCATTGATGTTTGTCGCCAATTGCGCGCCCGCAGCGAAACCAAATCCTTACCGGTTATCATGCTCAGCGCCCGCGGCGAAGATGGCGATAAAAGCCTCGGCCTAGATAATGGCGCTGATGATTATGTGACAAAGCCGTTTTCACCTCGGGAACTGATTGCCCGCGTTAAAGCGCTATTGCGGCGCGCGCGCCCTTCTCTGGCGCAAGATGTAATGGAACATAGCGGAGTGGTTCTTAACCCTGAGACCATGAAAGTGACCCGCGACGGCACGGACATTCACTTGGGTCCAAAAGAGTATCATTTGCTGACATTGCTGATGGAACGCCCGGGCCGCGTTTTTACCCGCGACCAGTTGCTCGACACGGTTTGGGGGCATGGCATTTATGTTGAAGACCGCACGGTTGACGTGCATATGAGCCGCTTGCGCCGCGCTTTGAATAAAGCCCCTGAAGGCGAAGAAGCACGGTCGGATATTATTCGTACCGTGCGCGGCACCGGTTATGCCTTGCGCACATAGTAGCGGCATTTCTTCTATTGCTTAAAAGCCGAAGCGTCCCTTATGTTACCGACAAATAAGGGAGAATAGTCTTGAAAACACCACCAAAACAACTTGAAGGCTGGGAAAGCTGGGGCGGCGAAGACCCGTTTGAAGACCAAACAGGTCCATTTTTTATGAAGCTCGACCCAGAAAACGGTAAGCACTTATCAGCTTTCCTGTGCGAAGAACGGCATATGAATGGCGGCGGGTTTATGCATGGCGGCATGCTGATGGCATTTGCTGATTTTGCCCTGTTTGTCATCGCGCACGATGAATTGCGCGAGAGCCATTCAGTCACTTTATCTTGCCAGACAGACTTTCTGGCCGGTTCCACCCCGATTGGTGAAGTGGTTTATGCTGATGGCGAAGTAACCCGCGCGACGCGCAGTCTTATTTTTGTGCGCGGTCAAACCTATGTCGGTGATACGATATTGTCGACTTTCACTGCAATTTTGAAGAAAACCAAGCCGCGCGAACAAAACTAGCGCTGAGAGGAAATGCAAATGTTTCAATATCCTTTGACCGCATTGGTCACACTGATTTCGCTTTTCACCCTGTTCTGGATGGCCATTCAGGTCGGCAAAGCACGCGGTAAATATGAGGTAAAAGCCCCGAAGCATGACGGGCCGGATGATTTTCTGCGTGTCCTACGCGTCTATGAAAACACGCTTGAAATGCTGATGCTGTTTTTGCCCGCTTTGTGGATTTTTGCGCTGACCATTTCGGATCTGTGGGCCGCCATTATCGGCATCTTCTTCCCTATCGGGCGCATGGTTTATGCACGCGGCTATTATCAAGCAGCTGATAAGCGCACAATGGGCTTCCAAATCGGCTTCTTGGCAACGATTGTTTTGCTGATTGGTGCCGTGCTGGGCGCGGTTCATGCCGCTTACGCCATCTATAGCTAAGCTATAGTCTGAGCAGAATAGCCCGCGTCACTTCGGTGGCGCGGGCTTTTTGCTGCTCGATTGTCGCTTATGAGCGCGGCGCGATATCGCCTTCCGCTTGACGACGTTTAAAATCTTCACGAAACGCCTCAAAGCGACCCTCGGCAATTGCCGCGCGCATGGCGGCCATTAATTCCTGATAAAACGCCAGATTGTGCCATGTCAGCAGCATTGCGCCGAGATATTCGCCGCAGCGATGCAAGTGATGCAAATAAGCGCGGCTATAACGACTGCTGGCCTCGCACGGGCTGTCTGCATCGAGTGGGCGTGGGTCGTCTTTGTGGCGCGCATTGCGAATATTCACCATGCCGCGCCATGTATAGGCCGTGCCGTGCCGACCGGCGCGACTTGGCATAACGCAATCAAACATATCAATGCCGCGCGACACGGCTTCCACCAAATCGTCCGGTGTGCCGACGCCCATCAAATAGCGCGGGCGGTCTTGCGGCAGAGCGGGCGTGGTAAAATCCAGCACCTTCAACATAAGGTCTTGCCCTTCGCCAACCGCCAAACCGCCGACGGCATAACCATCAAAGCCGATTTGCTGCAATTCTTCAGCGCTTTGATGGCGTAAATCCTCGTAGACACTGCCCTGCACAATGCCGAATAGCGCATCGCCAATGCCCGCATCATATTCGGCAAAAGCATTTTTGCTGCGCTCAGCCCACCGCATGGAAAGCTGCATTGAGGTATCAGCCTGCTCATGCGTCGCCGGATAAGGTGTGCATTCATCAAGCACCATGCGGATATTTGCGCCAAGCAAAGTTTGAATCTCAATACTGCGCTCCGGCGTCAACATATGCTCGCTGCCATCAATATGGCTTTGAAAGCGCACGCCCTGTTCGCTCATTTTCGCCAGTTTCGACAGTGACATCACCTGAAAGCCGCCGCTATCAGTCAAAATCGGTCCATCCCACTGCATAAACGTCTGCAAGCCGCCTAATGCCGCAACTTCTTCTGCACCCGGTCGCAACATGAGGTGATAAGTGTTTCCCAGCACGATATCCGCACCCAATTCCCGCACTTGGTCGGGATACATGGCCTTTACGGTGGCGGCTGTGCCGACCGGCATAAAAGCCGGAGTACGGATTTCCCCGCGCGGCGTGTCGATTGTGCCGTGGCGGGCCATGCCGTCCGTTTTATGCAGGGTGAATTTCATCAATCGGCCCTTTCAAGCAAGCTGCCGTCACCATAAGAGTAAAACCGATAGCCGTCAGCAATGGCGTGGGCATACGCCGCTTTCATACGCTCAAAACCGCAAAAAGCCGATACCAGCATAAACAGCGTAGAGCGCGGTAAGTGGAAATTCGTCATCAACATATCAGCGGCACGAAACTTATAGCCCGGCGTGATAAATATATCGGTAACTGCCTCAAAAGGTTCTATTTTTCCATTTTCAGCTGCCGCACTTTCCAACAGACGCAGGGACGTTGTGCCAACACAAACAACGCGTCCGCCATTGGCTTTGACCGCGTTCAATGCGGCCGCTGTTTCATCCGTCACCTGACCCCATTCACCGTGCATTTTATGCTCGGCAATATTGTCGACTTTCACCGGCAAAAACGTGCCTGGGCCGACATGCAGCGTCACTTCATGAAAGCTCACGCCTTTCTCTTTCAGCGTCGCCACCAGTTCCGGCGTGAAGTGCAGCCCTGCTGTCGGCGCAGCTACCGCGCCATCTTCCCGGGCAAACAAGGTTTGATAATCATCATTATCTTGCGCATCGGGGGCGCGTTTGCCTGCAATATATGGCGGCAAAGGCATGGTGCCGAGCTTCGCCAAAGTGGTTTCCATGCTGTCCGGCGCGATATCGAACGATAATTTGGCCGCGCCACCGTCGCGCTCACTAACCGCGGCCTTCACATCACCGAATTGGATGATATCGCCGTCTTTCACGCGTTTGGCCGGTTTAAGAAAGCACGTCCAATCAACCGTCCCTAACCGTTCTGTTAGCGTCACTTCTATTTTGGCACCTTCACCACCGTCCCGCGCGCGCAAACCCGTCAGGCGTGCCGGAATAACCTTGGTGACATTAACCACAAGCGCGTCTCCGGCACGCAGTAAATCAGGCAAATCCCGCATAATACGGTCGCCTAATTCACCCTGAGCCGGAATATGCAACAGCCGCGCAGTGTCGCGCGGCTGTGCTGGTCTTAACGCAATCAGACTTTCCGGCAGGTCAAAATCAAAATCATCGACTTTCATAGAGACCCGCATGGAATTTAATCTTCGAGGCGCATTGAGATAATTTTATCGGGATTGGCTGGCGGCTCGCCTTTGGCGATGGCATCAATATGCTCCATGCCCTCAATCACTTCACCGAAAACGGTATATTGGCCGTTCAGCCATGTGGCATCATCGAAGCAGATAAAGAACTGGCTATTGGCGCTATCGGGATGCTGCGAACGGGCCATGCCTAATGTGCCGCGCTTAAACGGCGCATCAGAGAACTCAGCACGCAAATCCGGATAATCCGAACCGCCCATGCCGGTACCGGTCGGGTCGCCTGTTTGCGCCATGAAGCCATCGATCACGCGGTGAAACACGATGCCATCATAAAACTTTTCACCAATCAGCGTTTTGATACGCTCAACATGGCCGGGCGCGAGATCTTCACGCAATTTGATTTTCACTGTTCCGGTTTTCAATTCCAGCAACATAATACTCTCCTTTGAATGGCCCTTACCGCCATGATTGCCATGCCCTGCGGCATGCGCTTGATTTAAGCCTGAATTAAGCGAAACCGGTGTCGCAAGCAAGGCAAACATCATCCCCATTGCTATCAAGTAACGCATCACATTCTCCATTTAAGATATTGATTTAGTTTAAAGTTCACTCAAAACCGATTGCGGCACAAAAGGCGACACATCGCCGCCCATTGCAAGAATTTGCCGAACCAATGTCGAGGAAACAAAGCTCACTTCCGGTGAGGCCGGAAGAAACACAGTCTCGATTTCCGGTGCCATTGCGCGGTTCATCGAGGTCATTTGCGCCTCATATTCATAATCAGCCGCCGTGCGCAGGCCGCGCAAAATAATATTCGCCCCCTGCTCGCTTGCCACATTTACCAGCAAGTCCTGAAAACTGATAACGGCCATCTCTACGCCCATTTCCTTGGCTAGCGGGCCAATCTCGGCTTCAATCATCTGCTGACGCTGCTCAAAGCTAAAAATCGGCGTTTTCGTGGCGCTGATGCCGATACCGACAATCAGCTTGTCAACAATTACCAAGG
>CBFHPF010000034.1:0-12668 GCA_965657665.1 Alphaproteobacteria bacterium | reverse complement strand
GTTCAAATTGGCTGAGTGCAAAGCCGATTGGATGGCGGCGCGCGCTATGGTCGACCAGCTAACGCAGCAATTAATGGATGGTGAGCTGGATGCCAATACGGCGGCGGCAGCTAAATTTTGGTGCACGGAACGCGAAAATGAAGTGATTGATACATGCCTGCAGTTTTTTGGCGGTTGGGGTTATATGGATGAATATCCGATTAGCCGCATGTATACCGATAGCCGTGTGCAGCGCATTTATGGCGGCTCAAACGAGATTATGCGCATGCTGGTCGCTCGCGCCCTCTAGGTTTTATGCGCGTTAAAAAATTACAGCGTCGCCGGTTTTCACTGGCGGCGCTTTTTGTTTGCGCTAAGCTTGAAAAAACGACTTTCGATTTCGCGGAGGAAATATGCACCCGTCAGTATCCATCAGCAGATGGTCGCCATCTGTCTTCTCTGTTTTGTTTTCTGCGGCAATTTTCTTTTTTTTATCTGTCGACGCCATGGCGCAAACCGCACCCGCAGCCGCGCCGGATGAGGCCGGGCCGGGCTTTTGGACTTTATTGTTCACCAAAGGCGGGGTGGTCACTTGGGTGATTGCTTTATTGTCGGCCATTGGCCTACCGGTTGCCGGCGTGAAGGCCTATCAATTTTATAAGATGGATATTTTTCGGCCGGCCGATGTGCAAGCCGCCATGTCCGCTTATCGCAGCGGCAAGGTGCAAGGTCTGGCCAAACAATTGGACGGTTTTATTCATCCCGCCGCGCCGCTTATCGGCTTTGCCATTTCTGAGGCGCATGGGCGCAATATGAGCGTCAGCATTTTGCGCGAGGAGTTGGAACGGCGCGCACAATTTTTGGTACGCCATTTGGCGCGTCATATTTGGGTGTTGGAACTGATTGCCGCCTCAGCGCCTTTATTCGGCCTTTTGGGCACAGTGCTTGGCATGATTGTCGCCTTCCAAGGGGTTGGCGACAGCGCGGGCGGTGCGGATACGGCATTATTGGCGGCCGGTATCTGGGAGGCTTTATTGACCACTGCTTTCGGCCTTGCGGTCGCGCTGCCATTTTCTATTTTGGCGGCTGTTTTCAATAATGCGGTCGATGATGTGCGCGATATGGTTGAAGATGCGCTGAGCGAAATTATGGTGCGCAGCCAGACGGCCAATCAAAATACCAATCAAAGCGGTGAAGCCGCTAAAGAAAGCTGACCCATGCAATTGGCCCGCCCGCGCCGCAAGCAAAATTTCATGGGGCTGACACCGCTCATCGACATGATTTTTCTGCTGCTGTTGTTTTTCCTACTTGGCTCTGACTTTGCCGAGTTCGGGCAAAGCCGCTTGGCACCGCCGCGCGGTGGCGGTGGGCAAGAAAATGCCAGTCAGCCTATCCTCATTTCCTTAAGCCAGACCGGCCAGTTGCAATATAACAGCGCGCCAATAGACCGCGCTGCTTTGGCTAAGAAAACAGCTTTTGCCATTGCCGCGGATGACGCGCAGTTGTTTGTTGTCATGCCGCAAGCGCGCGCCAATGTGCAGCAAGTGTCCGATACGCTGGATGTGTTGGTTGGTGCCGGAGCGTCAGCCATCACCTTAGAGCGCGATGTGTTTGATATTGATTTGAGTGATTTTTGATATGCGCCTGAAGCAGACACGCCGCGAAATTAAATCCATTGATTTGCTGCCGCTTATCAATGTGGTGTTTTTGCTGATTTTATTTGTGCTGATTGCCGGCCGCCCGACCACCAATCATCCGCAACAAATCGAAGTCGCCACATCGACGCAAAATAACGCCTATGACAAAGCGGCCTTTGCGGTGTGGCTGCAAAATGATGACCGGTTTTATTTGGCGGATGGTCAGGCTGTGACTTTGGGTGAGATAAGCCAATTAATTGCCGAAAAGGCAATTGCTGCGCAAGGCCTACCGGTTGAGCTGGTCGCCGATAAGGCCGCCCATGCTGAGCAATTGCTGGCATTTCGCGCGGCTATGGCGAAAGCCGGGGTTGGTGAAATTCGATTGAAAACCGAGTTCAAGGCGGCGACTGAATGAACGAAACTGCTAAAAATGCCAATAAAAGCCGCTGGTTCACACGGTTAAGACAGCGCCTTGTCGCGGTACCGCGCCGTGTTTGGCTATCGCTTTTGGTGGTCTCTGTTCTGGTGCATATTATGGCGGTCGGCGCGGTCTTGGTGTTGTTGTTTGGCGGCGAGCGCGGTGGCGGCGATGGCGAAACCTCGGTGGTTATTTCAGCTGGCGAAATAGGGCCGGAAGAATTGCAGCTTGATTTAACCGCGCAAAGCCCGCCCGAGCCGGTGGTTGAGGCGACAGCCGAACTGGATTTATCCGAGCTTTTGGAAGTCCCGCTCGACACTGATTTTAACGATATGATGATGGATAATGCCACTATGGCGGCCATTGCACCGGCCATGCCCATGCCATCCGCTGCGGTCACGCAACGCGCCTTGCCGGGCGGTGGGTTAATTGACGGCACACCGCAAACCTTTGCCGATTATATCGAGCATTTGCAAAACACCGGCATTGACGTGGTGTTTGCCATTGATGCAACCGGTTCGATGGTATGGGTGCACCGAAAAGTGCGCGAGCGCATGGGGCAGTTAGCCGGTTATGTGCGCAATCTGGTTCCTTTGGCGCGTTTCGGTATTATCGCTTATCGCGATTATAATGATTATGAATTTGTCACGCGCATCAGCCAGCCCAGCTTTGATATTGTGAAGGGGCGCGATTTCATGGCGGCGATTGACGCGGTTGGCGGCGGTGATGTGCCTGAAGCCGTGACGCAAGCCTTGCGCGATGCGGAAAGTAAAATTGCCTGGCGGCCTGGCGCGCAACGCGTGGTGATTGTCATTGGCGACGCGCCACCGCATGCACGCGAAAGCGGCGAGGCGGCGCAAATTGCCGAGCGGATGAAATCGCGCGGCGGACGTTTGTCTTTATTGGACAGTCGGGTCGAGGCCAATCTTTCTATGCTGGGGCGCAATCTGCCGCAAAATGGGCGTGCTGATTTATTGCGCCAAGGCGTGATGCCACAATTTAAACGCTTGGCGCGTTTGGGCGGCGGCACAGCAGCAACCTTGGCGGCTGAGCGGCAATTAATGAAGACGCTGGCTTTGCTGATTTTTGACGATCGGTTTCACGATGAGCTGGCACCGTTTTTGGCTAATCTGGAATAGGGGCGCGCGATGAAATCATTCACAACCGCTCTGCTAGCTTGTGTTTTGAGCTTGTGCTTCACGCTGGTCGCGCCGTTAAAAGCGCAAGCTTGCGGCAGTGCAAACCCGCTTTTGCGCGCCGAGCCACAAGCGATTTTGTCGCTATTGGAAAAAGATGCGGGCGCTTTATTGGCGGCCGGTGATGCTTATGCCACGGCGATGGAGGCGTGTTATGACGGCCCGCTCGGACCGCTGGAATTGGCACCGTTTGTTATTGAAAGCGAAGCCGTGGCGATCAATATGGCGCGTGTGCGACTATTGGCTGAACAAAGCGTGCGCGATAATGAGCGCGCCTATGAAGATTTATTATCGTCGGATTTATGGGGTGATATTGAAAGCCTGCGGGTCGCCGGTGCTTATGCGGCGGCGTGGGGCAAGCTGGCGGCCGCGGTGCGGCATATTTCGGCTGATGATAAACGCCGCGCCATGAAGCAGGCGCAAAGCGCACTGCGCCTGTTAAGCTTTGAGTTCAAGCACCCGCATTTGGTGCAGCGCGCCATGTATGGTTTGGCGACAGCGCAAATCGAAGCCGGTCAATTATCAGTGGCGCAACAAACATTGGAACGCTTACAGCAATCTTTAAGGCGTGGCGGGGCGGCTGATTTTAAGCATGCGGTTGATGATTTCTTGGCACGCATCAGCGCCCCTGATTATCGCCCACCGGCGGCCTTGTTTCACGTGCCGAAAGCAGCAAGTCAATTAGGCGCGACTGAACAGGGCCGAAAATTAGGTCAGCAAAACCGTCAACAAAGTGACAGCGCTTTGGCGATGGCGCGCCAAGCTATGAGTGAAGCGCGCACAGCAGATGAAATTGTCGCGCTGTTAAAGCCCGCTTTATCGGGCGATGGCGAGACCATTGCAGCGGCATTGGATTTATTGGCGCGCGACCAGCTTTTACTGCGCGCGATGGATTATGAGCCCGGTTTATCTTTGCGGGTTATGCAGCAGGCTTTTGATGCGGCGCAATATGGTCAGCTCATTGCCGCATGGCGCGGGTTAAAACCGTTTTATCCGCATATGCCAACGACCATGAAACGACAAACCGACTATCGTTTGGGGGTGGCTTATTTGAGCCTTGGCGAGTTGTCCCTCGCAAGCGAATTTTTAACCGCAGCGCGTAAAGGCTTGGCGGCACAAAATCCACAAAGCGCACGGCTTGATAAGCTCATAGTGCTGGCGCAATTATCGGTCGATGAAGCCCCGACACAACAGCGCCGCGCATTGGCTGAGAAATTTAAAACCCTGCCATTGCCAACAGCGCAGGGCGAGGTGACCGATAGTGGCGCGGTGCGCGCGCCCTCTTTGGATATCATGCTGGCTTTGCGGGCGCGCATTGTGCTGGCGCGTGCGGCGGCACTGGAAAAAGATTGGCTGAAAGCGGATAAAACGCTCACCGGCATTGGCCCCGGCCTGCCCGGCTACCAATTATTTTTGGGCATGCGGGTGCGGCTTTTGGCTGAAGCGGTGAAAGCGCGCCAAGCCGATGGGGTATCGGCTGAGGCGTTGGCAAAAACCGGTCGCGGCGCGGCGGCGCTTTATCGCCTTTGGTTAAGCGC
Source organism: Alphaproteobacteria bacterium (assembly GCA_965657665.1). GTDB lineage: Bacteria > Pseudomonadota > Alphaproteobacteria > RS24 > RS24 > UBA8337. Next base: position 7,900 of record CBFHPF010000034.1, on the reverse strand, counting down.
CGAATGTCCGCCCGGCTGTGTGACTGGCAATCGGGCTGCCGTGCATCGTGCAGCGATTGATACGGCCCTTTATGCCGATTTACCGAGCGATGATTTTGGTCGGGCATGGGGGGCGTTTGCGGCTGAGCAGGGGGATATTCGCCCGCTTGTGCCGCGCGCAATCGATTATTTGACGCGCCAAAAAGATGCGGCCCGCTTAATGGTCTTGCTGGAACCCGATACCGATGAGGCGGCGGCTTTTGTGCTGGGGCATTGGAAAAAATTTCTCAGCGCGGCGAGCGATAAGGCGGATTTCGCATCGCTTTATGACTGGCTGGATAGCCGCTTTATTGACCTGCAATCGCGGCCTAAAGCAGCGCTTTTGGAAGCGTTTATCGCTTATGATTTGCGTCAAGGGCGGGCCGAAAAAGCGCTCACACAGGCCGAAAAACTGGCGGCCAATTTTCCGCGCCGTCCGGCGGCTTGGTTTTTGCGCGCCGCCGCTTTGCAAGCCAATGCGCGTGGCATAGAAGCAACCCGCGCGCTTGCGGCTTTGGCGCAGCGCACACCGGCCGATGATCCGGTCGGCATGGGTGCGCGTCTTGGCATGGCGGCTTTGTTTGTCGAATTGGAACGCGGCGAACAGGCTTGTGCTATGCGGGCGAAAATATTTTCCCGCCCCAATGCGCGCGATAATTGGCAAGCCGCTTCAACCGCGTTTCCGATATTAGATGGTTGGCACGCTGTCACACAAAAAGCCTGCCGCGCCGGTTAGGCCCTTGCCGGTTAATGCCACTGTTAAAGCCACTGTTAAAGCAAGGTTAATGCCTGAAGTGCCGCATGCCGGTAAACACCATAGCCAGCCCGGCTTCATCAGCCGCCGCAATAACTTCTTCATCGCGAATAGACCCGCCCGGCTGAATGACCGCTGTTGCCCCGGCTTCCGCGGCAGATAATAGCCCGTCCGCAAACGGAAAAAACGCATCCGAAGCCACAACCGAGCCTTGCGCTAGGGGCGCGTCGGCTCCACACGCTTCGGCAGCGTCTTGGCTTTTGCGCGCCGCAATGCGCGAGCTGTCGAGGCGGCTCATTTGTCCGGCCCCAATGCCGACACTGGCACCGTCTTTGGCATAGACAATAGCGTTTGATTTAACATGCTTGGCAATCGTCCAAGCAAATTGCAAGTCGGCCATTTCTTGCGCCGTCGGTTGCCGCTTGGTGACACAGCGCAGATCGTCTTGGCTGAGATGGCCGTTATCGCGATTTTGCACCAAATAGCCACCGGCCACATTGCGAATGCTCAAACCGGTTGCTGTCACATCGGGCAGACCGCCGGTCAGCAAGAGACGCAAGTTTTTCTTTTTGGCGATAATATCGCGCGCCGCGTCATCAGCGTCGGGCGCAATAATCACTTCGGTGAAAATTGCGGTAATGGCTTCGGCTGTTGCCGCGTCCAGCGCTTGGTTCATGGCAATAATGCCGCCAAAGGCCGACACCGGATCGCATCGTAAGGCTTTGGCGAACGCGCTCGGCAAATCATCTGCCATTGCCACACCGCATGGATTGGCGTGTTTGATAATGGCGCAAGCCGCGCTGTTGCCAGCACCAAATTCGGCAACCAATTCGAAAGCCGCATCCGTATCATTAATATTATTATAGGATAATTCTTTGCCCTGAATTTGCGTGGCTGTGGCGACACCGATGCGCGGCGTATCGCCAATATAAAAACCGGCATTTTGATGCGGGTTTTCGCCATAGCGCAATTTTTGTTGCAGCTTGCCGCCGACAGCGCGGTAAGGCGGCATATCAATATCGAGCTGCGCCGCCATCCAATTGGAAATCGCCGCGTCATAAGCGGCTGTGCGGGCATAGGCTTTTTGCGCCAATTTTTGCCGTAACGCCAAATCTGTGCCGCCTGCGTCCAGCGCGGCCAGCACATCATCATAATCATCGCCATCAACCAAAACCGCTACATCAGCATGGTTTTTGGCCGCCGCGCGTATCATAGCCGGTCCGCCAATATCAATATTCTCAACACAGGCGGCATAATCCCCGCCGCTCGCCACAGTGGCTTCAAACGGATAGAGGTTCACCACCAGCAAATCGATGGGCAAAATATCATGCGCTTGCATGGCGGCTTGATGCTCGCCATTATCGCGTATCGCCAAAAGCCCGCCATGCACATTGGGATGCAAGGTCTTGACGCGGCCATCCATCATTTCGGGAAAACCGGTCAGCTCCGCCACATCGCGCACGTCGAGGCCCGCCTCAGCAAGCAATTTTGCTGTGCCGCCGGTCGATACCAGTTCGACATTTTTCGCGGCCAATTGGCTGGCAAATTCTACAATGCCGTCCTTATCGGAAACGGAGATTAATGCGCGGGTGATGGGCTTAAGGTCAGACATGGTTCATCCTGTTAGTTGAAGTGAAGACTGTATATCGCCGCTTCGGGCAAATGAAAACCCTCTACCCGGAACGCCTTTTGGCAGCTTTGCCGGCATAGCGCAAAGCCCAGCGAATAAGCGTGTCGGCATGCAAAAGCCGCCCTTGAATGGCGATTTGTTGCGCTCTTTGCGGCACGCCATTGCGCCCCATATAAACACTGTCTTCCAGGCGCAACGCCAGCCCGTCTTGTAGGCCGGTGCGAAATTGCCAGCCATGACCGGACGGGCTCATCAACAAAACCGCATCGCCGCCGCTTTGTAAATTGGCGGTGACATTGGGGTGCAAATGAAAGCGCAAATGAAATGGCGCGCCTTCGCGCGGCTGGTGATGCATATCCGCCAGCAGCAAATCTTCGCCGCGAATATCTTCGCCCTGCGCATCAATAAAAAACCGCCGATTGTGCCGCACGCCATGGCTGTCCAGAAAAATACCGTGACTGGTTTCCAGCCAAATGCCGGTCTTGTCTTCGGCGCGCCGCGAGGTAACATGCCAATCATCGGGCTTAATGCGCGGACCCAATCGGGCGGCGGATGCGCCTTGGCGCATAAACGGGTCGGGAATATCGCGCTCAAAAGCCAAGCTGCTATGCGCGGACAAGCCACGCGAGGCCAGCCGCCATTCAGCGCCATGCACTAAATTAGGCCCGCAATTGACAATCAAGCGGTCGCTGCCATGGCTCATTTCAAACGCCAAAGGCGCGGCATGGGCGTGGATGCTATGCGGCCCGTTGGTCGCATCACCAACGTCAACCAGCACACAAGTTTGCGCTGCTTGCAGGCGCTGGTAGCCGCTTTTCTGGGCAAAACTCATTGGCGTTGGCTTTTTCTTCGGTAGCACTGCTTCAATGCGTGCGCCGTCAGCCTCCAGCCCGCCATGAAACACAGCCAGATGACCGTCTTGATGGCGCAGCATGGCAATCATCCCCTGCATGCGGGTCAGCGTGATGGTGAATTGGGTTGGCGGCGCAATTTGGCGTGCTGCCAAGCCGCTTTCAATGGCAATTAAATCGGCCAATAAGGTCAATAAAATTTCCGGCGCGCGCGACACATGTCCGCCATCGGGCAAAATTTGACGGCGTAATTCGCGCACCAGCATATCCATCGCTTGACGCAATACATGGCCCTCTTGGGCCAGCACCAAACCGGCCAAGGTCAAACCGATAATCGCTTGCAAGCGCGGCACGCCATCGCCGATTTGCGGCACGGTTTGCATCAGCCAGCGTGTTTGATGGGCGAAGCTTTGATTGATGCGCAGCATGTCTTGACTGTCAAAGCCCGACTTTAACGCGCTTATGGCATGCGCCCAACGTGCCAAGCGCAAACCGACAAGTGCCGGTTGAAGGGTTTTTTTGCGCAAAATATAATCGGCATGCACCCAGTGCAAAATCATGTCGCGGGCCAAGGCTTGCCCGCCGCCATCCGGCACGGCCAGAAGATCGGCCATCCAATCAAAGCCGTGCAATGAAAAATGCCAATCATTGCTGGGCGGCGTGAGGAGGAACGGGCTTTGGCCGGAGCCGCGCATAATGCCACCGGGCAAAGTAAAATCGCCGTTCAACCAAGCCGCACCGCGCATCGCATTGCCGGGCCGCAATGAAGGCGGGTAATTATAAGACAGGCTGGAAACGCCGCCGCGCCAAACCCGCCGCCCCATTGGGCTGCGCAATAGCGCGTTTTGAATATTATGGCGAAAGGCAGCAGTACCGGCGGCGGCGGCCTCAAGCGATATTGCCAGCCGCTGCCTCCGTTTCATTAGCCGGCCTGTTGCGAGTGACCGGCCATACGCAAGGCGGCAATATTATCGGCGTAGCATGACGGCCCGCCCTTGAAAGTGGCAGTGCCGGCAACCAACATGCTCGCGCCCGCTTCGATGATAGCAGCGGCATTGTCGCGATTGACCCCGCCATCAACTTCCAACTCAATGGCGCGCCCACTGGCGTCAATCATGGCGCGCAGGGTTTTAATTTTTGCCAGCTGGCTGTCGATAAAGCTTTGACCGCCAAAGCCCGGATTAACCGACATGACCAGAATTAAATCAATATCATCCATCAAATGATCCAGCACACTCACCGGCGTGGCCGGGTTGAGTGATACGCCGACCTTGCAACCGGCGGCGCGAATGGCTTGCGCCGTGCGATGCGGGTGCGGTCCGGCTTCGGGATGAAAAGTAATAATATCCGCACCGGCTTCGGCAAATGCGGTGATGTAATTATCGACCGGCGCAATCATCAAATGCACATCCAGCGGCTTGCTGGCATGCGGCTTAATGGCTTTCACCACATCCGGCCCAATGGTGATATTGGGCACAAAATGCCCGTCCATCACATCGACATGCACAAGGTCGCAACCGGCCTCACAAATCGCCGCCACTTCTTCGCCAAGCTTGGCGAAGTCGGCAGAAAGAATAGAGGGTGAAATTTTTGTCTCAGTCACTTTTTTCTCATTCTCTGTTCACTATCTGGTCGGCATTATGCCAGCAGGGCTTGAGCGACACGCGACCCATCTTTATTTTGTAAAACACTTCGCCGCGCCTCGCAATCGGCAGGCGCGGTGTCGCGTCATTAATCACCCGTTTTTTTGAAGACGGCGATAAAAAATCCGTCCATGCCGCCCCTATCGGCCCAAATGGCCGGTGTGCAGCGCAAGCCCTGTGGGCTGATAATTTCCGGCGGCAGCATATTGGGCAGTTCAGTAGAGCCTTCGCTTGGCGTGATTAAAGTAAAATCAGTATTGTTTGCGGCAAAACGCGCGACAACATCTTCGCCCTCGGCGGGGTCTAGCGAACAGACCGCATAGCATAAATAGCCACCGCTTTTTACATGATGCGCCGCGCGCGCCAAAAGGGCGGTTTGGGCAGCGACCAATTTGGCGACATAGCCCTCGCGGCGATGCAAAACCAAATCGGGGTGACGGCGCAATGTGCCACTGGCTGAACACGGCGCGTCTAATAGCACCGCATCAAACATGGTGTCGTTTTGCCAATCCAGCGCATCGGCTTCGACCAATTGCGCGGTCAATTGCGTGCGGTGCAAGTTGGCTTGCAAGCGGCTGAGCCGCGTGGCGGAAATATCCAGCGCGGTAACATGATGACCGGCGCCGGCCAATTGCATCGTCTTGCCGCCTGGCGCGGCGCAGACATCCAGCACCTGTGCGCCGGTGGGCAGCAGCTTGTCGAGCCAAGCCGCGGCATATGAAGCGGCGATATCTTGCACAAACCAATCGCCCTCATGAAAGCCCGGCAAAGCCGTCACATTGCCCGGCCGCACCAGTCGCAAATGAGTGTCTGACAGCTTTATCGGCTCAATTTCTATGCTGGGTTCTAAGTCAGCTTCCAAACCGGTATTATTGCTCCAACCAGCGGCTTTTTCGGGGTTTTTAAAGGCAATATCAAGCGGCGGATTGGCCTGATGCGCTTTGACCATGATGGCTAAATCTTCTGGCCCGTAAGCAGCCAGAAAGCGCGCTTTCATCCAGTCGGGCAAATTATCATGCGGGTCGGTTGGCGTGTCATCTTTGGCGACGGCGCGCAGCACGGCATTGATAAGACCGCGAAACGGTTGCTCGCGCCGACCGGTGGCGGCAACAGTTTCATTTAACGCGGCATGGTCGGCAATATCCATAAAGCGCAATTGCGCCACGCCGCTGACCAGCAATGCATGCGCGATATGCGGGCGCAATGGCAAGGGCCGTTTCATGTGCCGCGCCAATAGGGTGGTAATCTCGCCATAATGGCGCAGCGCGGTTTGCACAATGGCATCGGCCAAATTGCGTTCGCCGGGCGGCAAGTCATCCAATCGGTCGCGCACATCATCCAGCGTTTTGCCGCGCAAAATTTGCGCCAGCATGCCAGCGGCTACGCGGCGGGTTGTGGTTTTGCCGCGCCCTTTGGTGGCGCGGTCTGAAGGCGTGTCTTGCGAACTCATGTCGCGGTTACACCATCTTGCCTGCCCCTTGGCAAGTGGCCTGCCAGACACCATATTACCCGCATGAGTGATGACGCTAAAAAATCTGCCAAACAACAACGTGCTGCAGCGCAAGCTTTGGCGTTAAAAGAAGCCGCCGACCGCCGCGCCGCCCATGTGGTTGAAAAGCGCGCCAGTGAAAGCGGCGGGCAAGATGGCCCCGAGCCGACCCGCTATGGCGATTGGGAAAAAGACGGCATTATTTCCGATTTTTGATTTTCACCTCTCTTTCAACTGCAGGTTTCTAGAAGCGCTTCGGCATCCGCGTTAGTTTTGCTGGTCGGGTTTCTGCCCAATAGAACACCCGCAAGGGAAATAAGCAGGACCTCTTTGTGCAAACAGGGATGTAGCCTGACCCGACACTTATCTTGCAGAACTCAACTGCAGGTTGCTGGCGGCTTATCGGCAATCGCGTTAACTTATTCTTGGTTACATTCAGATATTCACTCGAAGGCCGACCCTTGGGTCGGGTCTTTCGTCGAATATAATACCCTATGGGAAATAGGCGGAATATCTTCGAGTGATCGTGGATGTAACCCGGCCCGACACTGATGTCGGGCTGTGGCTGAGAAAGTTGAGAGAGTGTGAAAATGCGCGTTTTGAGTGTGATTTGTTTTTTGCTATTGGCGCATGCGCCCGCCGCGCAAGCCAAACAGAAATTAGCGGGCCCGTTTCCTTTTGAAGTTTTGGAAGTGATTGACGGCGATACATTTCGCGCCCGCGTCGATATTTGGCTGGGCCAGTCGGTAGAGGTGAAGGTGCGCCTCAAAGGGGTCGACACGCCTGAATTGCGCGGCAAATGCGCCGCCGAAAAAAAACTGGCACTGGAAGCGAAAGAATTTGCCGCCAAATGGCTGAAAGAAAATCCGGCGCAATTGGTCGGTGTGCATTACGGCACGTATGCCGGTCGCGTGCTCGCGACGATAGAAAGAAGTCGGGTTCTCGCGACAACAAAAAATAAGGGCGGCGATACGCTATCCGCCGCCCTGTTATCTCAAAATCTCGCCAAGCCGTATCGTGGGCGCAAAGCGAAATGGTGCGCTTAATTCAATCAGCCGCGATTTTGACGATTGTCGATTAAATCATCGACCACAGCCGGATCGGCCAAGGTTGAGGTATCGCCAAGATTTGAAAAATCATCTTCGGCAATTTTGCGCAAAATACGCCGCATGATTTTACCCGAACGGGTTTTTGGCAGGCCCGGCGCGAACTGAATAAGGTCGGGCGTGGCAATCGGGCCGATTTCTTTCCGCACCCATTTGACCAGCTCGGCCTTCAGCTCATCATCGCCATTCAGGCCGGCATTCAGCGTCACATAGCAATAAATACCTTGCCCTTTAATGTCGTGCGGATAGCCGACAACCGCGGCTTCGGCCACTTGCGCGTGTGCCACCAGCGCGCTTTCGACTTCCGCTGTGCCGAGGCGGTGGCCGGAAATATTCAGCACATCATCGACGCGGCCGGTAATCCAATAATAGCCGTCCTCATCGCGGCGGCAGCCATCACCGGTGAAAT
>CBFHPF010000033.1:0-13619 GCA_965657665.1 Alphaproteobacteria bacterium | reverse complement strand
TTTGGGAGGTAGATATGTCACGATTGACCGAAGCAGCAGGCGGCGTAAGCGACGCTATTAACACGCGGTTTTCTTGCCGCGCTTTTCTCGACAAGCCAGTCGCCGAAGAAGATATTCGCTATATTGTCGAGACGGCGACCCGCGCCCCATCCGGCGGTAATTTGCAGCCATGGCATGTTTATGTGCTGCAAGGCGAAGCGCGCGATAAGCTGGTTCAAATGGTTGCTGAAAAAGGCGCGGAAAATCCGGCCGGTGAAGGCTCAGAATATAATATCTACCCGCCGAAACTGAAATCGCCATACCGAGACCGCCGGTTTGATGTTGGCGAGCGCATGTATAAAACTATGGGCGTGGCGCGCGATGATAAAGCCGCGCGCTTTGCATGGCTGGCCAGTAATTTCACCTTTTTTAATGCGCCGGTCGGTATGTTTTTTGCTCTCGATAAGCAAATGGAAGAAGGTCAGTGGTCTGATATGGGCATGCTGATTCAAACCATGATGTTGCTGGCGCGCGAACGCGGCTTGCACACATGCCCGCAAGAGGCATGGGCAATCTGGTCACCGACGGTGAAAGAATATCTCAATGTGCCCGAGCATATGACTCTGTTTTGCGGCCTTGCGCTGGGCTATGCCGACCCTGATGCGGCGGTTAATTCGCTTGAAAGCCCCCGCGCACCGATGGATGAAGTCGTCCAATATTTGGGCTTTTAATGATTTATTTGTTTTGGGCGCTATGCGGGTTTGCCGCTTGCGGGCTGGCTTATTGGCTGGCCCGTCCACTTTTGCAAACTGATGGTACTAACAACCAAGAAGCAGCAGAGCAGAAAATAGCCAAGCAAAGCGCGACGGCTATTTTGCTGGCTCTGCCTTTGCTGGCATTGGGCACTTATCTCTATCTTGGCAATCCGACCATGCCGGACGAACCGCTCGCGCCGCGCCTTGATGGTGCCTTGGAAGATTTGCCACCGGCGGCTATTTTGGCGCGCTTGGAAAATGAATTGCGCCAACGCCCCAATGATGCGCAGGGCTGGCGATTGCTGGCCCGCTTGCAAGTCACTTTGGGTCGGCATGAAAAAGCCGCGAATGCGTGGCAGCGTCTTTTGGATATTACCGATACCGATATCGAGGCGCAGGTCGGCCTCGCAGCGGCGCTCATTCAGCAACAAGATGGCGTGGTTGATGAAGTCTCGGTGGCTTTATTGGATGCCGCTTTGGCGCAAGACGCCAATAATCTGCAAGCGCAATTTTGGCGCGCTGAGGCGTGGCAGCAACAAGGCCGCCCTGATGAGGCGCGCAAACTCTGGCGACAGCTTCGCGCCCGCTTGCCTGATGCTGCGCCCTTGGCAAAAATGCTCGACAATCGCTTAAAATAACAACGTCTGAATAATCACCCGCAAAGCTGCGGCATCAGGCCATAGCCCTGCCGCGCCTTTTATCATCGCCAAGCAGGGGGTGAATTGCGTATAAAGACGGCCATGAGCAAACAATTAACGGCGAAGCAAACGCGCCTTTTGGCGATTATCGGCGGACTGGCTTTTCTGGCCGCGGCGGCCGGATTGGCGTTGACGGCTTTGGAAGACAATATCGTATTTTTTCGCGCGCCCAGCGAATTGGCGGCTGAACCCGCTCAACCCGGCCTAGCCATGCGCATTGGTGGGCTGGTGCGCGAAGGCTCGGTAACGCGCGATGGGCTGGAGGCGCGTTTTCAGGTGACCGATTTGGCGCATCACATTGATGTTCGCTATGAAGGCATGCTGCCCGATTTGTTTCGCGAAGGGCAAGGCGTGGTTGCCGAAGGGCGCTTTAATGAGAGCGGTTTGTTTGTCGCCGACACAGTGCTGGCCAAACATGATGAGACTTATATGCCGCCGGAAGTTGCTGATGCTTTGGAAAAAGCCGGCAAGCTCAACGCGCCGCATCCAGGAGGCGCGAAATGATAGTCGAGCTTGGTCATTTTGCTTTGGTGCTGGCTTTAGTGCTGGCGACGCTGCAAGCGGTCGTGCCGCATTGGATTATGGGTGTTTTGGCGCGGCAAGATGCGCGGCATGAAAATCTGGCCCTGCCGATTGCGCGCCGTGCGGCTTACGGACAGCTAATTGTTTTGCTGCTGGCTTTTGCCGCGCTGACTTATGCTTTTGTGCGTTCTGATTTTTCACTCGCTGTGGTTGTCGCCAATAGTCATGTCGCCAAGCCGCTCATGTATAAAATTGCCGGTGTGTGGGGCAATCATGAAGGCTCGATGTTGCTATGGGTGCTGATAGTGGCTGCCTATGGCGCGGCTTTCGCCTATTGGACGAAAAACCTGCCGCCGCGTTTCACGACATATGCGCTGATAACGCAAGGCTGGCTTAACGTGGCTTTTATTGCGTTCTTGCTGTTTACCTCAAACCCGTTTGCGCGGCTTATTTCTGCGCCATTTGCCGGACAAGGGCTGACGCCGATTTTGCAAGACCCGGCTCTGGCAGCGCATCCGCCGCTTCTTTATGCCGGTTATGTCGGCTTTTCGATGAGCTTTGCTTTCGCTATGGCCGCATTGGCGACCAATGGCAAGGGTGCATGGGCGCGCTGGATGCGCCCGTGGATTTTGACGGCTTGGATTTTTCTCACCCTCGGCATTTCGCTCGGCTCTTACTGGGCCTATTACGAGTTGGGCTGGGGCGGTTTCTGGTTTTGGGATCCGGTCGAAAACGCGTCGCTCATGCCATGGTTGGCCGGCACGGCTTTGCTGCACTCGGCTTTGGTGGCTGAAAAGCGCGACGCGCTGAAGCACTGGACGCTGCTGCTCGCCATTGTCACATTTGCGCTGTCTTTATCGGGCACGTTTTTGGTGCGCTCCGGCGTGTTGACTTCAGTGCATGCTTTCGCCAATGACCCGGCGCGCGGCATTTTCATTCTGGCTATTTTATGCGGCTTTAGTTTTGCCGGTTTCGCGCTTTACGCCAAAAAATTGCCTTATCTGGCGGAAGATAAAAGCTTCAAGCCGGTCAGCCGCGAGGGCGCGCTTTTAGCCAATAATGTGTTTCTTGCCACGGCGACGGTGACGGTATTTATCGGCACGATTTATCCCTTGGCCTTGGATGCTGTGGGCGGCGGCAAAATCTCGGTCGGCGCACCCTATTTCAACGCCGTGTTCGCGCCGCTGACTTTGCCTTTCGCAATATTGCTGCCTTTCGGACCTTTGCTGGGCTGGCAGGGTGGACGCCTGATTACCGAGCGGCTGTATCTCGGCCTCGCGGCTGTGGCAGCTATCGCTTTGAGCATCTTATTGATTGTGCTGAACGGCCAATTGCCGATTATGGTATTGGCTTTATTCGCTGCTGCTTTTTGGCTGATGTTCGGCGCGATGCTGGATTTGGCACAAAAGCTCGCGCCTTATAAAAACCGCCTCTGGCAATTTTGGACACTCCCCTCGACAGCATTTGCCGCGCCTTTGGCGCATGCCGGATTGGCTGTTTTATTGCTGGGCGTTTTGGCGGCAACGACTTATCGCGACGAAGTTGTGGTTGCGGCCGCACCGGGGCAGCGCATTGAAATTGCCGGTGTCACGCTGCGCTATGATGGTTTGCGCGATGTCGATGGGCCGAATTATCGCGCTGAGCGGGCGCGACTGGCTTATCTAAACGGCCCGCATTATGGCGAGTTTCTTTTCCCCGAGCGTCGCTTTTATGATGCCGAACGCTCGCAAACCACGGAGGCCGCCATCACCACAGATTTAAGCGGTCATTTATATGCAGTGGTTGGCGAACCGGCTAATGATAAGCGTGTCATCCGCATTTGGTATCACCCTTATGTCGCCTTTATTTGGATAGGCTCTTTGTTTATGGCGGTTGGCGGGTGCTTCGCGCTATTTGCCCGCTTGCCGAAACGTAAAGCTCAAGACAACACTCAGGGCAGCACGTGATGCGGTTTGTGCTGGCCCTGCTTCTGATTCTGTCACCGATTCTATCATCGGCATTTGCGCTCGACCCGGGTGAGGCACTGTCTGATGTGGTTTTGGAAAAACGCGCCCGCGCCTTGAGCCAAGAATTGCGCTGTCTGGTATGCCAAAACCAATCGATTGACGATAGCGATGCGCCATTGGCGCGCGACTTGCGCCAAATGGTGCGCAGCCGTTTATTGGCCGGTGAAAGCGATGAGGCTATTCGCGCCGCCGTTGTTGAACGCTATGGCGAGTTTGCTTTATTCCGCCCACGCCTCGGCCCGCATACGGCGTTGCTTTGGGCAATGCCATTGCTGATTTTATTTTTCGGTGGCTGGCTTGGCTGGCGGCAATTTGCCAAATATCAGATTGCCAAGAAAAGCCAAAAAGCTTCAACCGCTTCCGAATAACAGCTAATCTCTCAGAATGGATAATTTGCATCTGCTTTTGGTTGAAGATGACCCCAAAGCGGCGACGCTGCTGGTTGAGCGTTTCGCGGCGGATGGCGTGCATGTTGTTCATGCGCCAGATGGCAAAGCCGGATTGGCTGCCGCGCTCGGCGATGATTTTCATGTGTTGATTGTCGACCGCATGATGCCCGAATTGGATGGGCTGAGCATGGTCAAACAATTGCGCGCCGAAGGCGATAAAACGCCGGTGCTGTTTTTATCTGCACTGGGCGAGGTCGAAGACCGCGTTGACGGCTTTGATGCCGGTGCCGATGATTATCTCGTGAAGCCTTATGCCTATGCTGAATTGCATGCGCGGGTCAGTGCTTTGGCGCGCCGCTCTCTCGATGCGCCGGAAACGGTTTTGCAAATTGCCGATTTGACGCTTGATGCGCTGGCCCGCACAGCGCAACGCGGCTCGGTTGTGCTGGATTTAAATCCGCGCGAATTTTCTTTGCTGGAATTTTTACTGCGCCATCAGGGCGAGGTGGTGACACGCGCCATGCTGCTTGAGCATGTCTGGCACTATAAAGCCGATATGCAAACCAATGTGGTGGATGTGCATATTTCGCGCCTGCGCGCCAAATTGGACAAGGATTTCGCCACGCCGCTTTTGCACACGCTGCGCGGGCAGGGTTTTGTTTTGAAAGTCGCGGCATGAGTGTGTTGCGCGTCACTTCTTTTCGCGCCGCGCTGGCCTATACGCTGGCCTTGGTGGCGGCGGTGGGTGTGGTGCTGGGCTTTGTGTTTCAAAGTTTCTCGGCGCAATTGACCCAAACGCAAGACCGCCAAGTGTGGCGCGAAACAGCGGCGTTATCTCTGGCTTATAATCGCGGCGGTGCGCGCGCTTTGGCGCAAGCGGTTGAGGCCGCTGAAAACACGGCGCAAGGCCAAGTCGTGCGATTGTCTAATGCGCTGGGCGCGCATTTGGCGGGTAATTTGAAAACGCTGCCATCGCCGTCTGAGACGATGCGCAAAGCTGATGGCTGGATTGAGTTCACCCATCAGGGGCAAATGATACGCGCGCGCTTTGCCAAGCTGGATGAAGATATTGTGCTTTTGGTCGGCTATGACCGCAGCGATGCGCGGCAATTGGAAACCACCATGCAGTGGCTTTTGATGAGCGCGCTTGCCGGTCTGACATTGCTTGGCCTGTTGGGCGGTGTGCTGATGGCGCGGCGCGCACAAGCGCGTGTGGCGGTGATGAATGCCGATTTGCAGCCGGTGATGCGCGGACATCTCGACCGTCGCTTGCCGGAAACCGGCGGCGATGAATGGGCGCAAATGGCGGCGCATATCAACACCATGCTGGTGCGGCTTGAGCAGCTTATGGCGGCGACCAAACAAGTGAGCGATAATCTGGCGCATGATTTGCGCGCGCCGTTAACCCGCTTGCATATGCGGTTGGAAAAACTGGCGGCGCAAAGCGATGCGTCGATGGCTGATGAATTGAACGAGGCGATCGGCGATGTCGATCGGTTGCTGCATAGTTTTGCCGCGCTGTTGACGCTGTCGCGGCTTGATAGCGGTGTTGTTAAGCTGACGCGTCGCCCGATTGATATCACCGCTCTGGTCAGCGATATGCATGAATTATTTGAAGCGGTTTTTGCCGAGGCGCATATGACGCTGGACTTAAAAGCCGCGCCGGTTGACGGCTTTACCGGCGATGCCGCTTTGGTGCAGCAAGCGCTGACCAATTTATTGGAAAATGTTTTAACTCATGCGGCTGTTGCCGACACAAAGGTTTTGCTGTCTGTCAGCGATGAAGGCGACACGATAAAATTGACAGTGGCTGATGGTGGCGCGGGCATTGCCGCGGAACATCGCGCGGCGGCGCAACAGCGTTTTGTTCGCCTCGATGCCAGTCGCAATGGTGACGGCAGCGGTCTTGGCCTTTCTTTGGCAGCAGCCATAGCCAAGCACCATGATGGTGAACTGCGCCTTGAGGATAATCACCCCGGTCTTGTCGTGTCGCTGGTTTTAGCCAAACAAGGCAAGCAGGACACGTGATGGGCGCGACCGGACAATTATTGTTCGATGAAGTGCCGCCGCATCAGCCATTGGACGCGGCGCAAGCCACGTCTTTATGCGCAGATATTGAAGCTGAATTATCGCCACAAGCGCAGCGCGTATTCGCCGCGCATGCCGCGTTTTTTGGCTGGCTGGTGGAAGGTAGTCCGTTTTTGGCGCGACTGTTGCGGCGCCATGGCGAGGTGTTGGACGCGCTGTGCGAACAATCTGTGGCTGATTATGTCGTCGAGTGTCTGGCGGCATTGGAAGCCGATATGGGGACTTGCGATAATCGCGATGCGGCGATGTCGAAAATGCGTCAGGCGCGCAATCGGCTGGCCTTGGCAATTGCGCTGGCTGATTTGGCTGACCATTGGGACGTCGAGGCGGTGACCCAAGCGCTAACCCGTTTGGCCGATACATCTGTCGCATGCGGTTTGGATTTTCTACTGCGAGAAGCGGTGCGTGATGAGAAGTTGAGCGAATTTTCCGCTGCCGGATTGGTTGTGCTCGCGCTCGGCAAGCATGGCGGGCAGGAGCTGAATTATTCATCCGATATTGATTTCGTCGTCTATTACACGCCCGACGCTTTGCCTTTGGCTGACGGGCTGGATGAGCGCAAATTTCACATCACACTGGTGCGCGACCTGACTGCCATGTTGCAAAATATGACGGCTGACGGTTTTGTTTTTCGGGTTGATTTGCGCTTGCGGCCTGACCCTGGCGCAACGCCGGTGACTATCTCGGTAAATGCCGCGCTGGGCTATTATGAAAGCATGGGGCAAAATTGGGAACGCGCGGTTTATATCAAAGCGCGACCGATTGCCGGTGATTTGCAAGCCGGTCAAAAGTTTGTCGATGATTTGCAGCCCTATATTTGGCGGCGTTACTTTGATTTTGCGGCGGTGGAAGATGTGCATTCCATGAAGCGGCAAATTCATGCCGTGCGCGGTCATGCCGAAATTGCCGCCATGGGCCATAATTTAAAACTCGGGCGCGGCGGTATTCGTGAGATTGAGTTTTTTGTTCAGACGCAGCAATTAATCGCCGGTGGGCGTGACGAGACTTTGCGCGGGCGGCGCACGGTCGACATGCTCGCCATGCTGGCGCAACGCGGTTGGATTGATGAGACGACGGCGCAGCGTCTAACCGCCTCATATTATTATTTGCGCCGCATGGAGCATCGGCTGCAAATGCGGCTCGATGAGCAGACCCAGACTTTACCGGCAGATGAAGAAAGCTTCACCAAATTTGCCCGTTTCGCCGGCTATCTCACTGGTGATGATTTTGCCCGTGAATTAACAGCGCATTTGCAATTGGTGACGCAAGATTACGCGCTGTTGTTTGAGCAAGCCGAAAGCCTGTCGGGCGATGGCGGCAATCTGGTGTTTACCGGCGGCGAAGATGACCCCGAAACGTTGGAAACACTGGCGACCATGGGCTTTCAACGCCCGTCTCTTATTTCAGCGACCATTCGCGGCTGGCATGCAGGGCGCATGGGCGCGACGCGTTCAGCGCGGGCGCGTGAAATTTTAACCCGCCTGCAACCGCTTATTGTCACGCGTCTGGCACGCAGCGGCGATGCCGATGAGGCGTTTATTCAGTTCGATAAATTCCTCACAGCACTGCCCGCCGGTGTGCAGTTGTTCTCATTATTTCAATCCAATCCGCATGTGTTGAATTTGCTGATTGATATTGTCAGCGTCGCGCCAAGATTGGCCGCACTATTGGCCGGCAATGCCGGTTTGTTGGAGGCGCTGGTGCAGCCGGTCAGTGGCGCACTGCCCATGCCGGAATTACCGTATGATGATTTCGAAGCGAGTATGAATATTGTGCGCCGCCATGTGCATGAAGAGCAGTTTCGCATCGGCACGCGCATTTTGGCTGACCCGTCTATGGCAATGGCGCATGCTGCTTATACGCCCTTGGCTGAGGCGGCGATTGACGGGCTGTTGCAGGCGGCGCGGCAAGATATTGAGCGCGCGCATGGCGCTTTGCCTGAGGCGCAGTTTTGCGTGCTTGGTATGGGTAAGCTGGGCAGTGGTGAGCTGGCTTTGCAGTCAGATCTGGATTTGATTTTAATTTGCGATGCGCCCGATTTTTCAAAATTGTCCGATGGGGAAAAACCATTGGATGCCGAAAAATGGCTGGCGCGTTTAGCGCGTCGATTGCTCAGTGGTCTTAGCGCACCGACGGCTGAGGGCGGTTTATACGAGGTGGACACAAGGCTGCGCCCGTCGGGCAATGCCGGGCCATTGGTCACTAAATTATCGGCCTTTATTGATTATCAACAAAGCCGCGCTTGGACGTGGGAGCATATGGCACTGACGCGGGCGCGGGTGATTGGCGGGGATGCCGCGCTGGGCGCAAAAATCGAGCATCATATTGCAACTGTTTTGCAGCAGCCGCGTGACCTGAAAAAGCTGGTTCAAGACGTGCAAGAAATGCGCGCCCGTTTGCGTCAGCATCAGCCGCAAGCCGGGCCGTTTGATATTCGCCGCGGTGATGGCGGGTTAGTCGATATCGAGTTTATCGCGCAGACACTGCAATTGGCGCATATGAATGCGCATAGCGACCTTATCGGCCCGCGCAGTTTGCCTGATAGTGTTGCTGCGTTGGCGGGCTATGAGATTCTCGGTAGCGATGATTATGCCGCCCTCTCGGCGGCGGCGCAGTGCTTTTTGAGCTTGCGACAAATTGCCAGCCTGTGTTTGGAGGACAGCGTTGATGCGCCGTCACCTGCCATTGCGGCATTGGTGGTCGAGGGGCTGAATGAGCCGGATATACGACGTTTGCACGATAGAATTGATAATCACCGCGCTGATGTGTGTGATATTTTCGAACGTGTAATAAGAAGTTTAGCTTAATCGCTTCTTCGAGAATGGAGAGGCAGCAATTGACGCGGTCTTTGCGCTGCTCTAACTTTTTTCCCAATAGGGAGGAACCGAAAAATGAATTTTGATTTTTCAGACGACCAGAAAATGCTGAAGGACCAAGCGCGCAAGTTTCTTGAAGACAAGTGCAGCTATGATGATGTCCGCACGATTTTGGAAAGCGATGCCAGCCATCATGATGACGTGTGGCAAGGCCTGTGTGATTTGGGCTTTACCGGCGCGGCTATCCCTGAAGAGTTTGGCGGCCTGGGGCTTGGCGCGTTAGAGCTATGTGTGATTGCTGAAGAGCTTGGTCGCGCGGCTGCGCCCGTGCCGTTTTCGTCGTCCATTTATATGGCTGCGGAAGCTTTGAAACTGGCCGGCTCGCAAGAGCAAAAGCAGCAATGGTTGCCGAAGCTGGCAACCGGCGAAGTTATCGGCACTGTGGCGGCGGCTGAAGGTGCTGCAGCACCAAGTCCGCGTGGCACGAAAACAGTTTTTGCCAATGGCAAATTAAACGGTCGCAAATTGCCGGTTCCTGATGGGGAAACCGCGTCAGTTGCCATTGTGCTGGCCAATACAGGTGGCGCGGGCGAGCAAGCCGTGTCGCTGGTTGTGGTTGATTTGAACCAAAACGGCGTTACGCGTTCATCGGTCGATACGATTGACCCGACACGCGGTCACGCCGAGATTAGCTTCGAAGATGCCGATGCCTCTCTGCTGGGCGCGGAAGGCGAGGGCTGGTCGCTGATGAAGCGGGTTGAAGCGGGCGCGGCTGTTTTGGTTGCTTTCGAGCAAGTCGGTGGCGCGGAAGCGGCATTGAATATGGCAAAAGAATATGCGCTGGACCGCTACGCATTTGGTCGCCAAATCGGCTCTTATCAGGCGATTAAGCACAAGCTGGCGGATATGTATGTGAAGCTGGAATTGGCGCGCTCTAACGCTTATTACGGCGCAATGATTTTGGCCGAAGAAGGCACAGAGCTTGAATTGGCAGCCGCCTCGGCGCGTATTTCAGCCACCGAAGCTTATCGCTTTGCGGCGCAAGAATGCATCCAAGTGCATGGCGGCATCGGCTTTACGTGGGAAGCCAATCCGCAATTCCATTATCGCCGGTCAAAACTTTTGGCTCTGTCTTTGGGCAGCGCCAGCCGGTGGAAAGACAGGCTCGTTGCCGAGCTTGAAAAAAGCAATGTGGCTTGATGTGTGCACATCTCGTATCAGTCAGCACAATTTGAGTTATAGGAAGGACAGTTAAAATGGATTTTAACGATACCCCCGAAGAAGCCAAATTCCGTGCCGAAGTGCGCGAATGGCTCAGCGCAAACGCTAAACCGAAAGACCCGAACAAGGTCCGGGCCGGTGTTTCCGATAAACCTGAGAGCGAGCGTCTGGCGCGCGCCAAAGAGTGGCAGGCTAAAAAAGCCGCCGCCGGTTATGCGGCTATTACATGGCCAACCGAATTTGGTGGCCTTGGTGGCACACCAATTCAATCGGTCATTTACAGCCAAGAAGAGTCGAAATTTGACGTGCCGGGTGGATTTTTTGAAATCGGCCTGGGCATGTGCATCCCGACCATGATGAAATGGGCGACGCCGGAACAATGCGACCGCTATGTCAAACCGGCTTTGTTCGGCGAAGAAATTTGGTGCCAGCTTTTCTCAGAACCGGCTGCCGGTTCTGACGTTGCGGGTTTGCGCACCAAATGTGAAAAAGACGGCGATGACTGGATTATTAACGGTCAAAAGGTCTGGACCTCAGGCGCGCATTTTTGCGATTACGGCATCATCGTCACCCGTTCTGACCCGACTGTGCCGAAGCATAAAGGTCTGACCTTTTTCTTCCTCGACATGAAAACACCGGGCATTGAAATTCGTCCGATTAAACAAATGTCAGGCGGTTCGGGCTTTAATGAAGTGTTCTTTAATGATGTGCGCGTGCCTGATAGCCAACGTCTCGGCGATGTCGGCGAGGGCTGGAAAGTGTCTTTGACGACGCTGATGAATGAGCGTCTGGCGATTGGTCAGGGCAGCGGTGTTGATTATCAAGAACTGCTGAAACTGGCGCGCGAAACCGAATTGGAAAACGGCCCGGCCATAAAGGACTCGAATGTCCGCGAAAAGCTGGCTGATTGGTATGTGCAGACGCAAGGTCTGAAATACACCAAATTCCGCACCTTGACCGCGCTGTCCAAAGGGCAAGTGCCGGGGCCGGAAAGCTCTATCGGTAAAATTGTATCAGGTCCGAAAATGCAGGATTTGGGCAGCTTCGCGATGGATATTCAAGGCCAAGGCGGCATCATGCAAGATGTTGAGGAAAGCCCGATGGCTGGCGCGTTCCAAAACCAGTGGATTGGTGCAGCCGGTTATCGTATCGCCGGTGGTACGGATGAAATTCTGCGCAATATCGTGTCCGAGCAAGTGCTTGGCTTGCCGCAAGATATTCGCGTCGATAAAAACGTGCCGTTCAATGAACTGCCCGGCGCTGGCAGCAAGAAGTAAGAGTGCTGGCGGCAAGACGTAATTTTCGCTGCTGAATTTTGAAACCCGCGGGGGATGTGGTCATCACGCCCTTGCGGGTTTTTCTTTGCGCTGACCGACAAAAAAGGCGAAAAAGACGCGATGAGTTTAACGGCTAAAGATATTCGCTTTTCCGTCGCGCCGATGATGGATTGGACTGACCGGCATGACCGCTTTTTCCTGCGGCTCATGTCGGCGCGCGCGCGGCTTTATACCGAAATGGTGACAGCCAATGCCATCCGCTTCGGCGATAAAAGCAAATTGCTCGATTTCAACGCAGAAGAACATCCGCTGGCTTTGCAATTGGGCGGCAGCGAGCCGTCTGCTTTGGCGGAGGCGGCAAAAATTGGCGAAGATTGGGGTTATGACGAAATAAACCTCAATGTCGGTTGCCCGTCTGACCGCGTGCAATCGGGCCAGTTCGGGGCTTGTCTGATGCAGACACCCGATTTGGTTGCTGAATGTCTGGCTGCCATGCGTGGTGCTGTGTCTATTCCGGTCACTGTCAAAAGTCGCATCGGGGTTGATGAGCAAGACCCGCATGAGGCTTTGTTTACGCTGGTTGAAAAATGCAAAAGCGTAGGCGTGAGCCATTTTATTGTGCATGCGCGCAAGGCGTGGCTCGAAGGGTTAAGCCCAAAAGAAAACCGCGATATCCCGCCGCTTGATTATGCGCTGGTTTATCAATTGAAAGAAGCGCATCCCGATTTGCTCATCTCAATTAATGGCGGCATTGAAACGCTTAATGAATGCCAAGCGCATTTGGAAAAAACGGATGGCGTGATGCTGGGCCGTGCGCCGTATAAAAACCCCTATCTTTTGGCTGATATTGACCGGCAATTATTCGGCGATAAAGCCCCCGCGCCAAGCCGCGCTGAAGTGGTCGAGCAGCTAATCCCTTATGCTGAGAATTTGGTCGCGCATGGCACGCCGCTTCACGCGCTGACACGGCATGTTATGGGGCTGTTTCAAAGCCAGCCGGGCGGGCGCTTATGGCGGCGTCATTTAAGCGAAAACGCGCCGCGCCGTGGCGATGACGCGACAGTTTTGCGCGAGGCTTTGGCGCTTGTTTTGGCTGAACAGGCGCGCAAAGCCGATTTGCAGGAGGCCGGATAATGTCTGCCGATATGATTTTGCTGGCCGGTGTTTTGCTGGTCGCCGGTTTTTCTTCCGGTATTGTCGCCGGTCTTTTGGGTGTTGGCGGCGGCATGATACTCGTGCCGGTTTTGTTTCAAACCTTTGTGTTTTTCGACCTGCCATCGTATTTGCAAATTCATATGGCGGTTGCCACTTCTATGGCGATTATCTGTTTCACCGGCTCATTATCGGCGCGCAGCCATTATAAACGCGGCGCGATTGATATGGATGTGGTGAAAAGCTGGGCTATTTATATTGCATTTGGCGCGTTAACTGGCGCGGTGGCCGCGCGGTTTATAGCACCGGCCGGATTGAAAATCGTTTTTGCGACACTGGCTCTGACCATGGCGGCGCGCATGTTGCTGAATAAAAATGCGGGCGAGGCGGGTGAGGCAACAATTGGTGTCGGCATGCAAAAAATGCTGGCTTCTCTGGTTGGCTTCTTTTCTGCGTTGATGGGGATCGGTGGCGGCACGTTATCTGTGCCGCTTTTAGGGGCTTCGGGGCGCGATGTGTTGCGCGCGGTGGGCACCTCATCGCTGTTCGGTATTTTTATCGCTGTTCCTGCTGCTATCGGATTTATTATTGGCGGCTGGTCGTTGCCTGATTTGCCGGATTATTCGCTCGGTTATATCAATTTGTTGGCCGTCGCCGCGATTATTCCAACCAGCATGATGGCGGCGCCACTGGGTGCGCGCTTGGCGCATCGGCTG
>CBFHPF010000032.1:0-13912 GCA_965657665.1 Alphaproteobacteria bacterium | reverse complement strand
TGTGAAGCCTACTTGTCGCGAAAGCTGTCGAGGCTGACCACTTCGCCGCTTGTCGCAGTATCCAAATCGGCTTGTTCTTCTTGCGCCGCAACTGCGCCCGCTTCATGTCCGGCTTCCAAAATATCATTTATCAGCGCATCGCCTAAATCATCCAATGCGGTTTCAGACGGGTCTTCGACATCGAACATCAAGCCAAAGGCGACAGACGGGTCGTAAAACTTGCTGAGCGCGGCAAACGGCACGTGCAAGCGCTCCGGCTGATTGTTGAAGCTCAGCGTCACTTCGAAATAATCATCATGCACTTGCAAATCTTCAAACTGGTTTTGCAGCACAATGGTAATTTCTTGCGGGTGATTGGCGCGCAATTTGTCCGACATTTGCACGCCTTCAGCTTGCGTATAATAAGTCAGATAAAAATGGTGCTCGCCGACCAAGCCGTCTTTTGCCGCCTCGCGCATTACGCTGCGCACCATGTGCAATAAGGCGTTCTGGGCGCGGTCAGCATATTGATAAAAATCTTGCGGTGGGTCTTGCGGCGGAAATGAGTCGGACATGTAAATCTTCCGTATTGGGTCATAAAAGTGGAAGGCTTCTGTTGCCAGGTGCCTTCCGAACCCCGCCGAGGCCTGCGAGGGCTCCGGACTTAAAGTGAAGTTCGTGACTGCTTACGCAGCGACGGCTACTTCCGCGTAGTTGTCATTTGCAACTATCAAAATGGCCCGATAACGATGGTGCCATGCCGAGCGACGGAAACATCCTTTACGCCCTCGTCGATCCTGGTTCGCCCCCCTAATTCGCCATGCGGCAGATGATGGTGGAGGCGCCGGGTACTGCCCCCGGGTCCGATGGGTTTATTGCGAAGTCCGTTTATCGCCATAGTCGGCAAGCCGACGCACTTGATATAACATTTCTCACAGCAAAATAACAGAGGCCGATGAAAAGCCGTTGCTTCAAGGCGGCAGAATCGTTGAAACTGCCCACATGCAACAGTATCTACAGCTTCTCGAACATGTTCTTCATTTTGGCGTTAAACGCGAAGACCGCACTGGCACGGGCACATTATCCGTATTTGGCCATCAAATGCGCTTTGACCTCGGTAAAGGTTTTCCGGTTCTAACGACCAAGAAACTGCATCTGAAATCCATCATCCATGAGCTTTTATGGTTTTTGTCGGGTGAGACGAATATCGCTTATTTGAAAGAAAACGGTGTGTCCATTTGGAATGAATGGGCCGATGAAAATGGCGAGTTAGGGCCGGTTTACGGCAAGCAATGGCGTAGTTGGGAAACTACAGGCGGGGCGCAAATTGACCAGATTGTGCAGCTTGTTGACCAGTTGAAAAACAATCCAAACTCACGCCGCCATATTGTGACGGCTTGGAATCCGGGCGATGTTGAGCATATGGCTTTGCCGCCGTGCCATTGCCTGTTCCAGTTTTATGTTGCACCGCCGCGGGGCGACAGCAATCGTCCGGTTTTGTCGTGCCAGCTTTATCAGCGTTCTGCCGATATTTTCCTTGGTGTGCCGTTTAATATCGCCTCCTACGCGCTGCTGACCAAAATGCTGGCGCAGGTGTGCGATATGGAAGCCGGTGACTTCGTCCATACTTTGGGCGATGCACATTTATATCTCAATCATATCAACCAAGCGAAAGAGCAGCTGATGCGCAAGCCTGGCACCTTACCGAGCATTGCGATAAATCCTGACAAGAAAGATATTTTCGATTTTGTTTTCGATGATTTCGAATTGATTGATTATGTCGCGCAGCCGCACATTCCTGCGCCGGTCGCCGTTTAATGCCCATTATTGAAATGCCCATTATCGAAATGGTCGTTGCCGTTGCTGAAAACGGCATTATCGGCAAAGACGGCGATATGCCGTGGCGACTGCCGTCTGACCTCAAACATTTCAAACAAGTAACAATGGGCTGCCCGATTATTATGGGGCGCGCGACATGGGACAGTATCGGGCGGCCTTTGCCTGGGCGATTGAACATTGTTATCAGTCGCGGCACGCCCGAACTGCCCGACGGTGTACTGGCGGCGTCTTCGCCTGATGGGGCGCTGGCCGCATGCGGTGATGCGCCGACTGTGATGGTTATTGGCGGCGGGCAAATTTATCGATTGTTTGAGCCAATGGCCTCGACGGTGCATTTAACTGAAGTGCATGCCACGCCGCAGGGCGACACGTCTTTTGCGTTGGATAATCCGGCTGATTGGCACGAGGCAGACCGAGCGCGTTTTTCGGCTGGCGAACAAGATAGCGCCGATTATAGTTTTATCACGCTGAAGCGTCGCTGATACGCAGCGAGAAAGCGCATAGGAGGAGAGCGGTATGGACGAGCTAACTTCCGGACTTTTATTCCCCGAAGGGCCGATTGCCATGCCCGACGGCTCGGTTATTTTGGTGGAAATCGCGCGCGGCACGTTGAGCCGCGTCACGCCCGATGGCAAAATTGACGTGATTGCGGAAACCGGCGGCGGCCCGAACGGCGCGGCTATCGGCCCCGATGGCGCGGTATATATTTGCAATAATGGCGGCTTTGAATGGCACAAGGTTAACGGCTTATTATTTGCCGGTGACATTGCCGATGATTATTCCGGCGGGCGCATTGAGCGGGTCGACTTGCAAACCGGCAAGGTCGAGGTTTTGTATCGTGAAGTGGATGGCAACCCGTTGCGCGGGCCTAATGATATTGTTTTTGATAAAAGCGGCGGCTTTTGGTTCACTGATTTGGGCAAAGGGCATGGGCGATTGAAAGACCGCGGCGCGTTGTTTTACGCCAAAGCCGATGGCAGCCATGTCGAAGAAGTGGTGTTTCCGGTCGAGACTGCCAATGGTGTTGGCCTCAGCCCTGATGAAGATTTTGTTTACGTCGCCGAAACACAAGGCGCGCGCCTCTGGCGATGGGAGCTTGCAGCCCCCGGCAAATTAAAAGGCGCGGCGCGCACCGATGCGAGAAACTTTGTTGCCTCGCCTGCCGGCTTGAGCTTTTTTGACTCGATGGCAGTCGAGGCGGACGGCACGGTATGCGTCGCGACCATTCGCAATGGTGGCATTTCGCGCATTAATCCGGAAACCGGCGATATTCGCCATGTGCCGACCGATGACCCGATGACAACCAATATTTGCTTTGGTGGGGCGGATTTAAAAACCGCTTACATCACTGCTTCGGGCACTGGTCGTTTGCTGAAAACCCAATGGGACGCGCCGGGCCTGCCGCTTAACTTTTTGAACACTTAATCTTTCGGCAAAAATTCCGGCAGCACAACGGCTTGTCCGCAATGGCGATTGCCGTCGGCGTCGACCTGCATTTGCGTTGGGCCATACAGCACCCAACCGGCGCGCAAAGCGTCTGACACACGCTGGCAAAAAGCCGCGTCATCAGGGCCGGTTAAATAGCGATAGGCTTTTTTCTCGTGTTCATCCGTGCTCATCTCACGCATCCAACTTTTTCAACACATCCGTTGCCAAGGCTGTGAAAGCGGCATTGTCGGCTTGCGGTTCGCCGCTCTCATTGCTCGCTTGAATGCTCGGGTCAAGCGGCAGTGCGGCAAGATGGGTGAGGTTGAGATTTTCCGCCATGGCTGCACCGCCTTTGCCAAACGGATAAAGCTTGCTGCCATCGGGCGCGTCCATATAGGCCATATTCTCGACCATCCCAAGCACCGGAATTTCAGTTTTCTCAAACATCGCAACAGCGCGTTTTACATCCGCCAATGCCAGTTCAGACGGGGTGGTGACGATTAACGCGCCGGTGACCGGAATGCGCTGCGCCATTGTCAGTTGAATATCACCCGTGCCGGGCGGCATATCCATTACAAGCACATCCAGTTCCGGCCAATCGACATCTTCCAGCATTTGAATAAGCGCGCTTTGCACCATTGGCCCGCGCCAAATCATTGCCTGTTCGGGCGACACCATATAGCCGATAGACATGGTGGCGACACCGTGACGCTCAATCGGTATGAGTTTCTTGTCGTCATTGACATCAGGCTTTTCAGTAATGTTGAGCAATTGCGGCGCGGAAGGGCCATAAATATCGGCATCCAAAAGCCCGACTTTCTTACCTTGCCGCGCCAGACTAATGGCTAAATTTACCGAAACAGTCGATTTGCCGACCCCGCCCTTGCCGGAGGCAACAGCGATAACGCTTTTGATGCGGTCAAACACCGCGGGCACTTCTGTGCTGGCTGAATTATGCGGGCCATTATTTTTATTTGGTGCCGCTTTACGTGCTTGTGCGGCTGGCTGTTTATGCGCCGTCAACACGCAGGTGACCGACAAAACACCGGGCATTGCGCGCACGCTGGCTTCCGCCGCATTTTTTAAATCATCAAGCGTATCGGGGGCTAAACCATCCACTTCGATGGAAAAGCCGATATTGCCGTCTTTAATCACCACGCCTTGCACGCGGTCGGCGGCGACCAGTGATTGTGTCTCGCCGTGAGCCGTTATGGCATCCAAGGCGGCGCGGATTGTGTCTTCAGTGAGAGCCGTCATGTAAAATCTTTCTGTGCACGCTTGAAACTAGCGCGTTGTCGTCCCATTTATCAGCCTATATGGTGTGCTTTCAATCGCTTTCAACAGCGGGCGCAGCTGTCGCATTGTCTGGGCCTGTTTAATGCCCTAGAAACAACGGACTTCGAGATGGAGGATATTCATGCCCTGGGACAATAATTCCGGCAATAATCAAAACCCTTGGGGGTCTGGTGGTGGTAATGGCGGCGGCAATGGTGGCGGTCGCGGCCCAAATCGTGGCCCAAACCGAGGTGGTGGCAATGAGCCTGACCTCGACGAAATCATTCGCCAAGCGCAAGAACGTTTGCGTGCTCTTATCCCCGGTTCGGGCGGTAAGTCGGGCATTGTTGTTATTTTAGCCGTATTGGTTGGCCTCTGGGCGTTGAGCGGGTTTTATCGCGTTGGTGCTGATGAGCAGGGCGTCGTTATGCGCTTCGGTAAGTTTCATACGCAAACCGCGCCGGGCCTGAATTATCGTCTGCCTTGGCCGATTGAAACGGCTTTGACCCCGCGGGTAACAACCGAAAATCTGGTTGATATCGGCATGCGCACAAGCGGCGACCGTCGCGGCGGTAATATTTCGCGCGATGTGCCGGAAGAAAGCCTGATGCTGACCGGCGATGAAAATATCGTTGATGTCGATTTCTCGGTTTTCTGGGTCATCAAAGATGCACCGGACTTTTTGTTTAACATTCAAAATCCGACCGGCACAGTGAAGGCCGTTGCCGAAAGCACAATGCGGGAAATTGTCGGTCAGAATGATATTCAGCCGATTTTGACCGAGCAACGCCAAACCAATGAAGAGCAGGTTAAGACTTTGATGCAAAAGACATTGGATAGTTACGATGCGGGCATCACCATCACACGGGTGAAAATGCAGAAAGTTGACCCACCTGCTGCTGTTATTGATGCTTTCCGCGATGTGCAAGCGGCGCGTGCTGACCAAGAGCGGGCGCGCAATGAGGCGAATAAATATGCCAATCGCGTCGTACCGGAAGCGCAAGGTGAGGCGGTTCGTATTCGCCGCGAGGCAGAAGCTTATCGCGCTCAAACTGTTGCTGAGGCCGATGGTGAAGCAAGACGCTTTGCTTCGGTTTATGACGAATATCGGACAGCGCGCGGTGTAACCCGCCAACGCTTGTTCCTTGAGACACTCGAAAAAGTGCTGGGCCGCACCAATAAGGTGATTATCGAGCAAGACGGGCAGGGTGTAGTTCCCTACCTGCCACTCGACCAGCTGCGCAAGAAGGAGACAAAATAATGCAACGTGGTATTGGGCTGATTGCCGTTATTCTTGTCTTGGCGCTGGGTATTCTCGCCTCCGCGTCTTTGTTCACCGTGCATCAAACACAACAGGCTTTGGTGTTGCAATTCGGTGATCCGCGTCGGGTCATTATGGAGCCGGGTCTGCATGTCAAAATGCCGTTTGTGCAAAATGTCATTTTTATTGATAAGCGTATTCTCGACCTTGATACGCCGGCCGAGGAATTGATTGCCTCGGATCAAAAGCGTCTCGTTGTCGATGCTTTCACCCGCTATCGCATCACCGACCCGCTGCAGTTTTATAAGGCATTGCGTGACGAGCGTCGTGCGCAGTCTCGGCTGTCGACCATTGTCTCGTCATCTATGCGGTCGGTTTTGGGTGAAGAGAAATTTGAAACCGTCGTGCGCGATGAGCGTTCCGCTTTGATGGAGCGCATCACTGATTTGGTCAACACGCAAGCGGCTGATTTCGGCATTGAGATTATCGATGTGCGCATTCGTCGTGCTGATTTGCCGGAAGCTAACAGTCAAGCGATTTATCGCCGTATGCAAACCGAGCGCGAGCAAGAGGCGGCTGAATTCCGTGCTAAGGGTCAAGAAGTTGGCCGCGCCATTCGCGCCCAAGCCGATAAGCAGGTGACTGTTTTGCTGGCCGAAGCGACCCGTGATAGCGAGGTTATTCGCGGTCAAGGCGATGGGTGTCGTAACCGCGTATTTGCCCGCGTCTTTGGGCAGGACCCGGACTTCTTCGCTTTCTATCGCTCCATGCAGGCTTATGAAACGGCTTTGGAAGAAGAGGGCACGACGATGGTGTTGTCACCTGATAGTGCTTTTTTCAAGTTCCTGAAAAATCCGAATAGTGTTTTGGCAGCCAGCAAAAACGGGCCGGTCAAGCGCGGCAAACGCGTCGATGTTGACAAGCTGACGGCCGATGGCAGTTCTTTGAGCGAGAAGCTTTGCCCTGAAATCGCAGCCGAAGCAGCTTCTGAAGCAGCGGCAGCCGAAGAGGCAGCCAAGGCGCTTAACTAAATGTTGGAGAAGCTGGTTTTGGCCCTCGGGCTGGTGCTTGCTTTTGAAGGGGCATTGTATGCCCTTTTTCCGACATTTTTACGCGCCATGTTGGCTCAGATGGAAAAAGTCAGTGACACGGAGTTGCGCGTTGGTGGGCTTGTTGCCCTCGCATGCGGTGTCGCGCTGGTTTGGCTGCTTGGATAGGAATTGATATGTTTTTTATGAACTCTTCGCGTTTTTCACTCGTTTTTTTGATGTTGACGGCTTTACTGGTTGTGCCGACAGGGACAATCGACGCGCGCCCTGCGCCAGATGGCTTTGCCGATTTGGCTGAGCGGCTCATGCCCGCCGTGGTCAATATTTCGACATCGCAAACGGTTAAACGCAATAATCGTTCGACCGGGCCGGGGCAGCCGCCGTTTAATGATTTTTTTGAAGAGTTTTTCAATCAACGGCGCGGCGCACCTGCACCACAACGCAAAGTGTCATCGCTCGGCTCGGGCTTTGTCATCGACCCGTCCGGCATCATCATCACGAATAATCATGTGATTGAGGAAGCCGATGAGATTACCGTCAACTTCAATGATGGCAGTAAGCTTGATGCCGAAATTATCGGCCGTGACCCGAAAACCGACTTGGCTGTTTTGAAAGTTAAACCGCGCAAAAAGCTGCCTTTCGTGCCGCTTGGTAATAGCGAGAAAGCACGGGTCGGCGATTGGGTGATTGCTATCGGCAATCCGTTCGGTCTGGGCGGTTCGCTGTCGGCAGGTATTATTTCGGCGATTAATCGCGATATCAATGCCGGTCCGTATGACAGCTTCATTCAAACCGATGCCGCCATCAACCGCGGTAATTCGGGTGGGCCGTTGTTCAATTTAAAGGGCGAGGTTATCGGCGTGAACTCGGCGATTATTTCGCCGTCCGGCGGTTCGGTCGGTATCGGTTTCTCCATTCCGTCAAATCTGACGAAATCGGTTGTCGCGCAATTGCGCCAATATGGCGAAACACGGCGCGGCTGGCTTGGTGTGCGCATTCAAACGGTCACCGATGAATTGGCCGAAAGCCTGTCTTTGGGTAAGGCGAGCGGCGCGCTGGTGTCAGAAATTTCACCGGATGGCCCGGCTGAAAAAGGCGGTCTCAAAGTCGGCGATGTGATTGTAAAATTCGACAATAAGCCGGTCGATCAAATGCGCGACTTGCCGCGCATTGTCGCTGAAACTGCGATTGATAAGCCGGTGAGTGTTGAGGTTATCCGGCGCGGTAAAACCAAGCGGTTGAAAATTGTCACCGGTCGTTTGGAAGAAACAGCTGTTGAGGCGAAGCCCGCAAAAAGTGGTAAAAAGAAAAACGATAGCGGTTCTGAGCTTACAGTGCTTGGGCTGACCTTGCAGAATATCAATCCGAATTTGCGCCGCGACTTTGAGCTTGGCGACGACGCAACCGGTGCTTTGGTGGTGGCCGTCGATGGCACAAGTTTGGCGGCAGAGGCGGGTATTCGCGCCGGTGATGTCATCTCTGAGATTGATCAGATGAGTGTCGGCTCGGCAAAAACCGCCGTTAATCTTATCGAGAAGGCAAAAAAAGCCGGTCGTAAATCTGTGCTGGTGTTTGTGCAGTCGCGCGGCACAGAGCGCTTTATCGCTCTTCCGCTTATCGATTAGAGGTGTAATCGATTAGAGGTGTAATCGATTAGAGACTTACGAGACGAACTCGTCTTGTGCATAGCCTTGTAAATAAAGCAGGGCGGTCAAGTCACCATGCTGGATGCGATAGCGTGCTGCTTCGGCAACAGCCGGTTTGGCGCGAAACGCAACCCCCATGCCGGCCAAATCGAGCATTGCCAAATCATTGGAGCCGTCGCCGGTGGCCAGCACGTCTTTTGGCGTGAAGCACAATTCTTCCGCCCAAGCGGCAAGGATTTCGGCCTTGGCTGCGCGGCCCAATATCGGTTCGACAACTGTGCCGTCCAACACGCCGTCTTGCAGGTTTAAATCATTGCACTGAAAGCGGTCGAAACTGAGCTTCTCGGCGATGCGTCCGGCGAAAAAGGCAAACCCGCCAGATACCAAGCCGCAAAATACATTATTGGCCTTTAGCGTGGCCAGCAGTGTTTGTGCGCCCGGCATCAGCGAAATGCCTGTGTCGTAAAGCGTTTGCAGCGCGCTTTCGGGCATGCCTTCAAGCATGGCGACGCGCTCTTTCAGTGCCGGTTCGAAATCAAGCTCGCCGCGCATGGCGCGCGCCGTAATGTCCACCATCACATCTTCTTTGCCGATATGTTTGGCCAATTCATCGAGGCATTCTTGCTCGATAATGGTCGACTCCAAATCGGCAATCAGCATTTTCTTTTTGCGGTCAGCACCATCAACCCGATTAATGTCAAATGGTGCACCGGTAAAACGATTGCTCAGCGCATCGACAATGCCGGTCATGTCATCCGTCAGCTGAAATTCCAGCGCATCAGCGCTCAAACGGCGGGCCGTTGGCAGACCCGGCATGGCTTCAGCCAGCTCATCCAGCCATGTGTCTGTAAAAACACCCGCGCCGGGCATGGCCGTCAAAACGAGAAAATCTTGTGCTTGATGATTGGTCATTCGATGCGAACCCTGTAAAACTTTATTCATGCCGCAGAGCGACACCACACCTATTCTTATTGCAGGCGCAACGGCCAGCGGCAAGTCCGCATTGGCGCTCGCACTGGCAAAAAACGATGACGGCGTCATCATCAATGCCGACAGCATGCAGGTATACGGCATTTTGCGTCAATTAACGGCCCGCCCGGACGAAGCGGAGGAAAGCCAAGCACAGCATAAGCTTTATGGCCATGTCGCCCCGGGCACGCCGTATAGTGTTGGCGTCTGGCAATCTGAAGCCTTGGCTGAAATCGCCGCCGCGCGCGATAATAACCAAGTGCCGATTATCATTGGCGGCACGGGTTTATATTTCGCCGCACTGACTGAGGGCTTGAGCGAGATACCCGATATTCCCGATGCCGTGCGGGCAAGCTGGCGCAATAAATTAGCGGATGAGGGCTTGGCGGCGTTATATGCGGAATTGCAGCATCGCGACCCCGTTTTGGCTGCGCGGCTGGAGGCGGGCGACAAGCAGCGCATTTTGCGCGCGCTGGAAGTGCATGAGGCAACCGGCACAAAATTGTCTGACTGGCAGAAAATCAAGCCGCAAGCACCGCTTGAGATGGCGCGAAAGATTTTGCTGATGCCAAACCGTGAGTGGCTTTATGCACGATGCGATGCGCGGTTTGAGCAAATGATGGATGGCGCGGCATTGGCTGAGGTGCGCGCGCTTTTGGCAGAGAATTTATCGCGCGATACACCGGCCATGAAAGCGCTGGGTGTGCCGGAAATCAGCGCCATGTTGAACGGTGAGATAAGCCGTGAAGAAGCCGTGGCGGCGGCGCAACAAGCGACGCGCCGTTATGCCAAGCGACAAATGACGTGGTTTCGTAATCGGATGAGCGATTGGGAAAGCTTTTCTGAGAAAGATTACGAAAATAATTTCGATAAAATCTTTTCATTTATTGCGCAAAATAGCTTGACGAAGACATAAAAATTGCTATTTTCGCCGCTTGTCGAGGAAAAGAGCCATATTGGCGCTTGTCCTCTTATCTGTTTGGAGGCGGCGAAAGCCGAATAAATAATGGACCAAGAAATGAATGGTGCGCAGATTGTTCTGCAGGCGTTGAGAGACCAGGGTGTCGAGCATATTTTCGGCTATCCGGGCGGCGCTGTTTTGCCGATTTATGACGAGCTGTTTCAGCAAGAAGATATTGAGCATATCTTGGTACGCCACGAACAAGGCGCGACCCATGCGGCTGAGGGCTATGCCCGTTCATCCGGTAAATGCGGCGTGGTTCTGGTGACATCAGGACCGGGCGCAACCAATGCGGTTACCGGTTTGACGGATGCGCTGATGGATTCCATTCCGATGGTGTGTATCACTGGTCAGGTGCCGACACATTTGATTGGCGCGGATGCGTTTCAGGAAGCTGATACGGTCGGCATCACGCGGCCTTGCACCAAGCATAATTACCTCGTCAAAGACGTAAATGATTTGGCGCGGGTTATGCATGAGGCGTTTTACGTGGCGACCAGTGGTCGCCCGGGGCCGGTTGTTGTCGATATTCCAAAAGATATTCAGTTCGCTATGGGCGACTATTTGAAGCCTTCTGCGGTTAAGCACAAAAGCTATCATCCGCAATTAAAAGGCAATATGGATGCGATTAATGCGGCTGTTGATTTGATTGCCAATGCCAAAAAACCGGTTTTTTATACAGGTGGCGGCATCATCAATTCCGGTCCGCAAGCCAGCCAATTATTGCGCGAATTTGTCAAGCTGACCGGCTTTCCGATCACCTCAACCCTTATGGGCTTGGGCAGTTATCCATCAGCCGATAAGCAATGGTTGGGCATGCTGGGTATGCACGGCACTTATGAGGCCAATCTGGCCATGCATGATTGCGATGTGATGATTAATATCGGCGCGCGCTTTGACGACCGCATCACCGGCGCGTTGGATAAGTTTTCGCCGGACAGCAAGAAAATCCACATTGATATCGACCCATCGAGCATCAATAAAAACGTCATGGTTGATGTGGCGATTGTCGGCGATTGCGCGCACGTGCTGGAAGACATGCTGCGTGTTTATAAATCGCGTGCTGTTTCACCCGATAAGAAAGCACTGGCAAGCTGGTGGGAAGAAATCGAAGGCTGGCGCGGGCGCAAATGTCTCGCTTATGCCAAAGACAGCAAGTCGATTAAGCCGCAATATGCGGTCGAGCGCTTGTATGAGCTGACCAAAGGGCCGAACACTTTCATCACCACTGAGGTGGGCCAACACCAAATGTGGGCGGCGCAATATTATCGCTTTGAAGACCCTAATCGCTGGATGACATCGGGCGGTTTGGGCACAATGGGCTATGGCATTCCGGCAGCGGTCGGTGTGCAAGTCGCCAATCCGAAAGGTTTGGTGATTGATATTGCCGGCGAAGCATCTGCCATGATGACCATGCAAGAATTGTCGACTGCGGTGCAGTATCGCCTGCCGATTAAGATTTTCATTTTGAATAATGAGTATATGGGCATGGTGCGCCAATGGCAGGAATTGCTGCATGGTGGCCGCTATTCCAGTTCTTATTCCGAAGCACTGCCTGATTTCGTCAAGCTGGCTGAGGCCTATGGCGCGACAGGTATTCGGGCGCAAACACCGGGCGAACTTGATGATGCGATTAAACGCATGGTCGATGTTGAAGGTCCGGTGATTTTTGACTGCATTGTCACCAAGGATGAAAACTGCTTCCCGATGATTCCGTCAGGCGCGGCGCATAATGAAATGCTGCTGGCTGACGAGCAGGGTCTCGAGATTGAAGTTTCCGATGAGGGTAAAGCGCTGGTGTAATCGGCGCCGGTGCATGTGTGCAGATAAACAGGCTTTTAACCGCCTCGCCATTGGGCTATAGAACACCAACACGCGAGCGGCATTGGGTCGATTTTGCGAAGGTTTGAAGATGAACGCAGAAACAAATATTGCCAGCCATACTTTGTCGGTTCTGGTCGATAACGAAGCCGGGGTTCTGGCACGGGTTATCGGTCTGTTTTCCGGACGCGGCTATAATATTGACAGCCTGACGGTGGCTGAGGTTGATGAGCAGACGCATATGTCGCGCATCACTATTGTCACCTCGGGCACACCGCAAGTGATTGAGCAAATCAAGGCGCAATTGGGTCGGCTTGTGCCGGTGCATCGTGTGGTTGATTTGACGGTCGAATGCGACAGCGTCGAGCGCGAATTGGCGCTGGTTAAAGTGACCGGCAAAGGCGAGTCGCGTGTTGAGGCTTTGCGTATGTCAGAAGCCTTTCGCGCCCGCGTGGTTGACGCGACACCGGACAGCTTTGTTTTCGAAGTCACCGGCAATAGTGAAAAAATTGACGCCTTTATCGGGCTGATGAAACCTCTGGGTCTGAAAGAAGCCTCGCGCACCGGCGCGGCGGCCATCTCTCGCGGCCCCGAAGCCATGTAATGAAAAGCATTTAAGGAGCAGACTTATGGAAATGCTGTATGAACGCGATGCTGATGCAAATCTCATCAAAGGTAAAAAAGTAGCGGTTATCGGCTATGGTTCACAGGGCCACGCCCATTTGCTGAACCTGCGCGATAGCGGTGTTGAAGAGGTCTGTGTTGGCCTGCGCGATGGCTCAAGCTCAATCGCCAAAGCTGAAGCTGAAGGCATTGCCGTGAAAAACATTGCCGATGCGGCTGCATGGGCTGATGTGGTGATGATTTTGACACCCGATGAGCTGCAAAAAGACATTTATAATGCCGATATCGCGGATAATATTCGCGAAGGCGGCACGCTGATGTTTGCGCATGGCCTGTCCATTCACTTCGGTCTTATTCAGGCGCGCCCTGACCTTGACGTCTCAATGGTTGCGCCGAAAGGCCCGGGCCATACGGTACGCGGCGAATATCTCAAAGGCGGCGGCGTGCCGTGTTTGGTTGCTGTTGCGCAAGACGCATCCGGCACAGCCCGCGACCTCGCACTGTCATACGCATGCGGCGTCGGTGGCGGCCGTTCAGGCATTATCGAAACAACCTTCCGCGACGAATGCGAAACCGACCTGTTCGGCGAGCAAGCTGTTTTGTGCGGCGGAGTGGTCGAGCTTATCAAAGCCGGTTACGAAACGCTGACCGAAGCCGGTTATCCGCCGGAAATGGCCTATTTCGAGTGCTTGCACGAAGTGAAGCTGATTGTTGACCTGATTTATGAAGGCGGCATCGCCAACATGAATTACTCCATCTCAAACACAGCTGAGTTTGGTGAATATGTCTCTGGCCCGCGCGTCGTTACATCCGACACCAAAGCCGAGATGAAGAAAATCTTGGAAGACATTCAGACCGGTAAATTTACCGATCGCTGGATGCAAGGTGGCCAAGAGGAAATCAAAGAGTTCCGTAAAACCAACGACGCGCATCCGATTGAAAAAGTCGGCGCGGACCTGCGCTCTAAAATGCCTTGGATTGCAGCCAATAAGCTGGTGGATCAGGCTAAGAATTAGTCTCGTATCCGAGATGAAATAAAGAGGGCGGCGCCTTATCCGGG
>CBFHPF010000031.1:0-13932 GCA_965657665.1 Alphaproteobacteria bacterium | reverse complement strand
TGGAAGCCGAGATTGATAAAGCGGCGCAGGTGGTGGAAGCGACTTATCGCTATCCGTGGCAAGAGCAAGCGCCAATGGAGCCGATTAACGCCACTGTGCTTTATACGGCAGAGAAATGCGAAGCTTGGGTGCCGACACAAGACGGCGAAACCTCTTTGAAAGTGGTGGCTGCCACGGCAGGTCTGCCGATTGAGAAATGCGAAGTTTATAAAATGCATTTGGGCGGCGGCTTTGGTCGGCGCGGTGGCGCGTCGCAAGACTATACAGCGATGGCGGTGGCTATCGCCAAGCTGATGCCCGGCACGCCGATTAAGATGTTGTGGTCGCGCGAAGAAACCACCCAGCATGGCTATTATCACCCGTTCACCAAAGCGCGCCTGCGCGGCACACTCGATAAGAACGGTAATTTGACCGGTATGCATTTCCGCATTTCCGGACAGTCTATCTTGCAGGGCATTCGCCCTGAATGGCTGGTTAATGGCATGGATTTGGCTGTGTTTCAGGGCATTGTTCCGCATGGCCTCAGCCCGCGTCTTGCTGACCATGAGATTGATTATGAGATTGATAATTTGCGCATCGACCACGCCATGGTTACGCCGCCTGTGCGGCCCGGCTTTTGGCGCGGCGTGAACATCAATCAAAACACGTTTTATATGGAAAGCTTTATGGACGAGTTGGCCAAAGCGGCCGGTCGAGACCCGCTAGAGTTTCGTCTTTCGCTCATGCCCAAAAGCTCGCGCAATGCCGCTGTGTTAAAAGCCGTCGCCGAAAAAGGCGATTGGGGCAAAAAAGACGGGCTTGGACGAGGATTGGCAGTTAATTATTCCTTTGGCAGCTATACCGCGGCATGCGCTGAGGTCACGGTCAATGAA
This sequence comes from Alphaproteobacteria bacterium, assembly GCA_965657665.1. Classification (GTDB taxonomy): domain Bacteria; phylum Pseudomonadota; class Alphaproteobacteria; order RS24; family RS24; genus UBA8337. Next base: position 13,060 of record CBFHPF010000031.1, on the reverse strand, counting down.
GATGGGGAATTGAAAATTCACCGCATTGTCGCCGCCACTGACCCCGGTCATGCGGTTAATCCGCAGCAAATTGATGCGCAGGTGTCCGGCAGCTTCGCCTATGGTTTGTCGGCAGCTTTATATGGCGAAATCACCTTTGAAGATGGCGAGGTGCAAGAGCATAATTTTGACAGCTATCCGTCAATACAGCTTGCCGATATGCCCGAGGTTGAAACGATTGTTATGCCGTCGGGCGGCTTTTGGGGCGGTGTTGGTGAGCCGACAATTTGTGTCGCTGCACCGGCTGTGTTTAACGCCGTTCACGCCGCGACCGGCACACGCATTCGTAATTTGCCGCTGAAAGACCAGCCTTTGCGCTCTACTTAAGGGATAGGGCTTAAACGATAGGCGCAAGAAAACCATGCGCTGTGCCCATTTCTGTTGACGGTCAATTTTATAAATGTGACTGTTTTCCGCAGTGATTTAGTAATGGTGTAATCATGCGGGAAAGGCAGTGTCATGACGCAAAGTTTTGAATGGGGACACATTAATATTAATGTGTCTGACTTGGACGCATCGATTGAGTTTTATAAAAAACTTGGATTCACACCCTTCGTCCCCGGTGTGCCATACTTAAACCTTAACGCAGAAACCGCCGCAGCCGTGCCCGCTGACGCGGGTGGCGCACTTGGTTTGCCGGACGGAACCGAAGGCCGCGCCTGCATCATGCAGCTTGGCGATACATTTCCCAAAATTGACCTGACAGAGTTTCCAAAGGGGCAAAAGAGCAGCCCGCTGCTCAATGACGACCTTGGGCTGGTGCGTATTTGTCTGATGTCAGAAGATTTGACCTCAGCATATGACGCGCTGAAAAATGACGGCGTCGAATTCGTGTCACCACCAACCGCATGCCATGATCGGCTCGCCGATGTCGCGATGTGCAAAGATCCGGATGGAACGCTGATTGAGATATTGCAAGTCTATCTCGACCGATGGGGGCCTTACCTTTCCTGATAAGTTCGCGCAACAAAACTAGCGAACGGGTTTTCGTGTGTTCCCACAAAGCGACAAATAAAGTTCGCCATCACGCCAAAACGACCCATATCAGTAGCGAAATAGAATATCGCGTTTCGGGAGTTCGGCGTGTCACAGCCCATCATTGTGTGGTTCCGTCAAGATTTAAGGTTGGATGATAATCCGGCGCTTGAAGCGGCTCTTGATATCGGCAACCCTATCATTCCGGTTTTTATTGACGACACAGACGGCGCGCGCGCAGCGGGCCAAATGGCGCTGTGGTGGCGCGACCGGTCCCTCGTCGCATTGCAAAACGGGCTGCAAAAGCGCGGCAGTCAGCTGATTTATCGCCATGGCAAAGCAGCTGAGATTATCGATGCGCTGGTCAGCGAGACCAATGCGGCCGGTGTGTTTTGGAACAGGCAATATGACAAGGCGATTATCGACCGCGACACGGCGATTAAAGAAAAGCTGAAACAACAAGGCGTGATGGCCGAGAGCCATAATGGTTTGCTGCTGTTTGAGCCGTGGGAAATCACCTCAAAATCCACCGGCGGCCCGTTTCGGGTGTTCACCCCCTTCTGGCGTGCCTGTCGAGCCCATGGCATTGATAGCCGAATTTGGGATGCGCCATCGCAATTACCGACCCCCAACACTTGGCCACACAACGAAGCTTTGCCAAATGCCGCGCCGCATGCGCAATGCGATACCCTTGCCGAATGGCAGCCCGGCGAAGACGGCGCGCGCGCTGCGCTGTCATTGTTTCTCAGCCAAAATGTGCATGGATATGGCGAGCGGCGTAATTTGCCCGCCGAGCCTGCTACTTCGCGCCTCAGCCCGCATTTGCGGTGGGGCGAAATCAGCCCGAAGCGCATTGTTGCTGAAACGATGAAAGCCGATTTGGCGCAAGATGACAGCGACAAGTTTTTGTCTGAAGTTGGCTGGCGCGAATTTGCCTATGGTCTGCTGTTTCAAAACCCGACAATGGGCACAGTCAGCCTGCAAGAAAAGTTTGAAGCTTTTCCGTGGCGCGACGCGCCCGATGATTTGGAAGCATGGAAGCGCGGTGAAACCGGTTATCCGATTGTTGATGCCGGTATGCGTGAATTGCGCCGCACCGGCTATATGCATAATCGCGTACGGATGATTGTCGCCAGCTTTCTGGTCAAACATTTGCTGATTGATTGGCGCGAAGGTGAAAAATGGTTTTGGCAATGCTTGGCCGATGCCGACCCGGCCAATAACACCGCAAGCTGGCAATGGGTTGCCGGATGCGGTGCTGATGCCGCGCCCTATTTCCGCGTGTTCAATCCGATATTGCAGGGGCCGAAATTCGACAAAGAAGGCGTTTATACCAAACAATGGTGCCCTGAATTATCCGGCCTCAGCGGCAAAACATTATTTGCCCCGTGGACAGCCTCGGCTGACATGCTGGCGACTACGCCGAATTACCCGCCGCCCATTGTTGACCATCCATTCGCGCGCGAACGCGCCCTTAGCAGTTTCAAGTCACTCTCGCAGTCATAAGCACAATCGTAAACCAAGTTAAAAAGTATCGTTGTCAGGAGTAAAAATTATGAAGATTGCCATTATCGGGGCCGGTATTTCCGGCAATATGGCCGCCTACATCCTGTCGCGCACCCATAATGTAACGGTTTATGAAAAACGCACCCGCGCCGGTGGACATAGCGCGACCGTCGATATTGATTATGACGGCACGAAGCTTGCTGTTGATACCGGCTTTATTGTTTACAATGAGCTGAATTATCCGGGTCTGATTGCACTGTTTGATGAGCTGGGCGTCGATACGGAAGCCAGCGATATGAGCTTTGCTTTTTCAGCCGATAATGGGCGCTTTGAATGGTCGGGGCAGTCTTTGCGCGCGGTGTTTGCGCAAAAGCGCAATTGGCTCAACCCGGTGTTCTGGCTGATGCTGCGCGATATTTTCAAATTCAATAAACAAGCCGCTATTGACCATGAAAGCGGCACGCTGGGTGATGAGAGCCTTGGTGATTGGTTACGCCGCCACAGCTTGGGGCAAACTTTTATTCGCCGCTATTTGCTGCCTATGGGGGCCGCCATTTGGTCGACACCGGCGGACGAGATTATGAATTTTCCCGCTGCCAGCTTTTTGCAATTTTTCTACAATCACCGGCTGATCAATCGCGACCGCCCAACATGGCGCACAGTCAGCGGCGGTAGCCGAGAATATGTCAAAAAAATTACTGCCGCTTATGGCAATGCCTTACGCCTTGACGCAGAAGTAACGGCGGTGACGCGCGTTACAGATGGCGTGGAAGTAACCGCGAACGGCAAGACCGAACAATATGACCAAGTGGTGTTCGCCTGTCATAGCGACCAAGCGCTGGCAATATTGGCCGATGCGGCCGACGAAGAAGCCGCCATCTTGCGTGCCGTGCGCTATCGCCCGAATGATGTTTATCTACACCGCGATGAAAACCTTATGCCGAAGCGCAAAATCACTTGGTCGTCATGGAATTATTTGACCCATAAAGGCATGGAAAGCGATTTGATGACTGTCAGCTATTGGATGAACCGGCTGCAAAATATCGATAATGACAAGCCGGTTTTTGTGACGCTCAATCCACCAACGCCACCGGCGGCTGATAAAACATTTGGCCATTATACTTACGACCATCCGCAATTTGACCGCGCCGCCATGGCTGCGCAACGCGCCCTGCCCGCCATTCAAGGTGCGCATCGCGCTTGGTTTTGTGGCGCATGGACAGGCTTTGGTTTTCACGAAGACGGCTTGCAATCAGCGCTGCGTATCATTGCGCAAATTAATGCCATGGAAACCGAAAGCCCCAAAGAAGCCCTAAAACCGGAGGCGGCTGAATAATGACGGCACCCGCCAGCAATGCGATTTATGTCGGCACAGTGCGCCATGCGCGCTATCGCCCGAAAACGCATCGCTTCAGCTATCGGGTTTTTTCGGCTTTTCTAAATGTTGATGATATTGATGCTGACCGCTTGAACTTGTCGCTTCTATCTATCGACCGCTTCAATCTGTTTTCGCTGCGCAAGCGCGACCATGGCGCGAAAGACGGCAGCGCATTGCGCCCGTTTATTGAGCGCATGCTCGCCGAGGCCAATGTCGCACCGCCGCAAAACATCTTTATGCTGTGCTATCCGCGCATGTTCGGCTTCGCTTTCAATCCGCTAACGGTTTATTACTGCCTGAGTGGCGATCAGCTTTCCGCGATGGTTTATGAAGTGCGCAATACCTTCGGCGATGACCATATTTACATTGTGTCACTTGATAAGGGCGCGGCGGAAACGCCGGTGCTGCATGAACGCGACAAGCAAATGCATGTCTCGCCGTTTATTGAAATGCAGGCGCGTTATCACTTCTCAGCCGCCATGCCGGATGATGATTTACGGCTGGTCATTCGCGAAACACAAAATAATGCACCCTTGCTGGTGGCGAGCTTTGTTGGCCGCCGCCATGCGCTGACAGATAGAAAATTGGTGCACTTACTTATTAAACACCCGTTAATGACGGTGAAGGTTTTGGTTGCAATTCATTACGAGGCTGCCAAACTCTTTTTAAAGGGCGTACCGTTTATTCGCCGCCCCCAACCGTCTCAGAGCCGGCATAGCATTTAGAGTGGCAGGAGGATGGCATGAACAGGACCGAACCGGAACAACAGGCGACACTCGCGGAGATGGGGCAATTGCCCGCATCGGCACGCATATTATCGGCGCTGCTCAACCGTCTGACGCATGGACAATTGCAGATTGAATTGCCCGACGGCAAAACACTGACATTTGGCAAAACAAAAGAAACCGGCGCGAGCGATTTCGCGGTTTTGAAAATCCACGACAAACGCATGTTCCGCCGTGTGTTACGGCATGGCTCAATGGGCTTTGCTGAGGCTTATATGGACAATCAGTGGAGCTCGCCAAATCTCGGCAATTTGCTGACCTTGTTGAACCGCAATATGAGCGCCATCAGCCAAACCATTGACCGTCATAAAATCACCAATTGGTTAAACCGTATGGTTCATCTGCTGCGCCCCAATACACGCGAAGGCTCTAAGCGCAACATTCATGCCCATTATGATTTGGGCAATGAGTTTTATAGCCTATGGCTGGATGCGAGCATGACCTATAGCTCGGCATTGTTTCGCGAAAGCCAACAAAGCTTGCGCGATGCCCAAACTGAAAAATATCGTGCACTGGCAGAAAGCAGCAATATCGGTCCCGACGACCATGTGCTGGAAATTGGTTGCGGCTGGGGTGGATTTGCTGAATTTGCGGCCCGCGAAATCGGCTGCAAAGTCACAGGCATCACTATTTCCCAAGAGCAGCTAAATTATGCGCAAAACCGCATCGCGCTGGCCGGACTGTCTGACAAAGTCAATTTCGAGTTTCGCGATTATCGCGACGTAACCGAAAGCTATGACCGCATTGTTTCGATTGAGATGTTTGAAGCGGTCGGCGAAAGCTATTGGGCGACTTACTTCGAGCAAGTGAAGAAACTGCTGAAGCCGGGCGGTCGCGCCGGTTTGCAAATCATCACAATCGCCAATGAGCGGTTTGCCAGCTATCGCAAGAAAGCAGACTTTATTCAGCGTTATATTTTCCCAGGCGGCATGTTGCCGTCACCAGATGGGCTGGATATTGAGTTTGAAAAAGCCGGTCTGAACTTAGTGCAACGCGAAGATTTCGCCCTCGATTATGCCCGCACATTAGCTCAGTGGCACACCAAGTTTCTGGAAGTTTGGCCTGAGGTAAAGGCGCTGGGTTTTGATGAAAAGTTCAAGCAAATGTGGCGTTATTATCTGGCCTATTGCGAGGCAGGTTTCCGCACCGGCTCGATAGATGTGTCGCATTTCACTTTGCAACACGCCAATCATTAACCGCCAGTCGACCGCCCCACAAGCCGCACATAAACACTACGTGGCAGCATATTGATAAGCCGCAGCATAAAGCTGAAACGCTTGGGAAATGAGATATGTGTTTTGCCTTTGGCAAGGCCATCGGCAATGCGACGCGCCGCATCATCAGCCTCGATGATAAACGGCATGGCAAACTCATTAACATCTGTTGCGGGGGTTTTGACAAAGCCCGGCGCAATCATCGACACATGCACGCCTGATGGCTTCAAATCCATCGCCATCGACTCGCCGAGATTAAACAAAGCCGCTTTCGACGCGCCATAAGCGGCTGAGGTCGGCAAGCCGCCATAACCGGCCACTGACGAAACAAGCGATATATGCCCCTGCCCGCGCGCTGCCATAAGCGGCACAAGCGGTGCCAGCCCGTTTACCGTGCCGGTTAAATTAACGTCGAATGTGCGGTCAAATATTGTCGCGTCGAATTCAGGAAAAGCCGTCGGCAAATAAATGCCCGCATTCAAAACAGCCAGCGCAATCGGCGCAATCTTCTTCTCAATCTGAGTGACGGTTTTAGCCATAGCTGCGCGGTCAGTGACGTCGCAAACAAATGGGTGTATCGCCTCATGGCCTTTAGCGATGGCCTTTAAGTCGGCCTCACGGCGCGCCGAGATAGCAACCTGCCAGCCGCGCTGTGCCAATTCGAGCGCTAAAGCAGCACCAATGCCTGATGAAGCACCGGTTATCCATGCGCAGCCGTGCTGCGGCGTCATAATTTGCATAAAAATCTCCGACAAATTCCGCTAAATTTCGACAAGTGGTCCGAAAGAGTTAAGGACGTTTCCACTCTTTACGTGGCGGAAGGTCTGTCGGATTAACGGCATTAATATTCAGCGTATTACCGCCGCGCGAAAACTCGGTTTTTACCCAGCGGCCGTCATCTGTGTACCAAATATCAATTTTGAACTTGCCGGTCGTGCGAAACCGCGTCGCCTCCACTTGACCGATTTTCAAATTCAGTGTCTCGCGACCGACTTCCACTGTTTTTGTCCTGAAGCGACGACCGTCTTGCGAACTGACCAAATCGGTTTGGCGGACAAAATTAGGGCTGAAATAGCTGGTCGAATGAGTAACGCCACCAAGGTCAGCGGCATATTTGGTGCCGCGCCCTACCAAAGCATCGCCCTCACGGGTTAAATCCGTATATTCATTCTCGCCATTATTATCGGTGCGGGCGCGCATTTCGATAAGCTGACCGTCGCGCCAAATTTCACGATTTTCATGGCGATAACGAAACAACGGAATCGGCCCTAGCTTAAAATCAATTTGAATATGAATATCGGCAATCACATCGCCGTTATCGGCCTCGCTAAAGCTAATGCTCTGAAAGCCGAGCCGTTTGCCCTTGCGCAAAATTTCATAAGCGAGAAAATTATTGTCAGGAATACCCCCGCGCCAGTTTGTCGTTAAATTTTCGGCAAACGCGAAGCTGCTTTGCGGCATTGCCAGCAATAACAGTGCGATAAATAGGAAAGATTTAACGCGCGAAGAAATCGCGTGCGATACGGCCAAGACTGTCGGTAAAACGTAATGCGCCATCAGTAACTGCCAAACAAATACAATCTTCATCCCCTTCGGCGCGCGGGCGGTGCTGAATATGTTGGTCAGCTAACGCCAATTCGCCGCGTTCATACAAACGATTACCGTCACGAAACGCACCACGCAACACCAAAGTCGCTTCAATGCCTTTATGCGTATGACGTGGGGCAGCTTTGCCGGGGCTGATTTTCAGCAATTTGACGCTTTCGCCGCTATCGCCAATAGGCAGCGACATTTGACGCACACCCGGATAGGCAAAACGCCATTTTCCATCTTCAATCGCATCATCCAGCACAGCGCGCAGCGGGGCCGGTAAATCAGCATTTGCGGCGCAAGGCGTGTCTTCTACAATCGGCTCATCACCAGTGTCGAGCAGCGACATAATATCATCCAGCGCGCTGTCTGACATGGAAACCGGCTCGGCTTCATCCAGCAGCACGCCATTGACTTGCTCGAGTGTTTGCATTTGCTGGCGCGCAGCAGGCGATAATGTAATAAAACTGGCCATTAAAACGGCCATACCATGACCCATATCACCGGCGGCATATTGAGCGACAAGTGACTCCAGGCTGGGGCTAAGTGGCAAATGTGCGTTCACGACGTTCTCTTTAGACTTCTATCATCCAAGTATAATCGGTATAGATACGATATAATCCATTGTTTGGATTAGACCAATTATATTTTTTAGTATTCGGAGCCGTTATGCAATTCCATAATAATATGATTGATGCCATCGGTAATACGCCGCTCATCAAATTACAAAAAGCCTCACAAGAGACTGGCTGCACGATTTTGGGCAAAGCGGAGTTCATGAACCCCGGTCAATCAGTGAAAGACCGCGCGGCTTTGTTCATTATTCGCGACGCTGAAGCCAAAGGCCTGCTTAAGCCGGGCGGCACAATTGTTGAAGGCACAGCGGGCAATACAGGCATCGGCATTGCGCTGGTAGCCAATGCGCTGGGCTATAAATCTGTAATTGTTATTCCTGAAACGCAAAGTCAGGAAAAAAAGGACATGCTGCGTCTGGCCGGTGCCGAACTGATTGAAGTGCCCGCTGTGCCGTATAAAGACGACAATAATTACGTCAAATATTCGGGGCGATTGGCTGCCGAGTTGGCTGAAAAAAACGAAAACGGCGCTATTTGGGCGAATCAATTCGACAATATCGCCAACCGACAAGCGCATATTGAAACGACCGGACCGGAGATTTGGCAACAAACCGAAGGCAAAGTTGACGGCTTTACCTGCGCCATCGGCACGGGCGGCACTTTGGCCGGCACCGGCATTTACTTAAAACAGCAAAACGAAAACATCCGCATTGCCGCCGCCGACCCGATGGGCGCGAATATGTATCATTGGTATAAGCACGGCGAATTGCGCAGCGAAGGCACTTCCATTACTGAGGGTATCGGGCAAGGCCGCGTGACGGCCAACCTCGAAGACGCGCCGATTGATGACGCCTATCAAATCAGCGATGCCGAGGCCCTGCCGATTGTTTTTGATCTGCTGAAAGATGAGGGGCTGGTGCTTGGCGGATCCAGCGGCATAAATATTGCCGGTGCGATGCATATGGCACGCGACCTTGGGCCGGGCCATACGATTGTCACTATTTTGTGCGATTACGGCACGCGTTATCAGTCGAAACTTTATAACCCCGCCTTCTTGAAGGAATTGGGTCTGCCCTGCCCTGATTGGCTGTAAAACCGCATGACACGCTTGCAGACCATTGTAACGCATCTGGCGATGGAGCGACCTTTTCGGCAGCTTGGCACTATCGCGTGGCCGGACAATGTGAGCTTTACGCGCGAAGATAAAATCCCGCTCGATATTTATCGCGACATATATGACCGGGTCGGGCGCAAATGGCATTGGGTCAATCGCCGTCATCTCGACGACAAGCAATTGGCAGGCTTAATACATCATCCGGCGACCGAGATTTATCTCTTGCAGCGCAATGATACGCCTATTGGCTTTGTTGAATTGAACTTTCGCCTGTTTCCGCAAGTGGAAATCGTCTTCGTCGGCTTGGTTGAAGAAGCCATTGGCGAAGGTCTGGGGCCGTCTATGGTCAAGCAAGCCTTGCAGATTATTTTTGCGCGTGCGCCGCTGCGGGTGATTATTCAAACCTGCACACTCGACCATCCGTCAGCGCTTAATCTGTATCAAAAACTCGGCTTTACGGCTGTTAACCGCAAGCAAGTCGAGATTATCGACACTTAATGCGACAGAACTTGGCTCAAGAAAAGTTTCGTGCGCTCGTTTTGCGGATTTGAGAAAAACGCCTCAGGTTTGTTTTCTTCAACAATCTCGCCATCATCCATAAAAATCACGCGATCGGCGACTTGCCGCGCAAAGCCCATTTCATGCGTCACGCAAATCATCGTCATGCCGTCTTGCGCCAATTCAACCATTACATCCAGCACTTCCTTAATCATCTCAGGGTCAAGCGCCGAGGTCGGCTCATCAAACAACATGATGTCGGGGTTCATGCACAAAGCGCGCGCAATGGCGACGCGCTGCTGCTGACCGCCGGACAATTGGCCGGGAAATTTTTCCGCTTGGTCAGGAATGCGCACGCGCTCTAAATATTTTCGCGCCTGCGCCTCGGCTTCGGCTTTCGGTGTTCCCCGCACCCAAATCGGGGCTAAGGTGCAATTGTCCAACACGCTCATATGCGGAAACAAATTAAACTGCTGAAACACCATGCCGACATTGGAGCGGATGTTTTCCAAATTCTTCTGCGAGCCATCCAGCACAGTGCCCCGCACTTCAATATGGCCTTCTTGATGTTGCTCCAGCCGATTAATGCACCGAATAAGGGTCGACTTGCCACTGCCCGACGGGCCGCAAATAACGATTTTCTCTCCCGCCTGCACCTCAAGGTCGATATCGCGCAGCACATGGAAATTGCCGAACCATTTATTCATCTTTGAAATCTGGATAACCGGTTTGCTCATAATGCTAGCTCTTTCTGTCGGTCGAGAGATGATGTTCCATGAAAATTGAATAGCGCGACATGGCAAAACAAAACGCCCAAAACACCGCACCGGCGAAAACATATCCGGTGATATGGGTTTCAGGTGTCGCCCAACTGGCATCAGTAAAATGTAATTGCACAATGCCCAACAGGTCAAACAAGCCGACAATCAACACCAAAGTCGTGTCTTTAAACAATCCGATAAACGTATTCACAATGCCCGGAATGACCAGCTTCAAGGCTTGCGGCAGCACAACCAAACGCGTGGTCTTCCAATAGCCAAAACCGAGCGCCGATGCTGCCTCATATTGGCCTTTCGGTATCGCTTGCAAACCGCCGCGCACGACTTCTGCCATATAAGCCGACGAGAATAGCGCAACGCCGATGAGACAGCGCACCAGCTTGTCGAAATTCACGCCATCAGGCAAAAACAGCGGCAGCATAACGCTTGCCATAAACAATACGGTAATCAGTGGCACACCGCGAAACACTTCGATAAAGCCGATGCACAAAGCGCGCACAATCGGCAAATCAGACCGCCGCCCCAGCGCCAATAAAATGCCGAGCGGCAAGGAAGCAACAATGCCGGTAATCGCCACCACCAATGTGACCAATAAGCCGCCCCAATCTTCTGTGCCGACAGGCGTCAAGCCGAACAAGCCACCGGTCAACATGATAAAGGCGAAAACCGGATAAAAACCGAGCAGGAACAAAACATTGGCGCGCTTATACGGCGCGCGCGGCATCAGCATAGGAATAAGCCCGATGAGACCAAGCGCGAACACCCAATCAACCCGCCAGCGTTCTGCTTCCGGATAGCGGCCATAGATGAATTGCCCGAATTTCGCTTCGATAAACGGCCAGCATGCGCCCTGCACGTCTTTCAGACAGGCCGTACGGTCGGTGCCTGAAAAGCTGGCATCAATTATCGCCCAGCCGAACACCGCCTCAAGCACATATAAAATCAAGCTGACAGAAATAATCGTCAATGCCGTGTCGAATTTGCTGGCAAATAAATTGGCACGCGCCCAGCCGACAAAGCCAACCGTATTGGCCGGTGCGGGGCGTGGTGCTGTCGGGGTAAAACGTGCGCTCATGTGTTCTGCCCCACTAGCGCCATGCGCGCATTATAGCGGTTCATCGCCCACGAGGTGAGCAGACTGAGGCTCAGATAGATCATCATGGTGATGAAAATAATCTCAACCGCTTGACCGACCTGCGTCAAAGTCGTGCCGGCAAATACCGAGACAATATCTGGATAAGCAATCGCCACAGCCAGCGAAGAGTTTTTGGTCAAATTAAGATACTGGCTGGTCAGCGGCGGAATAATCACCCGCAAAGCTTGCGGAATAACCACCAGACGCAAAGCCGTGCTCTCAGGCAGCCCTAAAGCGGCGGCGGCTTCACGCTGGCCTTTATTGACCGCCTCAATGCCGGCGCGCACAATTTCGGCGATAAACGCTGCCGTATACAGACTGAGAGCCAGCAAAAGCGCGGCGAATTCGGGCAATACCGAAATACCGCCGCGATAGTTAAAGCCGCGCAACACCGGCACATCGAGACTGAACGGCCAGCCGCCGAACAACGCCGCAACGCCAAAAGCCAGCCCGACCAAAATGACAAAAGGCCGCCAAACAGGCAGCACACGCCCTTCGCTCAATAGCGCCCGCATGGCGCGCTTGTGCAGCCATATCAGCCCCGCAATGCTGGCGGCAATGGCCAAGCCATACCACAGCGCACCGGCCGCCATTTCAACCGCCGGTAGCATGATGCCGCGATTGGACAAGAACACCGCATCGCCGACCGAGGCCGCACGACGCGGCGAAGGCAAATTGCGCAGCACCCCAAAATACCAAAACATGATTTGCAGCAGCAGCGGCACATTGCGGAAAATCTCCACATAGACCATGGCGATTTTGTTTATCAGCCAATTATTCGATAGACGCGCAACGCCCAGCGAGAAGCCGATAATCGTCGCCAGCACAATACCCAGCACCGACACCAGCAGCGTGTTGAGCAGGCCGACAGCCAGCACACGGCCAAAATTATCATCCTCGGTATAGTCAATCAGCGTCTGGTTAATGCCAAACCCCGCACGCTCCGACAAAAAGCCGAAACCGGAATTAATGTTTTGCCGCTCCAGATTGCTTTGCACATTGGCGACGAGCCAAATCATACCCAGCACCAAGGCGGCGAGCACCAGTGCCTGCAGCAGAACATCGCGCCTGAGCAGTTTGGATTTTAATTGCTGCAAAGTCTTTTTTATCCTTCGGAAGGGGTTATTGTTTGGAACTGTTAACGAGCACTCGAAACCGCCACTATCGGATAGGCGGCGCGTATTGCAAACCGCCATCTGTCCAAAGTGCATTTACACCACGCTTAATTGCCAAGGGCGTGTTCACGCCAACATTACGCTCAAAAATTTCGCCGTAATTGCCAACCTGCTTAACGATTTGCAAACTCCAATCGGCGCGAATGCCCATATTGGCACCAAACGTGCCGTCCAGCCCAAGCAAGCGACGCACAGACGGGTTTTTGGAACTTTTCATTTTATCTGCGTTTTTCGATGTCACGCCCAATTCTTCAGCCGTCACCGTGGCGTAATGCGTCCACGCAACAATATCACCCC
>CBFHPF010000030.1:0-14141 GCA_965657665.1 Alphaproteobacteria bacterium | reverse complement strand
ACCTGCACAGTGGCGGTTAAATACATCATCTCCAGCCCGCGCGTGCCTTGCTTGGGCATATATTTATTCATCAATAAATAACGGCCCTTCGGCATTTGCGGCGCGGCATCAAGCCCCCAAGAAGGCGCATAACCAATGCCCATATAAGACTGACCAAGCTTTTCGGCGACGCTTTTCACCTCGCTCAAATGGGCAGAAATCTCGCTACACGTTTGGTGAATATTTTCCAACGGCGCGCCGGATAATTCCAGCTGACCTGCCGGCTCCAACGTCACTGAGCCGCCGCCTTCAGACATAGGCCGCGCCAACCCAACCAGCGTGTCGCCCTCATATTTGCCTTGCCAGCCAAATTGCTTCAGCCCTTCCAGCATGGCGAAAATACCATCCGGCCCGTCATAGGGCAGCGGCGATAAATCGGCACTACGAAAGCCAAATTTTTCATGCTCTGTGCCAATGCGCCAGTCTTCGCGCGGCTTGCTACCGGCTTCCATCCAAGCGATTAAATCACTGACTGAGTGCATTTCTTGTGGCGCGTCAGACATAGGCTATTCTCCTGCACGCGTCTCATCCAAACAGATGCGGGCTTATCTCACCCTTATTTAGTGTGCTTTTGCGTTTCCGACAAGCAAGAGCCGAAAAGCGCGCGCTACCAATCGCCAATCTGCGATTGCAGCAACGCCAAAGCGGCAACAACGGCTGTGTCCGTGCGCAAAATACGCGGCCCCAATGAGACACAAGTCACATCATCGCGCGCCTCCAGCATAGCGCGCTCCTCATCGTCAAAGCCGCCCTCCGGCCCGATAAGCAGCGCGAGTTTTTGCCCTTTTAAGGCAGGCAACGCATCGCGCCCGCTGCCGATAGCGGCTTCCTCATCGCAAAACACAATATGTCTTTTCGCCTGTTCGTTCACTTGCTCGTTTGGCGAAACATCAGCCAGCACATCAGCCAGCTTTCGCGGCTCGTCCACCTCCGGCACGCTGAGCAAATTACATTGCTCGGCTGCCTCAATCACATTGGCGATAAGTTTATCGATTTTGACCCCACCTTTGGCGTTTTGCGTGCGCCGCGTGATGACGGGCACGAGTTTCGTAACACCCATTTCAGTGGCTTTTTGTGCCAGATAATCGAGCCGGTCTTTTTTCACCGGCGCAACCATCAGCCAGATATCGCGGCAAATATCTGGCGACATTTCACCGTCTGATTGCTGCGGACGGGTTTGTGCGACCAGCCTCACAATCACCTGTTTTTTGCTTATCTGCTCAATCGCACCATGCCATTCGCCATCGCGCCCATTGAACAAAAGCAAATCCGCGCCCTCATTCAGGCGCAGCACATTGCGGATATAATGCGCTTGCTTGTCATCCAATGGCAGTGCGGCATCAGCTGACAAATCTGCCGTCACATAAAGTCGCTGCCATGTTGCATTCGCCCGCGCCATCACCTACTCCTAAGGCCGTTAATTATTTCTAACCTGCTTGTGCCATGAAAGGGTCAAAAAATTCAATGACCGGTGATGCCCCCCACCAAACCGCGCCGAAAGATACGGAAGGTCAAAACCTGCTGATGCGGCTTTTGCCAATGCGCTGGCATGGTTTCGGGCAATTGGCGCGGCTCGACCGCCCTATCGGCACATGGCTGCTTTTTTGGCCGTGCTTTTGGGGCATGGCCTTGGCGGGCGCACAAATAAACAGCTATCCACCGCTTTTCATGATCGCGCTTTTTGCCATTGGTGCCGTGGTGATGCGCGGCGCCGGTTGCACATTTAACGATATTGCCGATCGCAAAATTGACGCGAAAGTCGACCGCACCGCGCTGCGCCCGCTGCCATCGGGCAAGGTAACGGTTTTGCAAGCCTGGGGGTTTCTTATCGCGCAAGCCTTTATCGGCCTGCTAGTTTTGCTGCAATTCAATATGCCGAGCATTTTATTGGGGCTGGCCTCGCTGGCACTGGTGGCCAGCTATCCGTTTATGAAACGCATCACCTATTGGCCGCAATTTTTTCTCGGCCTGACTTTTAATTGGGGCGCGCTGCTTGGCTATTGCGCGCTCACCGGCACAATTAGCGAAGCGACTTTGTGGCTTTATGCGAGTGGCGTGTTTTGGACCTTGGGCTATGACACGATTTACGCCCATCAAGACAAAGAAGACGACGCGCTTATCGGCGTGAAATCATCCGCCTTGCGGCTCGGCACATATACCAAACCGGCTTTGGTGATTTTTTACGGCGGCACAATCGCCTGTCTTATCGGCGTCGGCCTGAGCGGCGGCCTGACCCAGCTTTATTGGGTCGGCGTGGCGGTTGCCGCTTATCATTTGGCGGTGCAAATTCTTAAGCTGGATATCGACCGGCCTGATGTGTGCTTGCAGCTCTTTCGCAGCAATCGCAATACCGGCCTCATCATCGCCGCCGCCCTGCTGCTGGGTGTTTATTAAGATAAAAAGCCGCATCGCCGAGAAGTGGGTGCAATCGGCAATTAAATGCCCTATATTTTGCACCATGAGTTCAACGACTGAAAATGATTTCAATCTGGCGGCGGAATTGCCGACCAAGCTGCGCTATACGGCGCGCGAGCTGGTACGCGATGACAATATTTTGGCGCGGCTGCAAAGCCGTTCCGATATTATCGGGTTGGCGCTGGTGGTGCATTGCTGGGCGATTATTTTTGCCGCCATGGGGCTGTTTTATGTCTTCCCCAATCCGTTGACATTTATTTTAGCTGTGATGATTATCGGCACGCGCCAATTGGGCCTTGCTGTGCTGATGCATGATGCGGCGCATAATGGGCTGTTTAAAACCCTGTCTTGGAATAATTGGCTGTCCGATTGGCTGCTTGCTTATCCGATGATGGCGCGCACGGATGCTTATCGCCGTTATCATTTGGTGCATCACACGCGCACCCAACAAGATGATGATCCGGATTTGATTTTATCCAAGCCGTTTCCCATCACACGCAAAAGCCTGCGCCGCAAGCTGGTGCGCGATTTGACCGGCCAAACCGGCTATCAACAGCGCAAAGCGCAAATTCTAAACGCCTTTGGCGATAAAGATTTGGGTCTTGTCGGGCGACTGCGCCATTTTTGGAAAAAGCTCGGCAAGAGCGTGATTGCCAATGCGGTTGTTTTCGCGGCATGCGCCACTTTGTTTCATTGGTCGTATTATCTGATGTTTTGGCTGCTGCCGTTTCTCACTTATCATATGGCGATTACGCGGCTCAGAAATATTGCCGAGCACGCCATTGTGCCCGACAATAACGACCCGTTTCGCTCGTCGCGCACCACGAAAACCAATTTTATCTCGCGCCTTTTGATTGCCCCTTATTGGGTCAATTATCATGTCGAGCATCATTTGATTATGCATGTGCCGTGCTATCGGCTGCCGCTGCTCAGCAAATATTTGCACAAAATCGGTCTGTCTGAACGCTGTGAGACGGCGCCCGGCTATATTGATGTGCTGCGCCGCGCCACCGCCCGACCCGATGATGAAGATAAGCCGGGCGATGTTGTCCATGATGGCCGCAATCGCTTAAAAGGCAATTTCTCCGAAGGTTTCTCCGACGGTTAAGCCCCCTTCTTGTGACGTTTAGTGAACGGAAATTTTATGTCTGATGCCAATCTCGCTCTGGCGCAAAAACTGATTGAGTTAACCCTCAAAGCCGGTGCTGATGCCGCCGATACGATTGTCAGTGACAGCGCATCGCTCAGCCTGTCATGCCGCCTCGGCACTTTGGAAGATTGCGAGCGCGCTGAAAGCCGTGATGTCGGCTTGCGCGCCATGATAGGCCGCCAACAAGCTTTTGTTTCCGGCTCTGCCGTCGATGACAATGCGCTGCAACAATTAGCGCAACGCGCTGTTGATATGGCCCGCGCCACGCCGGAAGACCGCTATTGCGGTTTCGCCCCACAAGACCGCTTGGCAACAGAAATTGTTGATTTGGACATTGCCGATGCGCATGAGCCGAGCGCCGATGAATTATTGGGCATGGCGCAACAATGCGAAGACGCTGCGCGCGCCGTTGACGGCATCACCAATTCAGAAGGCGCCGGTGCCGGATGGGGCCGCGCCACCACCGCATTGGCGACCAGTGACGGCTTTGCCGGTTCTTATACCAGCACCAGTTTTTCGGTTAGCTGCGCTGTTATCGGCGGCGAAGGCGAGAGCATGGAGCGCGATTAGGCCAGCCATTCGGCCCGCCATTTAACCGATTTGGATGCGCCTGATGCTGTCGGCACACGGGCCGGCACGCGCACGATTGAACGGCTTAATCCGCGCAAAATTGAAAGCACTAAAGCCGATGTGATTTATGCGCCGCGTGTTTCGGCTTCGCTGCTGGGTCATTTGGCCGGCGCGATTACCGGCACATCGATTGCCCGCGGTACATCTTTTTTGCGCGATGATATGGGCAAAAAAATCATGTCCGACGCCATCACCATTATGGACGACCCGCTGCGCCCGCGCGGTTTGCGCTCTGCTGCCTTTGACGGCGAAGGGGTCAGCACGGATAAATTAGAACTGGTCAGCCAAGGTGAATTGCAGTGCTGGTTGCTCGACAGCGCATCAGCCCGCCAGTTGGACTTGCAAACCAATGGTCGCGCCGCGCGTGGTATTGGCGGCCCGCCCGGCCCATCAGCCACTAATTTATATATGCAAGCGGGTGAGCGTTCAGTCGCTCAAATGATGAAAGATATCGGCACCGGCTTTTATGTTACCGAGCTTATCGGCATGGGCGTTAACGGTGTGACCGGCGATTATTCGCGTGGTGCTTCCGGTTTTTGGATTGAAAATGGCGAGATAGCCTATCCGGTCAGCGAGATTACCATCGCCTCCAATCTGCGTGAGATGTTCCTCAATATGACACCGGCTGATGATTTGGAGTTTCGCCGTGGCGTCAATGCGCCGACCGTTTTGGTCGAGGGCATGTCGCTCGCCGGTCTTTAGAGCGCAGCAGTTTCTCGGCATTTAGCCGCTTTTACGCCACAATATGCTATAAAAACGAATCAGATTTGCCGCATGAGGGCCAATAGTGAGCCAAGCGACCCGCGATAGTGACGCGCCAAACGTCACACATAATCAGCGCCATGATGTTCAGGCGCGCTATCAGAACCGACGATCGAAATCGCTGGCGCTGATTGAGCGTATGCTGCGCAGCTATTTGCGCCCTTATTTGCCGCTGCTTGGATTGTCGATTTTGCTTAATATCGTTGTCGCGGCAACCACCGGTGCGCTGCCTTGGTTTATCCAAAAAGCGGTTGATGAGGTGTTTAACGGCAAAAATGAAGCCATGCTCATTATCGTGCCGCTTGGGGTTGTTGTTATTTCTTTGCTGAAGGGCGGCGCGACTTTCGGATCTAACGTGATTATGAATTTTGTCGGTCAACGCTCGACCTCCAATTTGCAGCGCGATTTATTCGCCCGTCTGGTGCATGGCGATTTGGCCTATGTTTCCAGCCGTCACACCGGCGCGTATATTTCCATTTTCATGAATGACGCAACGCGGCTGCGCGATACGGTATCGAATATCATTATTGCGCTGGTGCGCCATTTGCTGACGATTGTCGCGCTGATTGCCTTCATGTTCACCATTAATTGGCACTTGGCGTTGATTTACACCATCATTGTTGTGCCGATGGGTGTCTATTCCATGCGCCGTCTGGGCAAGGTAACGCGCTCCGCCTCCAGGCAAGGGCTGGAAGAAACCAGCGAATTATCAACCTTCATTTCCGAAACGCTGTCGGGCTTGCGCATTGTCAAAGCCTATGGGCAAGAGGCCGACCAGATTGACCGCGCCAAATCTACAATTGAGCGCGTGCTGGAATATACCATGCGCGCCGTGCGCGCCAAATCTGCCGCCAGCCCAGCCATTGAATCGCTTGCCGGTATCGCTGTCGGCGCGATTATTTTCGTCGGCGGCTATCAATCCATGCAAGGCAATTTAACAGCCGGTGAATTTATGGGCTTCATCACCGCGCTGCTGGCGGTCTATCAACCGCTGCGCTCGGTCGCCAATATGCAAACCATTTTGCAAGAAGGCGTGTCGGCAGGTAAGCGCGTATTTGACGTGCTCGACTGGCAAGACGCGATTATCGACAAGCCCGATGCCGAAACCTTGCATGTCACAAAAGGCGCATTGTCTTTTGAAAATGTGCGCTTTCAATATGAAGGCCGCGACCACAAGGCGCTAAACGGCGTTAGTCTTGATATTAAAGCGGGACAAAATGTGGCTCTGGTCGGCGCGTCCGGCTCCGGCAAATCAACCCTGCTCAATCTTGTCTTGCGGTTTTTTGACGTCACAGACGGGCGCATCACCATAGACGGGCAAGATATTCGCGATGTCAGTCTCGACAGTTTGCGCCGCGCCACCGCATTGGTGACGCAAGACCCGTTTTTGTTTGATGACACCATCGCCAATAATATCGCCTATGGACAAGGTGATGTGGCGCGCGCTGATATTGAACAAGCCGCCAAACAAGCGGCGGCGCATGAGTTCATTTCCGATATGCCGGAAGGCTATGAGACACGGGTCGGCGAGAGCGGCTTGCGCCTTTCAGGCGGACAAAAACAACGCATCGCCATTGCCCGCGCCATGTTGAAAGACGCGCCGATTTTGCTGCTCGACGAAGCGACGTCTGCGCTGGACACGGCCTCAGAACAAAAAGTGCAGGCCGCCCTCACGCAATTAATGAAGGGGCGCACCTCGCTGGTGATTGCCCACCGCCTATCCACTGTCATGCATGCCGATTGTATTTTCGTGATGCAGGAAGGCCGTTTGGCTGAAAGCGGTACGCATGCCGAATTGCTGGCAGCGGGCGGCATTTATGCCGAATTGCATGACAAGCAATTTGCTTCTGAGGATGGCTGATGACGGCGTTGCGGCTGTATCAACTCGTGGCGTTTTTGGCCGCGCCGTTTTTATGGTTCAGTCTGGCGCGGCGCGCCCGAAAAGGCCGCGAAGACCGCGCCCGTTTGCGCGAAAAATATGGCTATGCTGCGCTTAAACGCCCGCCCGGGCATTTAATCTGGGTGCATGCCGCTAGCGTCGGCGAAACCAATTCCATATTGCCCCTGCTGCAAGACATTTTAGAAAGCCGCCCGGCACAGCAAATTTTGCTGACTACCGGCACGCTGACATCAGCGCAAACCGTAGCGCGGTGGCAAAGTGCCAATCGAGATTTACGCGCACGGCTACGCCATCAATTCGCCCCGCTCGACCGCCCCGCTTATATTTGCCGTTTTCTCGACCATTGGCAGCCCGATGTAGCTTTATGGGTCGAGAGCGAGATTTGGCCCAATTTAGTGCGCGCCTGCCATCAGCGCGGCATTGCCTTGATTATGATTAATGGCCGGATATCGCAAAAAAGTTTTGCCGGTTGGCAGAAACTTTCAGCCACCGCCAAGCATTTGCTCGGCTGCTTTACCCTGTTAATGGCGCAGGATGATATATCCGCCGATCACCTTGCGCGACTGGGCGCGGCGCAAGTTAAAACACCGGGCAATTTGAAATTGGATGCGCCGCCTTTGCCTTATGATGAAGCGCAACTGAGCGCGCTCAAAAAGCAAATCGGCAAGCGGGCGGTTTTTCTGGCTGCCAGCACACACCCGCATGAAGAGGTGAAAATCGCCGATGCGCTGGCTATGCTGCCCACCTCAAAAAAACAAAGTTCCCAAGATAATGCGCTGGCAATTATCGCACCGCGCCATCCCGACCGTGGCGCAGATATTGCCGCCGAATTGCGCGCTACCGGATATGATGTTGCCCAGCGCAGTGAAAATCAAAAGATAACCAAACAAACACAAATTTATCTGGCCGACACGCTGGGCGAGCTTGGTCTTTTATATCGGCTGACAGATATTGTTTTCATTGGTGGCACATTAGTGCCGCATGGCGGGCAAAATCCGATGGAAGCGGCGCAATTGGATTGCGCCCTTTTGCACGGCCCGCATGTGCAAAACTTCACTGAAATATTCGCCGGTTTGGCGGCGCGTCAGGCCACTGCCGAGATTGGCGACAGCGCAACTTTGGCCGCGCAAATCGGCGCGCTGATGCAAAACAAAGCAGCGATTAAACGACAAGCCGAAGCCGCCAAAGCATACGCCGATGATATGGGCGGCGCGCGGGCGCGGGTACTGGCACTCATTGCGCCTTATCTCATTGACCCGAAAACGCCGCCGCTCGCCCGACCGGCGCAGGAGGCGCATGATGGCTGAACCACGCTTTTGGCAATCATCGCTTCATCCGTTCAGCCTCGCGCTGCGCCCGCTGAGTTTTGTCTATGGCGGGTTGGAAAGCCTCAATCGCAAGCTGACGCATACCCAACATCCGGGCAAGCCAGTAATTTGTGTCGGCAATTTAACCGCCGGTGGCGGTGGCAAAACCCCAAGCGTTCGCCTGATGATGCAATGGCTGCACGAAGACGGCCTGTCGCCCGCTGTGTTATCGCGTGGCTATGGCGGCAGCGAAAAAGGCCCGCTACGCGTTGACCCTGCGCTGCACAATGCCGCGCAAGTGGGTGACGAGCCGCTTATGCTGGCACGCGATTGGCCGGTTTATATCGGGGCTGACCGCATGGCCGGTTTGCGCCAAGCCGTGGCAGATGGGCATGATGTGCTGGTGAAAGATGACGGGTTTCAAAACCCCGCAATGGCGCATCATTTTAATTTGATTGTGGTAGATGGCGCGAGCGGTCTCGGCAATGGCCAGCTATTGCCGAGCGGGCCGCTGCGGCAAAGATTGGATATCGCGTTTGGCAAGCTGGACGCGCTTTTGGTGATTGCGCCGGATAATGCCGCGCATCATCCAAGCATTGATTTGCTGATGGATATGGCAGAGGCACTTGGCAAGCCGGTGTTTAACGGCGCGATAGAAACATCGTCAAAGCCGAAATCAACGGATAAAAACGTCACGGCTTTTTGCGGCATTGCCAAGCCGGAAAAATTTGCCGCCAGCTTAAAAGCAGCTGGCTATACGCCGATTGCCATGCAAGCATTTGACGACCATCACGCCTTTAGCGAGGCCGAGGCGGCCGCGCTTTTGGCCCATGACGGCGCGCTTATCACCACTGAAAAAGATATGGCGCGGCTGCAAGGTACGCCGGAAGGCTCGGCGCGGGCGGCGTTGGCAGCGCGCGCTGAGGTGTTACCGATTGCGCTGAAAGTCAAAAAAGCAGATGCGCTGCGCGATGCCATACGCGCGGCAATGGCTGCCAAGCAAGCCAATCAGCTTTATAAATCTTATTGAGTTTATTTATCTGACAGCGCGCCCTGCGCCACCAAGGCCGGGTCCAGACGCGCTTTATTCCAAAACATGCGCCAATCAAGATGCGGGCCGGTTGAGCGACCGGTTGAGCCAACGGTCGCAATCACATCACCTTGTTTGACGCGGTCGCCGACTTTCACCGCCAGCGTGTCGAGATGCATATAGGCTGAGGTGACACCCAAGCCATGCTCGATAAAAATCAGCCCGCCCTCAAAATACATATTCGGCTCAGCCAAGGTAACCTGCCCGGGCGCGGGCGCGACAACTTTTGTGCCACGCGGCGCGGCAATATCAATGCCGTAATGCGGGCGGCGCGGCTCGCCATTATAAAAACGCTGGCTGCCATAAACGCCGCTAATGCGTCCACTGACCGGCCAGATAAAATCTTGTGCGAAGTCATCGCTTTTGCGGCGCACGGCACGGGCGGCTTTTTTCAATTTGCTGCCGGCAATAATACGCGGCAAATCTTCTTCAGATGGTGTAACCATTTTTGGCGGCAAGCCATCAATGCGCTGCACATTATATTGCCGCTTTTCCAGCTTCACTGAAATCGTCTCGCTGTTTTGGCCTTTGGTGAAAGTCAGCTTTTGCGTGAGCGGTGCATCGCGCCCAAAGCCGATAACCGTATGCGCGCCCGACTTCGTCGCCACCTGCTCCAATCGCGCACCGTTCAGGCGCACAGATGTGCCTTGCGTCAGTGCCATGACAATCATCCCGCCTTGCTTGAACGCGCCGGTATGACCGAAAACATATTGGCGCGGCAAGTCCACCGCCGCCGCAGGGCCGAGCGACAAAAGCAAAAACCCAAAAAAAGCGCCTAAATGAGCAGCGATACGCAGCATTATTTTTGCGCCAGTTCGGCCTGCATAGAGGCCTCTGCATCGATATAGGCTTCTTGCCGGTCGACGCTCCAATATCGCAAATTATCCAGCGTGATTTGCTGACCAGTTATCGCGCAAGTGACAAAAGCCCCAGGCATCATCACCTCAAAATCGCCGTCGAGATATTTTATTTTCGCTTCGCCACCGGCCATTTTTGTCTCCCTTTATTCGGCGCTACAATAGCTGACCTTGCCCGTCATCGCCAGATGGTTTCGCTTTCGATTTTTTTACAGCTTTTTGCGTCTTCGCTGCTTTCGGTGGTGTTTGCGGCGCGGCGGGGTCTGCCGCCGCTTCAACCCGCGCCGAGATTTGCTGTGCATCGGCAAGCCGAATATCCAACAAACTGCCAAGTGATGCTTGCGCCGCATCGCGCAGCGGTTTACCCGCCTCATCCAACACCAGCGCAAAGCCACGCTCCAAAACGCTTTCATGGCTCAACAGCCGCAATTGACGGGCGAGGCTATCGAGGCGGTTTCGTGCGCTATCCAAACGCCCGGCCAAGCCGCGCTGGTTACGCATCGCCAAGCCGCTCAGCTTATCGGCTTGCGCGCGCACCCGCCCCATTAACGCGGTTGGCGTTAACCGCGCTGAACTTTTCACCAAGCGCGCCGCATGAACACTATTATTGGCCGATAAAGCACCGCCCAAACGCTGCGCCAGCGTGTCGAGCTTTTGCGTCGGCAAAGCCAGAATATCTTCCAAATTGGGTAGGCCGCGTGACAGGCCGGTTAAATGAGCGCGCTCGCGCTCCAAGCGGCGACCTTGCGCGCGCAGTAACCGCCCGTCCAATTCGCTCATCGTGGCTTGCAAATCGCTCCGCACCGGCACCGCCATTTCAGCCGCCGCTGTCGGAGTCGGCGCGCGCCTGTCTGCCACATAATCAATCAGTGTCGTATCGGTTTCATGACCAACTGCCGAGATAAGCGGGATGTCAGATTGCGCCGCCGTGCGGGCAACAATTTCTTCATTAAAGCCCCATAAATCTTCTAGACTGCCACCGCCGCGCGCGACAATCAGCACATCGGGGGGCGCAATATCGCCATCCGGCTCGAGCGCGTTAAAACCGGCAATCGCTCTGGCGACTTCTTCGGCGCACGTCTCGCCCTGCACGCGCACCGGCCAGACCAACACATGGCGCGGAAACCTGTCCGCCAGCCGATGCAAAATATCGCGAATGACAGCGCCGGATGGGCTGGTAATCACACCGATGGTTTGCGGCAAAAACGGCAAGTCAGCCTTGCGCGCTTCGTCAAACAGGCCTTCCGCCGCCAATTGTTTTTTACGCGCCTCCAGCAGCGCCATCAGTGCGCCTTCACCGGCCGGCTCCATGCTGTCGACAATCATTTGATAGCGCGACTGACCGGCAAATGTCGTCAGCTTGCCGGTGACAATAACCTCAAGCCCTTGCTCGGGCTGCATGGTTAGTTTGCTGGCTGTGCCCTTCCACATAACAGCGGCGAGAACGGCTTTATCGTCTTTCACATCAAAATAAACATGGCCTGAGGCCGGACGCGACACGCGCCCCAATTCGCCGCGCACCCGCACGCGCCCGAAACTGTCTTCGACCAGGCGTTTCACCTGACCCGATAATTCCGAGACGCTTAACTCGATAATATTATCGCCTGCTTGGCTCATGCTTTTCTGCCCTGCGTCGCTATGTTAAGACCAACGTTAAATGTCCGTCGGCGATTCTCACCGATGTTATAATAGGCTAATTTACGGCGCTTTGCAGGAGAGCAAAATGGCACAACCCAATCAATCCATTCTGGTGCTTGGCTCGGGCGGTCGCGAGCATGCTTTGTGTTGGAAAATCGCGCAAAGCCCGTTGGTCGACACGCTTTATTGTGCACCGGGCAATGGTGGCACGGCGGCCGTGGCGCAAAATATCGCGCTGGATGCTGCCGACCATAAGGCAGTGATTGAGTTTTGCCGCGACAAAGCGATTGATTTGGTGGTCATCGGGCCGGAAGCACCTTTGGTGGCCGGTCTGGCAGATGATTTGGCGGCAGCTAATATTGCCGCCTTTGGGCCAGGGCAAGTGGCGGCGCAATTGGAAGGCTCAAAAGGTTATACCAAAGACTTATGCGCCGAAGCTGATATTCCGACCGCCGCTTATGGGCGCTTTGATAATGCCTGCGCCGCGCTGGATTATTTGGATACACTGCCGATTGCAAAAGGGGCCGCGCCAATCGTCGTGAAAGCCGATGGGCTGGCCGCCGGTAAGGGCGTGATTATTGCCGAAGATATGCAAACCGCGCGCGATGCTGTCGAAGATATTTTCGATGGCGCATTTGGCGATGCGGGTGCCGAATTGGTTATTGAAGAATTTATGACCGGCGAGGAAGCCAGCTTTTTCGTGCTTTGTGACGGCGAAAACGCGCTACCCCTCGCGACAGCGCAAGACCATAAGCGGGTCGGCGACGGCGATACCGGTCCCAATACGGGCGGCATGGGCGCTTATTCCCCCGCCGCCATCATGACACCGACGCTGATTGACACGACCATGGAAACAATCATCAAGCCGACTTTGGCGGCAATGAAGCGGCGCGGCCACCCGTATCGCGGCGTGCTGTATGCCGGTTTGATGCTGACACCGGAAGGCCCGAAGCTCGTCGAATATAATGCCCGCTTCGGTGACCCTGAATGCCAAGTGCTGATGCTGCGCTTGAAATCTGACATTGTGCCCGCGCTGGCGGCAGCGGCAACCGGCAGTCTCAGCGGCGTATCGCTGGACTGGCATGACGAAAAAGCCATGACCATTGTGATGGCGGCAAATGGCTATCCGGCGGCTTATGATAAAGGCACGGTGATTGGCGATTTGGATAAGGTGGATGATGAAACAATAGTGTTTCATGCTGGAACAGCCAAAGCCGATGACGGCACCATTACCGCCATTGGGGGGCGCGTGTTGAATGTGACGGCGCGTGGCAAAACAGTGGCACAAGCCCAAGCGAAGGCTTATGCTGGGGTAGATGCGATTGACTGGCCGCAAGGATTTTGCCGCCGCGATATCGGCTATAGGGAGATTGCGCGCGAACAGCGCTGAGGGAGAAAAACCATGCAGGATGAAGGCGTCGAAAAATTTGGCGGCACAAAAGATGTTGCCGACACGCATAAATTCAATGAGAAGAATCTCGAAGACTATATGGCCGCCCATGTTGAGGGTTTTGAAGGGCCATTGGAGGTGCGCCAGTTTAAAGGTGGACAATCCAACCCGACCTATCAGCTGGTAACGCCGAATAAAAGATATGTGATGCGCCGCAAGCCGCCGGGCAAATTGCTGCCATCGGCGCATGCGGTTGACCGCGAATATAAAGTCATCACCGCGCTTGGCTCGACCGGTTTTCCGGTGCCGCGCACTTATTGCTTGTGCGAAGATGAAAGCATTGTCGGCACGATTTTTTATATTATGGATATGGTTGAGGGGCGCATTTTATGGGACCCGCAATTGCCGGATATTCCGACCGAAGGCCGTCGCGCGATTTTTGAAGCGAAAATCAAAACGCTGGCTGATTTGCACAATACTGATTACAGCGCCATCGGGCTGGATGATTTTGGCAAGCCGGGCGACTATTTTGCCCGTCAAATCTCGCGTTGGACCAAGCAATATCAATTGTCGGAAACGCAAGAAATTACCAGCATGAACAAGCTGATTGACTGGCTGCCGAGCAATATTCCGGGCAGTGATGAAGTGTCTATCGTGCATGGCGATTATCGCCTCGATAATATGGTGCTGCATGCCGACAAGCCGCAAGTGGCTGCCGTGCTGGATTGGGAATTATCAACCTTGGGTCATCCGCTGGGCGATTTCACCTATCATCTGATGCAATGGTATATGCCCAATGATGCAGGTAGCACTAATACGCTGTTGGGCTGCGATTTTGCCGCGCTCAACATTCCCGATGCGGAAGAATATACCCGCCTTTATTGCGAGCATACGGGCCGCGATGGCATTGAGAATTTGGATTATTACATCGCCTATAACATGTTCCGTCTGGCCGGTATTTTG
>CBFHPF010000029.1:0-14805 GCA_965657665.1 Alphaproteobacteria bacterium | reverse complement strand
CATAGTCTTGCCAGCTGCGCGCAACGATGAAGGCGTAGATATCTTCAACGTCTTTCTCGCTCAGGCGGTCGGCAAAGCTCGACATACCGCGGTCAACCAGCACGCCTTCCAGCACAATTTCCTTAAACATGCGGTGCGTTTGCTCGCTCATTTTCCGCAGGTCAGGAATGGCCGCGCCACCGATAACGGCAATGCCGTGACAGAAAGTGCACACTTCGTGATACAGCTCCATGCCGTGGTCAATCGCTTCGGCTTTCAGCTCAATGGCCGGTGGTTGCGGAATTTCGCGCGCCCAATGCTCTGGCTGCTCGATGGACTGGCCACCGTTTAGCTTAAACACCAGCAAACGACCGAAATTGCCCCACATATTAGAGGCCGGCATCGCCGCCTCTGTCAGGCCACCTGCCCCACCGGAGCCAACCTGAATGGCGACATATTGCTCGCCATCAATGGCATAGCTGATAGGCGGTGCAATGGTGCTGGTATAGGTGTTGACCTTCCAGACCTCTTCGCCGGTTACCGCATCATAGGCGACAAAAAAGCCGTCGCCATTGCCTTGGAAAACCAGCCCGCCTTCGGTTGACAGCGTGCCGCCATTCCAATGCGTGCCGTGCTCGCGCACCCAATGGGTTTTGCCGGTTAGCGGGTTAAACGCCGTGATGTAGCCTTTGGCTGCCGGAAAATCCGGATGCTCCGCCAAAAGCGGCAGCAAACGACCAAACTCAACACCGGTGTTCCAGCCGCCTTCTACATATTTGTAGCGACCGGTGGCTTTAAAGTCATGGTCGACATCAAACACAAGCGGGCTTTCCATCGCCGGAATGTAAACCAGTCCGGTGTTCGGGTTATAGCTCATGGACTGCCAGTTATGGCCGCCAAGCGGGCCGGGCAAAATCCATTTCGATTTGCCGCTTTCAGCCCAATTGCGCGAGTCATTCTCCACCGGACGACCGGTTTCCATATCAATATGCGTCGCCCAATTCACTGTCACATACGGGTTGGCCCGCAGCAGCTCACCGGTTTCACGGTCCAGCACATAGAAGAAACCGTTTTTCGGCGCTTGCATAATGACTTTGCGCTGCTTGCCGTCAATTTCCATATCGGCCAGCATCATGTCCTGCACAGCTGTGTAGTCCCATGTGTCACCCGGCGTAGTTTGATAATGCCACTTCTTGCGACCTGTGTTCGGGTCCAGCGCCACAATCGACGACAAGAAAAGGTTATCGCCGCCACCCGGTGAGCGGATGGTGCGTGTCCACGGGCTGCCATTGCCGACGCCCAAATAAACCGTGTCAGTGTCGGGGTCATAAACAATGGAATTCCAGACAGTGCCGCCACCGCCGATTTTCCACCATTCGCCACCCTTCCAGGTTTTCGCGGCTTCTTCCATTTCAGGGTGCTCAAACGGTTTGTTCGGGTCCCCCGGCACGGTGTAGAAGCGCCAGTCCTGTTCGCCGGTTTTGGTGTCATAGGCGGTTACATAACCGCGCACGCCATACTCGCCGCCGCCATTACCGATAAACACGCGGCCATTGGCAACGCGCGGGGCACCGGTGATGGTGTAGGATTTACCGCGGTCGGTAATTGTGTCGACGCGCCAGATTTCTTCGCCGGTTTCGGCGTTCAATGAAATCAAGAAGCCGTCCAGACTGGCAACGAAAACCGCGCCGTCATAAACCGCAACGCCGCGATTGACGACGTCGCAACACGCTTTGCGCGCCCAGTCGCCCGGCACTTCCGGATCATAAGACCATAATTCTTCGCCGGTTTTGGCATCAACCGCCACAACCACACTCCAAGAACCGGTCATATACATAATGCCGTCGACAACAATCGGCGAGGCTTCAAGCCCGCGCGTTGTGTACATATCGACAGAGAATGCCAATTCAAGGTCTTCAATCGATTTTTTGTTGATTTGCGTCAGCGGTGAATGGCGCTGCTCGGCATAATCACGCCCATAAGCCAACCAATTGCCCGGCTCGCTATCGGCATTGATGATGCGCTGCGTATCAATCTGGGCAATACTGGTGCTGGCTTCGCCGCCACCTGACATGCCGCCAACCGACATGGTGCCGTCTGATTGGTTGACCGCCGCAGAAATCATACCCAATGCCAACAAGCCACCGGCCACCACATTGACGATGGTCGCTTGCTGTTTATTCAAAGATGGATGTCCCATAATGGTTCCCTCCCTAGACTCCGTCTAAAAGACTAGAGAAAAATGGCCCCAAGACACAAGCCCAAAACGAATTTTTCTGTTGGTCAGCTTGTCGCGGCGAAAAGCACTTGCGATTGGCTTTTGTCATGGCAATAATCTAGGCAGGGAGATTTAATCATGAGCAATACTTCGGGCAACCAACATATCACTATTATCGGTAGCGGCGTCGGTGGCATGTGCATGGCTATGCAATTGCTGCGCCAAGGCAATGATAACTTCACCATTCTTGAAAAAGGTGATGATATTGGCGGTACATGGCGCGACAATGAATATCCGGGGTGCGCGTGTGATGTGCCGTCGCATTTTTACTCATTCTCGTTTGAAACACGCGGTAACTGGTCGCGTGTTTATCCACCGCGCGAAGAGATTTTCGGCTATTTGTCAGAGCTGGCAGATATGTATCGCTTGCGTAAGTTCACCCGCTTAATGCTGAGGTGAAAAGCGCGACATTTGATGAGAAAAGCCAGAAATGGACGGTGACGCTCAGCAATGGCGACACGCTGACCACCGATGTTGTGGTGACCGCGCTCGGCCAATTAAACCGCCCGAAAATACCTGAAATCAAAGGCGCCGATAAATTTAAAGGGCGGCTATTCCATTCAGCGCGCTGGGAACATGACGCCCCGATTAGCGGCAAAAAAGTAGCAGTTATCGGCAATGGGCCGTCTGCCGCGCAGTTTATTCCTGAAGTCGCGAAAGAAGCCGACCATATGACGGTTTTCCAACGCTCGCCCTGCCATGTCGTGCCACGCAATGATAAAGAATATGGCGCGGTATCCAAATTCCTATTTGGCTTCCCGGGCTTTCGTAAGTTTTATCGCGGGCTGTTATATTGGGCGATTGAGAAAAACTTCACTGTTTTCAACGAGGTCAAAAACGCGCGTTTTCTTATCAAGCTGTTTAACCTGCCGGGCGATTTGACAAAAATCATCAACGACCATTTTGATGAGCAGGTGAAAGACCCTGAAATGCGCAAAATCTTGAAGCCTGATTATCCGGTAGGCTGCAAGCGCGTGGTGATTTCCGATGAGTATTATCCGGCATTGCTGCGTGATAATGTCAGCGTTGAAACTGCCGGCATTAAGCAAATCACGGCTAAGGGCATTGAAACGCAAGACGGTGCGAAGCACGAGTTTGACACCATTGTTTATGGCACAGGCTTTGCCTCTACCGAGTTTCTGGCCCCGCTGGAAGTCACCGGCACGGGCGGCATGCAATTGAACGAAGCATGGAAAGACGGCGCAGAAGCCTATCTCGGCATTTCTATGCCGCACTTCCCTAACTTCTTTATGCTGTATGGGCCAAACACCAATCTCGGTCACAATTCGATTATTTTTATGATTGAGTGCCAAGTGAATTACATTCTCGATTGCTTGAAAAAGCTGGATGAGAACAGCGCCGCCTCGATGAATTTGAAGCAAAGCGCGATGGCCGAATATGCCGATTTTTTGAAGGCTCGCATGGACACATCGGTTTTCGTGCGTGATTGCGATAGCTGGTATAAAAATGACAGCGGTAAAGTGACCAATAATTGGCCGGAATTTACCTATGTTTATCAAGAAGCCACCAACCAGGCGAAAAGTGCGGATTATGAGTTTACCGCTTTGCCGAAAGCAGCTGAGTAGAATTTGAAATGAAATTATTTGCGTTTGCGCTTGTATCATTAAGCCTCGCCTTAGTGAGCCAATCATCCGTTTCTTTCGCAGCGGGTCATGCTCATCATGCAGCACAACACACTGCTGATGAGAAAACCATCATGGTGCATCATGGCAAGCTGATGCTCGGCATCGGCACGCGCCCCGCCGCCCTGCACGCTATGGTGATGAATAAAACCGATGCAGACATCCGCCTGATTGGTGCTGAAAGCTCGTCTTTTGAACGCATGGAACTGCATACCCATGAAACAACCAACGGCATGATGCGCATGGTACAGGTTGACGGCTATGATATCGCGGCCGGTGCAACCTTAAAAATGCAGCATGGCGGCGACCATCTGATGGGCTTCGGCTATAAAGGCCAAAACGGGGATACAGTCGAGGTTAGCTTGCGCTTCAATAATGGCTCAACGGCGAAGTTTACGGTCACCGCTGAGGCGCGCCAAAAGCATAAGGGCCATAGCGGCATGCCGCATCACGGCCACTAACCGGTGCGGCAGCACGAGCGGCTCAATATGCTTAATTTAGTTTAGGGGAAAATAGGCGCGCGATTAATAGCGGCGGCTTAATCTTTATCAAACACGGTTTCTGTCAGCAGCACTTTATCGCGCGCGGCGGTATCGCTGAGAACAAACTCATAGCGGCGGCGATAGCTTTGCGTGAAGCTTTCAAACAAGCCCTCGACCAAACGCTCGCGGCTATCAATCGGCTGGGCATCGCCGGTAAAATCATCCAGCAACACATAATCAGCCGCCTCCAGCGTCTCGAATTCAGTGGTTAACAAATCGCCGGATATCGACACCAAACCGCTGGCTGATACGCTGTCTTCACCGGTAATACTGGCGGTAATGGCAATGGCTGTCGCTGCCGCCTGACGATTGGTTTCCACCCGCAAAGACGGTATCCAATTAAGCATTTCATCCAATGTAGCCGCGACCGCCAAGGCTTCGGCACGGGTTAGCCGATCAACCGCTGCATCGCGCGCCTGCCGTTGATTTTCGATATAGCGCGAGCGTTCGAGAATAGCCGACAACTCATCTTTTAACGCTTGCTTCTTATCACCGATATCCAACGCATACGCCCTTTTGACACTAAATCGTGAGCGGCCATCTTACTGCGACGCGCGCCTATATGGTAGTCCCCTGATTGCGAGACAAATAAACTCAGCCATCACATCAGAATTTTGTCACCCCATAAATTCTTGTCCATTTAGCCAAACTGACGCTTGCCAGTTTCGCGTTTAGAAGTCATATAAAACCATGGCTGACGAAAATTTTCTCATACGCGCCGATAATATTTCCGCCTCGCGACAAGGCCGCGACGTGCTGGATAATGTGTCGCTAACGCTGGCGGAAAAAGACTTCATCACGCTTATCGGCCCTAATGGCGCGGGCAAATCTGTTTTGCTGCGACATTTACTGAAACTGGAAACCCCCAGCCAAGGCACAGTCACTCATCGTGACGGTTTGAAAATCGGCTATGTGCCACAAAGCTTCGGTATTGATGCGACGCTGCCGCTGACGGTGCGGCGTTTTTTGGCTCTCAATAATGCTCATAAAACAGACGACACCAACGCCTTGGCAGAAGAAACCCATTGCGCGCATTTGCTGGAACGCCCCATGAATGCGCTATCGGGCGGCGAATTGCAGCGTGTGTTATTGGCCCGCGCTTTATCCGGTGACCCGCATGTGCTGATGCTCGATGAACCGGCGCAAAATCTCGATGTATCCGGCCAATTGCAATTTTACAAACTTATTGAAGAGCTGTTTGAGAGCCGCAATATCTCCGTGCTGATGGTCAGTCATGACCTGCATATGGTTATGCGCTCAACCCGCCGCGTGGTGTGCTTGTTCGGCCATATTTGCTGTTCCGGCGCGCCTGAAAGCGTTGCCAAAGACCCAGAATTTGTCGCCATGTTCGGCAATGATATGGCGCAAATGATGTCGGTATACCAACACAGCCATAATCACGACCATGAGCACGACCATCATCACCATAATCATGAGGGCGATACAAAATGATGAGCGCGATTATCATATCCGCCCTCGCTTTGGGATTGCTGGCCGGGCCGCTCGGTTGTTTTGTCGTGTGGCGGCGCATGGCTTATTTCGGAGACGGGCTGGCCCATTCGGCCCTGCTGGGCGTCGCCGTTAGCCTGTTTATCGGCTTCAGCAATCAGCTTGGCATGGTGCTGATTGCTATTTTATTCGCCCTGACTTTGCTGTGGTTGCGCACGCAAAAATTATTGGCGACGGATACATTGCTTGGCATTTTGGCGCATGCCGCGCTGGCGCTCGGCATTATTTCTATGGCACTGCTCGGCATGGAAGATGCCGAAGTGCATGATTATCTGCTGGGCAGTCTCGACAATATCAGCACGGATGCCCTGCCTTGGTTGGTGCTTGGCTGCGGGCTGTCCTTTGGCTTGCTGATGCGGCTTTGGCCCGGCTTGGTGCTGATGACAGGCAGCGAAGAACTGGCGCAAGCCGAAGGCGTGCCGGTGCAGCGTTATGAGTTTTTGCTGATGGTGCTGATGGGCGCGGTGGTTGCCGCCGCCGTGCAATTGGTCGGCGCTTTGCTGATTACGTCTTTGCTGATTATCCCCGCCTCAACGGCGCGGCTGTTTGCTCGCTCGCCCGAAGCCATGGGCATTGGCGGCAGTGTGATTGCCTGCCTGACCATGTTGCTTGGTCTGCCCTTGGCGCAAATGCTGGATGTGCCGATTGGTCCGGCTATTGTGGCGCTGGCGATGAGCTTGTTTATCGCGGTTTTGACCATGCGGCTGGCGATTGACCGCCTAACACAACATTAAGCGGCTAATCACCAGCGCAGCAGAATAAAACCCAATCAGTTAACCCAAATCGGTGATGAGTAAGCGCGTTCTTGCAGCGTTGGCTCCAAGCCCGGGCGCGGCTTCACACCGGCGCGCAACGCATCCCAAGTTGACCAACGGCAGCTTGGGTTTTCCATCACACGCACATAGTAAAACGCTTGTTGACCGGATTTGAACTCAGGGTCCTTCCAAACGGTTTTCAACTCATCAGCCGACGTACGGGCCGTTGCCTTACAGGTTTTTAAATCGACCTTGGCTTTATTGTCAGGGCAACGGTGCTTGCGGTTTGGCTTTTTGCCACCGGCGCAAGCCACATCAAAAACTTTTTCTGCCGTGCTGCCATCTTTCTTCAGCCAGCCTTTAACAATCTGCACACGCTGCAGACCGTATGAATTGGCATCGCGCAAAGCCCACACCAAGAAGGACGGAGACTGGCGTTTGCTCAAAATCAAATCGCTGCCCATTGAAACGCCTTTGGCATAGGCCTGTTTGACCATATCACTGCGCGACAACATCTTCTTGTCGAAATCGGCCGAGGCAAAAAAGCGCAACTTAATGCGCGGGCCGGTAGTGGCATAGGTTTCCTTGCGGCGCATGGCGTCAAAAATATCGCCGCGCGTATTTTCATCAGCCCAAACAGCCGCCAAGCCCGACGCGCCCCATGTGTGGAAATTATTTTCATTATATATCGTGCCGTCTTTATTCGGCTTATCGAGCGGCACGGAGCCACGCAATTTGCCATTGGCATCCACCAGACCGATTTTTGACCAGTAATTATCCTCGTCAAACGCACCCGCCCCGACATGCGTGTCTGATGCACCGATGAGACCAAACTTATACGGATTGCCCTTGCCTTTATTGGCCATTTCCAGACCGCGCAAATAGGCTTGGCGCACATAAGAGCCATCGGGCTTACTTTCCGTCCAATTGCCGATACGAAACGGCATGGTTTCAAAATCAGCAAACTCATCGTTTGGCGACAGCAGCGGATGGGTTTCACTATCCCCCTTCACTTGCGTCACCTCGACAATCGGCTCATTGCGCATCCGCGTTGCGGCATAGTCAGCATCCATGGGCGAGCCATCGGTTTTGACGGTTTTGAACATCAAGCCGTTGGAGCCGTTGGAGTTATGCGGCACGGCAATCGAGTCCATGCCTTTGGCGCGTTGCGCGTCCATCCAAACCCACAAATCTTCAGGGTTGGGCGACATGATACGGCTAAACGGCAAAACCGGCGCGGTGTCTCCGCGGAAAAACACGTTACGGTGCAGGTTCTGATTATCCGGCCCGGAAGTGTATTCATAACCGATAAGGGTGGAAAACTTGCCCGGCTCATTATGCTTATTGGCGGTATCAATAATCTCTTTCCACGCCGACTTCATTACGCGCACATCAACCAAATCATCTTTTTTGTCGCTTTTATTGAGATAGGGAAACAGCTTTTGAAACGCCCCAATGCGCTCATTTTGCGTTTTGGCTTTGCGCATTTCCAGCGAAATCGGATGTTTGGAAACTTTCTGCTTCGGGTCATGCATAGCGGGCAGCATGCCGAGGTAAATCGCATGGTCAGTCACCGATTGGAAGTCCAGCGGCAAGCTCAGCTTCATTTCAAAACCGGCAGGGTGCTTGATGGTTTCGCCCTTGGCAAAACGATAAGCATCTTCCGGCGTGTTACGATTGCCAAAAATATACGCATCAAAAGACAAAACCGTGTGCAAATGGGTTTCGCCAAACAGCACTTTGCGGTCTTCCGGCTGACCGGCAAATGACGCGCCAGAAAGCGCAAAAGGCAAAGCAATTGATAAAGCGGCTAATAGTGACGCCGAGCTTCCGACTGATTTCTTCATTATGATTGCCCTCCCAAGCAATAAATTTGCGGTGAGTTTACCGCATTTTTTTTCATCCGAAACAGAAATTGCAACGTAACAGGTTTGGTTATGCCGAGGCCCACTCGCAAGCGCACATCCCGACCAAAAACGGGCGCCCCCGATAACCCTCCCCTATCGGGGGCTTTTTTCTTATTTTTCGGCAAAAGCCATAAGCTGATAAGCAATCATAGCGGCGGTAAAATCAGACACGGGCTGACCGTCAATCGGCGCGAGTTCGACAATATCAATGCCGACACAGCGCCGCCCGATCAGCGTGCTTTCAACCAAATCGAGCGCTTGATAAAAGCCCAAACCGCCCGGCACAGGCGTACCGGTTGCCGGAATGACAGACGGGTCGAGGCCATCCAAATCAAAGGTCACATAAATGTTTTCGGGAAAATCATCGGGCAAGGTAACGGCTGAAATATTTTCACGCATCAGCTGACCGGCATCATAGGTCAAAACACCATGCGCGCGCCGCGCCGCTTCTTCTTCTTCCGCCAAAGCCCGCACGCCGAAAGACGCCATCGGCAAACCTTCTTGCGCCAGCAAATTCATAACGCTGGCATGCGAATGTTTATGGCCCTGATAAGCATTGCGAAAATCGGCATGCGCATCAATATGCACCAGGCCGAGCGGCTTATCGCTCAAACTACCCATCAGGCTATCGACAACCCCCATCACCGCGCCATAGCTCACTGAATGCTCGCCCCCCAAAGTAACCGGCACATGCCCGCGCGCTGCAATTTGGCGCGTCAGCGCGCGCAAATCATCCATCACCTGCTCAATCGGTTGCGCGCAATCAATCGCCGGATGAGTATAAATCCCGTCGGCGCACGGCACACGGCCATTAATCAAACGCTCAAGCTGATGACTGGCGGCGATAATCGCATCCGGCCCATTCGCGGCGCCCGTGCCATAAGAAACCGTCGCTTCCAGCCCGCACGGAATAATCTGATAGCGCGCCGTTTGCTCATTATTTTCAGCCGCGCTTAATTCTTCACCGAGAAATTGTTCTTGTGTCACGATAAGCGCCCCTCAAAATCGGCAAAGGAAAACTGCCGCACCACGCGCACATCATCAGTTTCGCTATTCCAAATAGCGATAGACGGCAATTCAATGCCGTTAAATGTGGTGGTTTTAACCATTGAATAATGCGCTTGGTCGAGAAAAGCGATGCGCTGTCCGCTGGTCGGCACAGCGTCGAATTGATAATCGCCGATAGTATCCCCCGCCAAACAAGACGGGCCGCCAAGCCGCACAGATGTCGCGCCGCCCTCACCCAACAAAGCAGGGCGATATGGCGCTTCAATAACATCCGGCATATGCGCGGTGGCGGAAATATCAACAATCGCCACCGGCCCGTTATTTTCCATCACATCCAGCACTTCACCGACCAAAATACCGGCATCAAAAGCCACCGCCGTGCCAAGCTCGAGATATATCTCAACGTCCAGCGATTGGCGCAAATCTTGCAGCAACGCCACCAGCCCGTCTCGGTCATAATCGGGATGGGTCAGCAAATGCCCGCCGCCCAAATTCAGCCAGCGCAAATTATCCTTATGGGTTTCCAAGAAAGGCCGAATAGCCGCCACCGTGCGCGCTAAAGGCTCAAACCCCTGCTCGCACAAAGTGTGCAAATGCACCCCGCTCACCCCCTCCGGCAAAGCGGTAATTTGCGACACAGGCTGTCCAAGACGCGAGCCTTGCGCGCATGGGTCGTATTTCTCAATCTCGCCTTCTGAATGCTCAGGGTTGATGCGCAAACCCGCTTGCCCGCTTTTCATTCTGTCGGCAAAACGCTCATATTGCGCCAGCGAATTAAACACCACATGGTCAGACAGCGCGGCAATCTCATCAAACTCAGACGGCTTAAAAGCCGGTGAATAAGTGGTCAATTGCCCGTCATAATGGGCGCGCGCCAGCTTGGCCTCCCATAGACCCGACGCACATGTGCCGGATAAATAATGCGAGATATGCGGCGCGACCGACCACATGGAGAACGCTTTGAGCGCGAGCAAAATATGCGCGCCCGAAGCGTTGGATACTTGCTGCAAGATTTGCAGATTGTTCTCTAACGCCACCTCATCGACCACAAAACACGGCGACGGCACGCGCGATAAATCAAAATCGGCAAAGCGTCCTGCGCCCGTAGATTGGGTCGGCATCATGATTAAAAATCCAGCGGCGCGTCGAGGTCGACATGCTGCCACGGCAGACCATGCGCGTTGAGCATCCCCATAAACGGGTCGGGGTCGAGTTGTTCGAGATTAAACACACCCGGCTGCATCCATGTGCCGTCCAGCATCAGTGCCGCGCCAATCATTGCCGGTACACCGGTTGTATAGCTGACAGCTTGCGAGCCAACCTCAGCGAAACACGCCTCATGGTCGCAGATATTATACAGATAGACCGTGCGCGCCGCGCCGTTTTGCGTGCCGCTAACAATATTGCCGATACAGGTTTTGCCTTGTGTGGTTTTGCCCAAATCACCCGGATTGGGCAGCACGGCTTTTAGAAATTGCAGCGGAATAATCTCGCGGCCTTCATAAATTACCGGCTCAATGGCCGTCATGCCGATATTTTGCAAAACTTCCAAATGGGTCAAATAAGCATCGCCGAAAGTCATCCAAAAGCGCGCCCGCTCAAGCGTCGGATAATGCTTCGACAGGCTCTCCAATTCCTCATGATACATGAGATACATATTGCGCGCGCCGACTTCGGGAAAATCAAAGCTTTGCTTATGCGACAGCGCGGGCGTTTCCACCCATGCACCATTGTGCCAATGCCGCGCCGGTGCCGTCACCTCGCGAATGTTAATCTCCGGATTGAAATTCGTGGCAAAAGCCTGCCCGTGATCGCCGCCATTGCAATCGAGAATATCCAGCGTCTGCATATCCGACACTAAATGCTTTTGAATATAGGCGGTGAACACATTGGTGACGCCCGGGTCAAAACCCGACCCCAGCAACGCCATTAATCCGGCATCAGCAAAGCGGTCTTGATAGGCCCATTGCCAGTGATATTCGAACTTGGCCTCATCGCGCGGCTCATAATTAGCCGTGTCCAAATAATGCACACCGGTTGCCAAACAGGCATCCATAATCGCCAAATCTTGATAGGGCAGCGCCAGATTAACCACCAGTTGCGGCTGCACTTTTTCAATCAGCGCGGCGGTTTCAGCCACATTATCGGCATCGACTTGGGCGATATCAATATCCACACCAACCCGCTCAGCCACAGAACGCTTAATCGCCTCACAGCTTTCCAAGCGCCGACTGGCCAAGGTGATATGCGAAAAGCGTTCCGCCAGCATGGCCATTTTATGCACGGCAACCGAGCCGACACCGCCGGCCCCGATAACCAAAACGCGCGTGTTCAAATCAGACATGCCTACTCCTAATGCTCGAAATATGTATAGCCGTGAATGCTGTCCTTAAACGCGGCAATCATATCACGCCGGTCGCGCGGACTTATCGCGCCTTCTCGCACAGCGCGCTCAACTGTCTTTTTAAAGTCGTTCACCATCGCGCGCGGGTCATACTCAACATAAGACAGCACCTCAGATATCGTGTCGCCTTCTTGCTCATGCATCAATTCGAAAGAGCCGTCATCGCGCAATTCAATGGTCACGACATTGGTGTCACCAAACAGATTGTGCAAATCACCCAGCGTCTCTTGGTAAGCACCGATAAAAAATACGCCGAGATAATATTCCTCATCAGCGTGCAAATCATGCACCGGCAATGTGCCCGACACGCCATCGCCCAACACAAATTTATCAATCTTGCCGTCGCTATCGCAGGTAATATCCGACAGCATGGCGCGACGGCGCGGCTTTTCATTCAGACGATGCAGCGGCGCAATCGGGTGAATTTGATCAATCGCCCAGACATCCGGCAGGCTTTGAAACAATGAAAAATTGCCGTGATAAATATCCGCCGTTTGCTCCAGCGCATTGCGCATTTCTTCATTATCGTGCTCACTTTCGCTGAGCAGCGTTTTGATGCGGCTCATCAAAAACAAATGCGCGCGCTCGGCTTTGGCAGTTTCGCGCAAAGACACCTGCCCGCTTTTCAACAGGCTGCGCATTTCATTGCGGTAATAAACCAAATCATTCCACGCCTCATTGACCCGCTCGGGCGATAGATAATCAGCCACCGCCAACATAGACGTCAAAAGCGGATGGTCGCCCTCTTCCGGCTCAACCGGTTCGGTGCTGTCAAAGCGCGTGGCTTCCAGCACGTTAAACAGCAGCATAGAGCTTTGCGCGACACAGGCGCGCCCGCTTTCCGTGATGATGGTCGGGTGAGCAATCTCGGCCTCGTCCATCGCATATTTCACTGTCTCGACAATATTGAGGCAATACTCGCTCAGCGTGTAATTGGTCGAGTTTTCCGTGGCCCGATGTTCACCAGTATAATCAATGCCGAGGCCGCCGCCCAAATCCAGAAACTCCAGCGGTGCGCCTTCTTTTAATATTTCGATGAAAAAGCGACACGCTTCCTGCGCCGCCGTGCGGATTTCGATAATGTTCGGCACCTGACTGCCGAGATGGCTGTGTTGCAGCTTCAAACAATCGAGATAATCGCGCGCGCGCAACGCATCCACCACATCCATCACTTGCGCAATGGTCATGCCAAAAGTCGAGCGATCGCCGGAAGACGCTGCCCAATTGCCACTGACTTCATGGGTCAGCTTGATGCGCAGCCCCAATTGCGGACGAATGTTCATCTGCTCGGCAGTTTGCAAAACCAGCTCCAACTCGCGCGGGCTTTCCAAAACCAAAAACGTATTAAAGCCGAGGCGCAGCGACATCAGCGCAAGACAGATAAACTCTTCATCCTTCACGCCATTGCAAATCAGTGCGGCTTGGCGGTTCGGCGCGTGGGCCATCGCAATCAGCAGTTCAGCCTTAGAGCCGACTTCAAGACCGAAATCATGGCGGTCACCATAGGCGACAATGCGGTCAATCACCTGCGCTTGCTGATTGACCTTGATCGGAAATACGCCCTGATAGCGTCCCTGATAATCCATCTCATCAATCGCTTGACGAAACGCATCATTAATTTGGTCAATACGCCATGAAATAAAATCCGCAACGCGCAACAACACCGGCGCAGAAATGCCACGTTCTTCGAGATTATCAATGATCGCCATCAAATCCGTCGGCACAGCGTCGGGGCGGTCAGGATGGGTCAATCCCAAATGGCCGTTATCGAGCACACGCACCAGACCATCAGCCCAGCGCGACACGCCATATAAAGCATCCGCGTCAAATTCACGGGTGGCTTGCGGCAAATCGATAATGTTTTCTGCCTTTGACATGACTTCTCCTCAGCGCCGGAATATGGCGAAAGCTGAGCGTCAGTAGACGCTTTACAATACTCTGTAAAGCAATATATTTTGGCTTTGGAATCAAGCAAACTATGTCTATGAAATTGGGTGAAACAAAGCGTAAAAAAGCAGACGAAATCAAGGCTGACAGGCAAATAACTGACTGCTTTGTCTATCTGCTGCAAAGCTGCGATGACGGTCCGGCCAAAAGCTATGTTGGCTGGACAACTGATTTGGACAAGCGCCTTATCGCCCATAATAATGGCAGTGGTGCCAAGGCGACGCGGGGTCGCCAATGGCAGCTGGTGCATAGTGAAGTTTTCAAAACCCGTGGCGAAGCCATGTCGCGGGAATATGAATTGAAGAATGACCGCCGCGAGCGCAAACGCATATTGGGCGATAAGGGATAAGAAGATGAGCAGCTACACGCAAATGATGGACGCCTTTCTGGCTTCCGGCCCGCAAAATTATACAGCCAATTTACCGGAGACTTGGAAGCAAGGGCGCACCGCCTTTGGTGGCATCACTTCTGCCTTATTATTGGCTGCCATACTAAACGACCATGATGATTTGCCGCCTTTACGCACCATGCAGGTTAACTTTATCGGCCCTGCCGTGGACGAATTGAGCGTCACCAGCAAGGTTTTACGTAAAGGCAAAAACAATGTGACACTCAACGCTGAACTGAATAGCGAAGCCGGAGCCGGCACACATGGCTATTTTACTTTTGGCGTCGAGCGCGAGCTGGATATGGTGATGGATTATCCGCTCAAAGACATTCCCAAACGCCCCGAGGAAATTGAGCCTTATGAATTGGGCAGTGCGGGCCCGAATTTTCTGGTCAATTTCGATCGCCGTTGGGCATCCGGCCCGACTTTTTTCGAACAATCCGAC
>CBFHPF010000028.1:0-16171 GCA_965657665.1 Alphaproteobacteria bacterium | reverse complement strand
CGGGAGTCGGTGCACCTTCATAAACATCCGGCGTCCACATATGAAATGGCACGGCGGAAATTTTAAACGCCAAACCGGCCAACAAGAACACCAGACCGATGACTTGCGCCATTGGCAACACACCGTCTTGCGGTTGGAAGGCGGCGGCGATTTCGGCGAAATTCGTTGACCCCGAAAAGCCGTAAATCAACGATGCGCCATACAGCAACATGCCGGACGACAATGCGCCCAGCACAAAATATTTCAAACCGGCTTCAGTTGAGCGCAAGCTATCGCGATTAATGGCAGCGACCACATAAAGCGCCAGGCTTTGCAGCTCGATACCCATATAAAGCGAGATTAAATCATTGGCTGAAATCATCATGCCCATGCCCGCAGCTGACAGCAGCAGCAGCACGGAATACTCAAAGCGCGCCAGCTTTTCGCGCTTCAGGAAGGTTTGCGACATGATGATGGCAATCGCGATGGCGATGAAGGTCAGCACTTTCATCAACGACGCAAAGCTGTCCATGACAAACGCATTATTGAAAGCATAAGTGGTTGCGCTGCCCGAATAACCCGCCGCGATAATGGTCGCCAAGGCCAACACGCCAATAGCGCCGAAATCAACCGTGCGCGTGGCATCGCCATTGGAGAAAGCTCCGACCATCAGCAAGCCCACGGCGCCGATGAACAGAACCAATTCTGGCAGAATGAGAATAATATCGTTCAACATGCGTAACCTGCCCTACTTCGCTTCCAGACCGGAATAATAATTGGCCAAAGCCTCGTGATACCCGCCAATCAGCGCGTCAACTGACGGCGCGGTCAAATCCAATATCGGCATCGGCCAAAAGCCAAACACCAGAGTTGCAATCACCAGCGGTGCGATAATGAAAATCTCGCGGCGATCCATATCGGCGATTTGCTGAAGGCCTTCCTGCTCCAACCGCCCAAAGGTAATGCGGCGGTAGAGAGACAAACCATACACGGCTGAGAAAATAACCCCGCTGGCGGCAAACAGCGCCGTCCAAGTGCTGACTTGGAACGTGCCCAAAATCGTCAAAAACTCGCCGACAAAACCGGATGTGCCAGGCAAGCCAACATTCGCCATGGTGAACAGCATAAAGACCGTTGCGTAAATCGGCATACGATTTGCCAGCCCGCCATAAGCGGCAATCTCGCGCGTATGCATGCGGTCATAAACAACGCCGACACACAAGAATAACGCGCCCGAAATCCAACCATGCGACAGCATTTGAAACACCGCGCCCTGCACGCCTTGCACAGTGGCGGCGAAAATACCCATGGTCACAAAGCCCATATGCGCGACAGATGAATAAGCAATCAGCTTTTTCATGTCTTCCTGCGCTAAGGCAACCAGTGAGGTATAAACAATAGCAATGGCACTCATGGCGAAGACCATTGGCGCGAACATATCCGAAGCAATCGGGAACATAGGCAATGAGAAACGCAAAAAGCCATAGCCGCCCATTTTCAGCAACACACCGGCCAGAATAACTGAGCCTGCTGTCGGCGCTTCCACGTGCGCATCCGGCAGCCATGTATGCACCGGCCACATTGGCATTTTAACGGCGAAGCTGGCAAAGAAAGCGAGCCATAGCCAGGTTTGAACATCAACGGCGAAATTATGCGCATCCAAATCCGGAATAAACGTCGTGCCGGTTTGCCAATACATATACAAAATCGCCAGCAGCATCAGCACAGAGCCGACAAGCGTGTAGAGGAAAAACTTGAAGCTGGCATAAATGCGCCGCGCGCCGCCCCAAATGCCGATAATCAAGAACATCGGAATAAGACCGGCCTCAAAGAACAGATAAAACAGAATAATATCCATGGCGCAGAACACACCAATCATCAGTGTTTCCAGCACCAAAAAGGCAATCATATATTCGCGCACCCGCTCTTTGACCGAGTGCCAGCTTGCCAAAATACACAACGGCATCAGAGCAGCTGTCAGCAGCACAAACAGCACTGAAATGCCGTCAACACCCATGGCGTAATCAATGCCCGGTGCCAGCCATTGCGCCCGCTCGGTAAACTGAAATGCAGCCGAGCTCGCATCAAAGCGCGACACCATGAAAATGCTCAGCAGCAAAGTAACAACTGTCGTCCACAAAGCGACGGCGCGAGAATTGGCGGCAATCGTCTCCTCATCGCCGCGCACCAGCAAAATAAACAAGGCGCCAAGCAATGGCAGAAAAGTGATGGTCGAAAGAAGCGGCCAATCAGTCATATGCGTATTC
The DNA here is from genome assembly GCA_965657665.1 of Alphaproteobacteria bacterium. Taxonomy (GTDB): domain Bacteria; phylum Pseudomonadota; class Alphaproteobacteria; order RS24; family RS24; genus UBA8337. The sequence continues at coordinate 13,925 of CBFHPF010000028.1, read as the reverse complement.
CTCTTGCTCTTTCTGCGCCGCTTATTGGCCTGATGTGAGCATTAACCAGCTCACAAAGCCGGCCACGCCGAGCAGCATGACAAAGGCATAATGATAAACAAAACCGGTTTGGATACCGACAACACGGCGGGTTACGCGCAGCACATTGGCAGCGATACCGTTCGGGCCGAAGCCGTCAATGATAAAGCCGTCGCCGCCCTTCCAGAACAGGCGCGCCAACCATTTGGCCGGACGAACAAACAGAAAATCGTAAATCTCATCGAAATACCATTTATTGAGCAGGAACTTGTAAATCAGGTCGTGCTCTTTCGCCAATTGACCCGGCCATGACGGGCGGTGGATATACATCAGCCAAGCGAGACCAAAGCCCGATGCCATCATGATAATCGGCAGCAGCTTCACCCAGCTCGGCACATTGTGCAAATCATGCAGCACATGATTATCAGCCGAAGTGAAAATCGTGCCACTCCAGAAAGCGGTTTGTTCGTCGCCGATAAATGAACCGGCAAACATTGCACCGGTCAGCAATGCACCAAACGCCAGCACAATCAACGGCACCAGCATCACCGGCGGGCTTTCATGCACATGGCTCAAAGTCTCGTTTGAACAACGCGGCGCGCCGAAGAATGTCAGGAACATCAAGCGCCAGCTATAAAATGACGTGAAGAAAGCGGCGACGACGAGCAGCACAAAGGCAAACATATGCGGCGCAGCCTGAGCCGCAAACGCCCCTTCAATAATCGCATCTTTAGAATAGAAACCGGCAGTAAGCGGGAAACCTGTCAGCGCAATTGTGCCGATAAACATCATAAAGAAAGTGGCCGGTATCAACTGGCGCAAGCCACCCATTTTCCGCATATCTTGCTCATCGCCCATAGCGTGAATGACCGAACCGGCACCAAGGAACAACAGCGCTTTAAAGAAAGCGTGGGTGAACAAATGGAACATGGCGGCTTGATAAGCGCCAATGCCGAGTGCAACAAACATATAGCCAAGCTGCGAGCAGGTTGAATAAGCAATCACCCGCTTAATATCGTTTTGCACCAAGCCGACAGTCGCCGCGAAGAAGGCCGTAATTGCGCCGACCACAATCACCACATTCAGGGCAACCGGCGATAATTCAAACAATGGCGAGCAACGCGCGACCAAGAACACACCTGCCGTGACCATAGTTGCGGCGTGAATAAGCGCCGATACGGGTGTCGGGCCTTCCATGGCATCCGGCAACCAAGTATGCAGTAAAAATTGCGCAGACTTGCCCATTGCACCCATGAACAATAGCAAGCAAATGGTTGTCAAAGTCGGCAAGGTGAACCCGAGGAAGTCAAACTCACCGTCCGACAGCGCGGAGGCCGCACTAAACACTTCATCAAATTGCAGCGACCCGACTGAGAAATAAATCGCTGACATGCCGAGAATAAGGCCGAAATCACCGACCCGATTAACCACAAACGCCTTAATGGCGGCGCTATTGGCAGATGGCTTTTTATACCAGAACCCGATGAGCAAATAAGAGGCCAGACCAACCCCTTCCCAACCGAAGAACAATTGCAGGAAGTTATCCGCCGTCACCAGCATCAACATCATGAAAGTAAACAGCGACAGATAGGCAAAAAAGCGCGCGCGGTTCGGGTCGTGGCTCATATAGCCAATAGAATAAACATGCACCAAAGACGACACGCCGGTGACAACCACCAGCATCACCGCCGTCAGCGTGTCGATGCGCAGCACCCAGTCAATATTCAGACTGCCCGATTGCATCCAGTCCAGCACAATAATTTTCGTGGCATTGCCGTTCAGCGCAACATCCACAAAACCGACACAAGACATCAACGCCGCGGCAATCAACAATCCTGTTGTTACATATTCAGCTTGGCGGTCGCCGATGACGCGGCCAAAAAGACCGGCAATCAAAGCGCCTAAAAGCGGGAAAAAGACAATAGCCTGAAACATTGCTTAGCCTTTCATCTGGCTGACATCTTCAACGGCAATGCCGCCGCGATTACGGAAATAAACGACCAGAATAGCGAGGCCAATAGCCGCCTCACCAGCCGCAACAGTCAGCACCAGAAGCGCAAACACTTGCCCGACCAAATCGCCGAGATAGGCCGAAAAAGCGACCAGATTGATATTCACGGCCAACAGCATCAGCTCAATCGACATCAAAATAATGATGACGTTTTTACGATTGAGAAAAATGCCGAAAATGCCAATGGTGAACAAAATGGCGGCCAGCGTCAGATAATGTGTCAGTCCAATCATGCCTGCCCCCTAAATGCCGTCGCCCGGCTTAACATCAACCAGTTCAACCGCTTCATCGCGCGTCCGCGCCACTTGCGATGCAATGTTTTGCCGCTTTGGATTGTTTGATGGCACCAGCGTCAACACAATCGCGCCAATCATGGCGACCAACAAAATCGCGCCGGCGGCTTGGAAGAAATAAACATGCTCAGTATATAAAACGCGGCCCAATGCTTCTGCATTGGTCATGCCTTCAGGCGTCGCGCGCGGGCCTTCGCCATTATCGACCATGGTGGCCGATGCGCCAAAGACCAGCAGCAATTCGAGGAGCAATATCAAGCCGACAGTCGCGCCAATGGGCATATATTGCAAAAAGCCCTCGTTTAATTCGGCGAAATCAATATCCAGCATCATCACGACAAACATGAACAATACGGCGACCGCGCCGACATACACCACGACCAGCAACAGCGCGAGAAACTCAGCGCCTAACAGCACAAATAAACCGGCTGCGTTAAAGAAGGTCAAAATCAAAAACAGCACCGAATACACCGGATTGCGCGAAGCAATCACCATAAAGGCACTGGCAACCGACACGGTTGCAAATAAGTAAAATGCAAGAGCAGTAAGCGTCATAATGTTCTACCGGTAAGGAGCGTCCAGCTCGAGGTTTTTGGCAATTTCCACTTCCCAGCGGTCGCCATTGGCCAGCAATTTGGCCTTGTCGTAAATCAATTCTTCGCGGGTTTCAGTGGCGAATTCAAAATTCGGCCCCTCAACAATCGCATCAACCGGACACGCTTCTTGGCAAAAACCGCAATAAATGCACTTCACCATATCGATGTCATAACGCACGGTGCGGCGAGTGCCGTCATTATTGCGCGGCCCCGCCTCAATGGTGATGGCCTGTGCCGGACAAATCGCTTCGCATAATTTACACGCAATGCACCGCTCTTGCCCGTTTGGATAACGGCGCAGCGCATGCTCACCGCGAAAGCGCGGCGATAAAGGCCCTTTTTCATGCGGATAGTTAATGGTCGCTTTCTTGCCGAAGAAATAGCCCATCGCCAAACGAAAAGCGCCGACAAATTCGATAAGAAACAGACTGCGTGCCGTACGATCTAACCAAGCCATATCATCACCCTCACGATGCCATTCCGGTGTATTGCAGGAAACCGGCTACCAGAACGACGTAGCCAAGCGACAGCGGCAGGAAGACTTTCCAACCCAGACGCATTAACTGGTCATAGCGATAGCGCGGCACGATAACTTTTGTCATGGCGAACATGAAAAACATCAGACCCATTTTCAGGATAAACCAAACCGGCCCGGGCACCCAATTAAACGGCGCGATATCGACCGGCGGCAGCCAGCCACCCAAAAACAAGACCGTGCACATGGCGCACATCAAAACAATGTTCGCCAGTTCGCCAATCATAAACACCACATAAGCGGTTGAACTGTATTCAGTCATAAAACCGGCAACCAGCGCGCTCTCATCTTCCGGCAAATCGAAAGGCGGGCGATTGGTTTCGGCCAAAGCGGAGATAAAGAACACGACAAACATCGGGAAGAGCGGCACAGCAAACCACACGGTTTTTTGCGCCAGTACAATATCAGTCAGGTTTAACGAGCCAACACACAGCAACACGGTAATGATAACGAGGCCGATAGACACTTCGTAGGACACCATTTGCGCTGCCGAGCGCAACGCGCCCAAAAACGGATATTTCGAGTTTGATGCCCAGCCGCCCATAATCACGCCGTAAACGCCGAGCGATGAAATGGCGAAAATATACAGAATGCCGACATTAATATCGGCGACGGCCCAGCCTTCATTTACCGGAATAACCGCCCAGCCGCTCAGCGCCAAGAACATGGTGACAAACGGCGCGAGCAAGAACACCGGCTTATTGGCCGTTGTTGGAATAACCAGCTCTTTCAGCAGATATTTCAAGATATCAGCAAAACTTTGCAGCAAACCGAATGCGCCGACCATGGTCGGGCCTTTGCGCAATTGCGCCGCCGCCCAAATCTTCCGGTCAGCCAGCATGAAAAACGCCAATGACACAAGCAACACCAGAATAATCGCCAGCGAATGCAGCGTTACCAGCAGCGCCGGCCAGATATAAGTTTCGAAAAACACACTATCCATTTGTGCCGGTTCCCTGCTCTGAGCCGCGTTGTTCTTTCGCCTTGGCGCAATCGGCCATGGTTGCTGAAGCCCGCGCAATCGGGTTTGTGAAATAGAAATCCGTCACGGCGTATTCAAACGCATCGCCTGACACGCTACCGGCTTTCTCAACTTTCGGTGCTTCCGCGGAAGCGACTTGGTCCAAAGCGGCAAAATGCGGCGCAGCTTCAAACAGCTTGGCGCGCAATTCGGCTAGATTATCATATGGCAAAACCGCATCTAGATGCGCAGACAGCGCACGGAAAATCTTCCAATCTTCACGCGCTTCACCCGGCGGTGTCGCGGCTTGTGCAGTCATTTGCGGGCGACCTTCCGTATTGACGTAAATCGCTTGCTTCTCGGTATAAGCAGCCGACGGCAAAATCACATCAGCAAGATGCGCGCCGCGGTCACCATGACTGCCGATATAAACAATAAACGCATCGCCAAAGCTCGCGCCCACCAACTCATCTGCGCCATAAAGAATAACCGTTTCGATATCGCCGCTTTGCGCTGCCGTTTGCATGGCCGCCACATCGTGACCGCCCTCGCCCGGCACCAAGCCTAAATCCAAACCGGCGACCCGCGCGGCTGCCGTGTGCAGCACATTAAAAGTTGCGCCGGTTTTTTCAGCCAGTTCAATCGCCATTGCGAGAATGCTGGCGCCGTCTTCGCGGGCCAAAGCACCTTGCCCGACAATAATCATCGGGCTTGCCGCTTTGCTCAACACATCGGCGAAGCTCTGCTTACCGGCCAGCAAATCAGCCAATGTTTCAGGCCCTGCACCCAGCGTTTCGGCTTGGTATGTCAAGTCAACCGGCGCACCGATTGTGGCGACCGGAAACGCACCCATTAAATAACGCTTACGAATACGTGCATTCAGCACCGGCGCTTCGGTACGCGGATTGGCCCCGATTATCAGCAGTGCGTCAGCCTCTTCAATACCGGCAATGCCTGTGTTGAAGAGATAATTGCTGCGTGGACCTTGCAGAGCAGATGGCAATTTCGCGCCATCTTGACGGCAATCAATATGCGGACTTCCCAGCGCATCCATCAAATTCTTCAGCGCGAACTGACCTTCAGCACATACCAAATCACCGGCAATGGCGGCGGTTTTCGCGCCTTTGCCTTTAACTTTATCGGCGATAACGGCAAACGCCTCATCCCAACCGGCCGCTTGTAGCTTGCCGTCTTTACGGATGTAAGGGCGGTCGAGACGCTGCGTATTTAGCCCGTCCCAAATGAAACGCGACTTATCAGACAGCCATTCTTCGTTCACATCATCATGATTACGCGGCATCACGCGCATCACTTCGCGCCCGCGCGTGTCGACGCGAATATTGCTGCCAAGCGCATCCATCACATCAATGGTTTCAGTTTTAGTCAGCTCCCACGGGCGCGCGGTAAACGCATAAGGCCGCGAGGTCAGCGCACCGACGGGGCATAAATCAATCACATTGCCCGACAATTCGCTATCCAGCGAAGCTTCCAAATAAGTGGTGATTTCCGTGTCTTCGCCGCGACCGATAGCGCCGATTTCCGGCACACCGGCAACTTCTTGCGAGAAGCGCACACAGCGCGTGCAGTGAATGCAGCGCGTCATAATGGTTTTGACCAGCGGGCCCATATTTTTATTTTCAACAGCGCGCTTATTATCGTCGAAGCGGCTGGCATCGCCGCCAAAGCCAAGTGCTTGGTCTTGCAAATCGCACTCACCGCCTTGGTCGCAAATCGGGCAATCCAGCGGGTGATTGATGAGCAAAAATTCCATCACGCCTTCACGGGCGGTTTTCACCAATTCAGACTGCGTGCTGACCACCATGTCAGGGGCAACCGGCATGGCGCATGAAGCGACAGGCTTAGGCGCATTTGCGACTTCTACCAAACACATGCGGCAGTTACCGGCAACCGACAGGCGCTCGTGATAACAAAAGCGCGGAATTTCAGCTCCCGCTTCTTCGCATGCCTGCAAAATAGTTGTGCCCGGCGCAACCTCAACCGGCTTGCCGTCAACAGTCAGTTTGACTTGGTTGTTTTCGCTATCAGACATTACTCGGCTGCCTCCCGCGTGGCAGCACCATTTGCCAAACGCTCTTCAATCACCGGACGGAAATGGCGAATAAGCCCCTGCACCGGCCATGCCGCCGCATCACCCAAGGCACAAATTGTATGACCTTCAATTTGTTTGGTGACCTGCAACAGCATATCAATTTCTTTCGGCTGCGCCTGACCGGCTGCCATGCGCTCAAGCACGCGCCACATCCAGCCAGTGCCTTCACGGCACGGCGTGCACTGACCGCAGCTTTCGTGTTTATAGAAATGCGAGATGCGGGCAATCGCCTTAATGATATCAGTTGACTTATCCATCACAATCACCGCCGCTGTGCCGAGGCCCGACTGCACTTCTTTAAGGCTGTCGAAATCCATCAACACCGTGTCGCAAATTTCTTTCGGCAAAAGCGGCACAGATGAACCACCCGGAATAACTGCCAGCAAATTGTCCCAACCGCCGCGCACACCACCGGCGTGTTTTTCGAGCAATTCCTTCAGCGGAATGCCCATTTCTTCTTCGACATTGCATGGGTTATTGACGTGACCGGAAATGCAAAACAGCTTGGTGCCGGTATTGCCATCACGGCCCAGACCGGCAAACCAACTACCACCGCGACGACAAATGGTCGGCGCAACGGCAATGCTCTCAACATTATTAACCGTTGTCGGGCAGCCATACAGCCCCATATTGGCGGGGAATGGCGGCTTCAAACGCGGCTGACCTTTTTTGCCTTCAAGGCTCTCAATCAACGCTGTTTCTTCACCACAAATATACGCGCCCGCGCCGTGATGAACGTAAATATCATAATCCCAACCTGAACCGGCTGCGTTTTTGCCAAGCAGTCCGGCGTCATAAGCTTCATCGACAGCGCGCTGCAGTGCTTCGCGCTCACGGATAAACTCGCCGCGCACATAAATATAGCAAGCATGCGCGCCCATCGCGAAACCGGCCAGCAAGCAACCTTCCAACAATTTATGCGGCTCATGGCGCATAATATCGCGGTCTTTACATGTGCCCGGCTCAGACTCATCGGCATTGACCACCAGATAATGCGGACGACCATCATTTTCTTTTGGCATGAATGACCATTTCAAACCGGTCGGGAAACCGGCGCCACCACGACCACGCAGGCCAGAGGCTTTCATTTCGTCAATCACCCAATCGCGGCCTTTTTTAACCAGCTCGGCGGTATTGTCCCAATCGCCACGGCCTTTCGCAGAGGCCAGATCCGCCCCTTCAAAGCCATAGATATTTTTAAAAATCCGGTCTTCATCACGCAGCATTATTGGTCACCCTTTAAAACGGTTAGGCCCCCTTCGGGCTCTGACGCGCGACGGCTGTTCTGCGGACCGGTCGCGACCTCTTTACCTGCCTGTAAATCGTTCAGGATCTGCTCAAATGATTCAGCAGTCAGGTCTTCGTAAAAATCATCGTTAATCTGCACCATTGGCGCGTTAACACATGCGCCAAGGCACTCAACCTCAAGCCAGCTCAGCTTGCCGTCTTCAGTAATATCGCCCTGCTCGCCGATAAGTTTGCGGCAAACTTCTTTCAATTCATCCGCACCGCGCAACCAGCACGGGGTTGTGCCGCAAAGCTGCACAAAATGCTCACCGACCGGCGATAGATTGAACATGGTGTAAAACGTCGCCACTTCCAAAGCGCGGATATATGGCATATCCAGCATATCAGCGACATGGCGAATGGCCGGTTCAGGCAACCAGCCACCGGCTTGTTTTTGCGCTTGCCACAAAAGCGGAATAATCGCGCTGGCTTGGCGACCTTCCGGATATTTGGCAATCTGGCCCTCGGCCCAGCTTACATTATCGGGCGTGAAGGCAAATTCGGCAGGTTGGTCTTCATGCAAACGGCGCACACTCATCGGTCAACCTCCCCGAACACAATATCCAAAGAGCCGAGAATAGCTGACACATCAGCCAGCATATGGTCGCGGCTCAAATAATCCAGCGCGTGCAAATGGGCAAAGCCCGGCGCACGGATTTTACAACGATACGGCTTATTGCTGCCATCAGACACCAGATACACGCCAAACTCGCCCTTCGGCGCTTCAACCGACGCATACACCTCACCCTCAGGCACGTGATAGCCCTCAGTGTAAAGTTTGAAGTGGTGAATAAGCGCTTCCATAGACTGCTTCATCTCAGCACGTTTTGGCGGAATGATTTTGCCATCAGTTGAGCTGACCGGCCCACTCGGCATATTCGCCAAGCACTGGCGCATGATGCGCACAGACTGGCGCATTTCTTCCATGCGACACAGATAGCGGTCGTAGCAATCGCCGTTTTTGCCAAGCGGCACATCAAACGCCATATCGCTGTAAACTTCATAAGGCTGGGCGCGGCGCAAATCCCAAGCAAGGCCTGAGCCACGCGCCATCACGCCGCTCATGCCCCAATTATGCACGTCTTCTTTGGTGACAATACCAACATCGACATTGCGCTGCTTGAAGATACGACTATCGGTCAGCAGACCTTCAATATCATCCAGCACGCTCAAGAATGGGTCGCAAAATGCTTCAATATCGTTCAGCAAAGCTTGCGGCAAATCTTGATGCACACCGCCCGGGCGGAAATAATTGGCGTGCAACCGCGCACCGCAAGCGCGCTCATAAAAAATCATCAGCTTTTCGCGCTCTTCGAAGCCCCATGTAATCGGGGTCAGCGCGCCAACGTCCAAGGCCTGCGTGCAAACATTCATCAAATGATTGAGAATGCGGCCAATTTCGCAATACAGAACGCGGATATATTGCGCACGCTCCGGCACTTCGATACCCAGCATGCGCTCAACAGCCATTGAAAAAGCATGCTCTTGGTTCATCGGCGATACATAATCCAGCCGGTCGAAATACGGCACGCTTTGCAGATAGGTTTTGTGCTCAATCAGCTTTTCCGTGCCGCGATGCAGCAAGCCGATATGCGGATCAATGCGGTCGACCCGCTCCCCGTCCAAATCCATAACCAAACGCAACACACCATGCGCCGCCGGATGCTGCGGCCCAAAGTTAATGGTAAACTTGCGGTCTTCCTGCTCTTGCTCGGTTGCCAGAGACATTTAACCCTCCTGCCCTTCTGCGGTGGCTTTTTCATCGCCCGGCAATAAGCCAGACGCGCGCGCACCTTCCCATGGGCTTTCAAAATCAAAATCACGGAATTCCTGCACCAGAGACACGGGCTCTTGCACAACTTTTTTAGCGTCGTCATCGTAGCGCACTTCGACATGACCGGAGAGCGGAAAATCTTTGCGCAGCGGATAGCCCTCAAAGCCATAATCCGTCAGCAAACGCCGCAAATCCGGATGGCCGGAAAACAAAATGCCGTACATATCGAAAGCTTCGCGCTCATACCAATTGGCCACATCAAACAAAGCCGTCACACTCGGCACTTGTGTTTCCTCACCGGCTTGCAGCTTAACGCGGATACGGCGGTTTTTGGTCATGGACAGCAAGTGATAAACAACATCAAAACGCAGTGCGCGTTGCGGATAATCCGCCCCGCATAAATCAATCAGCTGGGTGAACCCACATTCCGCATCATCGCGCAGAAATTTCAACACCGCTTCAATATGGCCCGGATTGACCTCAAGCGTCAGCTCACCAAACTGCTCATAATGACCGGCCAACTTGTCACCAAGCCCGTTTTGCAGATAGGCAATCAGTTCATCGAATTGTGACATGCCCTCTCCTAACGCTCAATCGTGCCGGTGCGGCGGATTTTCTTTTGCAGCATCAAAATGCCGTAAAACAAAGCCTCAGCCGTTGGCGGGCAGCCCGGTACGTAAATATCGACCGGCACAACGCGGTCACAACCGCGAACAACAGAATAGGAATAATGGTAATAACCGCCGCCATTGGCGCATGAGCCCATGGAAATCACGTAACGCGGCTCAGGCATTTGGTCATAAACCTTGCGCAAGGCAGGTGCCATTTTATTGGTCAGCGTACCGGCCACAATCATCACATCCGATTGGCGCGGGCTGGCGCGCGGCGCAACGCCATAACGCTCAATATCAAGGCGCGGCATTTGAATGTGCATCATCTCAACAGCGCAGCAAGCCAAACCGAACATCATCCAGTGCAGCGAGCCGGTGCGCGCCCAATTAATCAAATCCTCAGACGAGGCAAGCACGAAGCCCTTATCAGCAAGCTGGTCAGATACCTGCTCATAATAAGGGTCGGCCATTGGCGCCGGCAGGTTTTTCTTCAGTTCGTTTAAATCATTGGCAGACATAACGCGCCTCTAGCTCTCAGATTCAATCTCTGTTTCAGTTTCTGGTTTAATCCCAGTCCAGCGCACCTTTGCGCCACTCATAAGCAAAGCCGACGGTGAGCACGGCAAGAAATATCATCATTGACCAAAAACCGAAGACGCCAATATCACCAAAGGCTACAGCCCACGGGAAAAGGAAGGCGACTTCCAAGTCAAAAATAATAAACAAAATCGCAACCAAATAGAACTTAACATCAAACTTCATGCGCGCATCATCAAACGCATCAAAGCCGCATTCATAAGGTGCATTTTTTTCAGGGTCAGGGTTGGAAGGAGCCAGAAATACCGGAGCAACCAGAATCGCCAAAGTGATAACGGCCGATAAGGCCATGAAAATCAGGATTGGATAATAATTTACCAGTAAATCGTCCATGAAATCCCACTTCCGTTTCGTCAGCAATTGACGGGGTCATCAAACTTAGACCAACCCCTTTATTGGCGCGGAGTATAGTTAGCCTTCGCCGCTTTGCAACCGCATTTTACGGCTTTATTGTCGCCCCATTTTGTCGCGTCAAAAGGCTTAAAAACAGCCCTAAAACACCCATTTTACCGCCAGCTTGGCGGATGTTTCATCGCTATCATTATCGCGGGTTGTCGATGAGTAGCTGAAATTGACATCAATATCCGCCTCGACCTGATAATTTACCCCTAGAGACACCGTGTTGACCGACTGAGCTTCAACATCAGCGGTGTAGTCTCCGTCAATACCAGATGCAGAATAGGTATAATCCGTGCCGTCAGTTATTTCGCTCGTCATGCTCTCAAATTCAATAAATGAGGTCAGCAGCTTGCGGGTGAACGGATTGCGCGCCTCCAGCTCAAGTTTCAGGCGCCCGCCGACCGCGTTGGATTCAAAATCCGTGCCGCTCGTTGTCATATGCGTTTGCTCTTTAAATCCGTCATTGGCTTCTGTATGCAAGCTGCCACCCAAGCCGACTTCAAGATTGAGGCGATACGGTTTGCGGCGCGTCAACTTGCGCTTATTGCCGTAAACCGTCACATCCATCAGCGCTTCATAAACGATATCGAGCAAAGTGCTATCATATGTCGAGCGCATATTAAATGTGCCGGAGGCGTTGGTGTTGGTGAATACAAGGCGGTTCATGGTTGTTTCACCCAAGCCGGTCAAAACCATGGCCGACAAGGAAAACGGGCCGATGGACATTAGGTCGGAAAAGCCGAAGCCAGCCCCCTGATAGCTTTGGTCGAAAGTGAAAATACTATCATCCATTTTATACGATGCATTACTGCTCACCAGCATCACTTGCGCGTCAAACAATCCGAATATGGATTGTTGCAGACTTTGCGCAAAACCCGTCCGGTCGCCGCTCAGGTTAAAATCGCGCGTGGTAACTTTGGCGCTATCCAGCGAGTCGGAAAAACCGAAGCCACGTAATCCATCCAACCCTTTAAAGCGACTGAATTCGCGCCAGATGTTGCGCGTGTGCTGGCCATGATGGTCGTGCATGAGCGGCATGGCATCGAAATTAGATGTTGCCGGCGAAAAGCCCGATGCACCATCTTGCACCTCACCATTAATCGAAAAAACGAAATAGTCAGGGTCGAAATCATAGAGATAGCTGGCATTTGAAACAGCCGTCAGTTGCACTTGATGCTTTTCTGCATCCGCATAAGAGCCTGTGTCTAAAGGATAGAACGTGCCAACGACAACCGCGCCATCAACCAATTCGATAACCGAACCACGCCCCTCAAGCTCGACAGCGCGCGGCGTGCTGCCACCAGCCGACAAGGACCCCGCAATTTTCAAATTTGATTGTGGGCCGACGCGAATGGCTGCCTGTCCGGTTGATGAAATTGTGCCGCTCGTATCCAGCGTCGCTTTCATACCCGAAAGATTGACGGCATAACTGCCATTATCAGCAATGATAGACCCTTGATTGGTCAGCTTGACATGCGCCGATGTTACGCCCGATGCGCTGAACACATTATTGGCAGCGCGCATGACGCCGTCTTCGAGATTACGAAAATCGGCAAACACGCTGTTTGAATTGGCCGAGCTGGCAATATTGGTGAAGCTAACCGCCACCGCGCCACTGCTTTCAATCGTGCCGCTATTTTCGAAATAAACATCGCGCTCATCAATGCCGCCGCTATCGCCTTCAATCACTACTGCATTGGCACCATTGGTGACTTCAATCGTGCCACTATTAACGAAGCTGACTGCACTGGCAAAACCCGTCATATGAACGGCGTCATCATCGGCGCTGGTAATGCGCCCGGCATTGTTAAAATCCAAACCGCGCTCAGCCAGTGTGCCTGCATTTTGCGCAGCATAAACCGGGCTGCCACCGGCCGACTGGATAATACCGGTGCTCAAATTGTCAAAGGACAGCGTGCCGGTAAAACCGGTGAAGTTTAAAACATGCGTCGCCGAATCTGATGTGGCAGAAATCGTGCCGCCATTGGAAAAATCCATTTCCGCTTCGTCTTCGACGCTGTCAAATACAATCACTTCGTCATCGGCTGTAATGGTGCTGCCCGCGGCAGTCAAAAACGAAACTGGCGCATCAAGGCCGCCCAAAAATATCGCTTCATTGTTGCGCGCGGTAATTGTGCCGCCATTATTATTGTTGAATACCAAAGGCGCTTCATTGTCGAAGACCAGATAAATTGTTTCATCATCGGCGATAATTGTGCCGCTATTGGTGATGGTGGTGCTGGCCGCGCCGGTTGAGGCAAATGCGCCCTGAATGGCGCGGTCATTGGCTGAGCTGATGGTGCCGCTATTGGTCAAGGTAATATTGCTGGAAAAATTATCGAGATTGAGCAAATGGTCAGCCGTATCTGACGTAGCCCGTATCGTGCCCGCATTGGTGATGGTGGCGCTGGCCCCTTGCACATTCACCAGTTCGATAACATTGTTTTCGGCTTCAATAATTGCGCTGCCGCTATTATCCAAAGTAAAGGCGGTGATGTTACCTGTGGTGGCGGCGAAGTGCACTGCCGTGTCATTGGTGGCAATAATTTTACCCGAGCCACTATTGGTCAATGTGATTTCATTATTACCAATCTCGGTGATGCGAATGGCATTATTGGCCTCAACTGCTGTCACGCCGGAAGCAGCTTCAACACCAGCCTGAATGGTACCGGCGTTTTCGATATTGACATCCGTCGCTTGGGCGTTGAGGAAAATTGCCCCGCCATTATCGGT
>CBFHPF010000027.1:0-16511 GCA_965657665.1 Alphaproteobacteria bacterium | reverse complement strand
CCACTTTCTTGTTGCACATAAGTCAGCGCACGAATGCGGTCGCGTGCGGCGGCGGCGGCTTCAAAATCCATCGCATCGCTGGCGGTTTGCATTTTCTCCAGCAGCGCGTCTTGCACTTTGCGGCTATTGCCGGACAGAAATTCGCGCGCTTCTTCGACCAATTCAGCATAGCCCTCGCGCGAAATTTCGCCGGTGCAAGGCGCGGCGCAACGTTTGATTTGATACAGCAAGCAGGGGCGCGAGCGGCTTTCATAAACACTGTCCGAACATGAGCGCAGCAAAAAGGCGCGTTGCAATGTGTTTAGCGTGCGATTGACCGCACCGGCTGAGGCGAATGGGCCGAAATACGCGCCTTTGCGTTTGCGCGCGCCGCGATGCTTATAGAGTTGCGGCACGGCATGGTCTTCCGCCAGCAAAATATAGGGAAAACTCTTATCGTCGCGCAGCAGCACATTATAACGCGGGCGCATTTTTTTAATCAGATTGGCTTCGAGCAGCAGCGCATCGGTCTCGGTTTCCGTGCGAATAAACTCCATATCGCGCGTCGCCTCAATCATCCGCAAAATGCGATTATTGTGGCCGGTCGGGCGGGCATAGGAACGCACGCGGTTTTTCAGGTTTTTCGCCTTGCCGACATAGAGCACAGTGCCGTCTTTACCGAGCATGCGATAAACGCCGGGGGCTGACGGCAAAGTCGTCACTTTGGCTTCAATCAAAGCCCGGCCGGTCAGCTCCTCACTCACGATAGTGTTATCTCCTATTTATCGCCCGAAATTCGGCCAATATTGTCTTGCTTGGATGCCATCATACACAAAACCGTCAAAAATTTAATTCACCAGTTCTGTGGATAAGTATGTGTGTAAAATTTCGATTCACCCGCCAAGCTATTGATTTTTAATAAATCCGACCTCATTGCACAAAAATTAGGCAAATATATTAAGGTATTGAAAGTATTGATAAAAACAAAATCAACCAGTTAAAAAAAATATTTTTTTCCGGTGTTTTTGTCTCTTTACAACACGCAGAAATTTTTGCAGGAGGGTGTGAAAAACTCACCTATTGCGTTTTTTTTCATAAAATCAGCAAGTTAGCATCAATAAACTGTCAAAAAACTGCCACAAATGCGGCGTTTTGACTTTATTTCAGGCCGCAATCAGCCCGTCTGAAGGCGCTCAATTGCAATTCCGACACTCTCGGCGGCTTCAATAGCATCGGGTTTTTCTACTTGCACGCGCAACTGTCTGATGCGCCTGTCGTGCAAAAGTCGATCAGCGATATTTTCAGCCAAGGTTTCGACCAAATCTACATGGCCTTCAGCCAGCAGGGCTTCGACTTGGCGGCGCATGCCGTCATAGCAAACCACATCGCCAATCGCCTCCGGACCGGCTTCGGTTTCGGCAACCGCCGCATCAAGGCTGACCCAAATGGTTTGCTTGCGTTTGCGCTCATGCGGGTAAATGCCGATGCTCGCTTCAACCGCCAAACGGTTGACAAAAACATGGCGCAAACCGCGCGCTGCACTGGCGAAGGATTTAACGCTATTGGCCGGTTGTTGGTTCATGAGCCTATTCCTTTACCTCGACAACATCGGGCGTTTGCCAAGCCAAATGCTGGCCGCCATCTTGCGTCAATGTTTGTCCGGTCATTGCGCGGGCGGTCAAAATATAGCGCGCGGCGGCGACGATATCATCAGGCGATGCGCCATGCGCCAATGGCACGAGGCGGGCTTGCTTATCAAATTCAGCTTGCTCTTGCCGCGGATTGGGCAGGGTGGGGCCGGGGGCTATTGCATTGACGCGAATATGTTGCGGTGCCAATGCCTGCGCGAATGTTTGCGTCAGTGTCGCCAAGCCGGTTTTGGACACGGTGTAACTGGCAAAATCGGGGGTCAGCCGAAACACGCGCTGGTCGGTGATGTTGATGATATTGGCATCACTATCGGCAGAAATAATATCGGCCTGTAAATGCGGTTGATTGGCAAAGTCGCGCATCAATAAAGCAGGCGCGCGCAAATTGGCATTGATATGCGTATCCCAGCTTTCCACGCTCAGCGTATGCGCTGTGTCGCGCTCAAAAGTCGACGCATTATTAATCAGAGCGGAAAGCGGCCCCAACGCGTCAACCGCCTGTGGCACTAAAGCCTCAACAGCTTCGGCATCGCGCAAATCAGCTTGCAGTGTAACGGCGCGCCCGCCTTTGCTGGTGATATCGGCAGCCAAACCATCGGCTTCTTGTTGCGAGCCGGCATAGTGAATGGCGACGGCCCAGCCATCAGCGGCTAAGGCCTCAGCCAATGCGCGACCGATGCGCTTGGCAGCGCCGGTGATTAATAAGGCTTTTGGGTGAATGTCACTCATGCGCCTCATGTAGCAGTTTTTGCCGGACGGCTCTAACCGTTTTTTAACCAATTAGGAGGCATGGTTAACGCAAGCGGGCATTACGGCGCGTCAAAACAATTAGTGGAAGCAGTTAGCAGAAAAGGAAAATGAGTATGTTAAATGAGCAAATTGAAAATGAACTTGAGCGGCCTGTGCCATCGCGTCTTTTGCTGAAAACATTTATCGGCCATGTCGGCTTATTGGTGTTGTTTTTGTCAGTGCTTTATTGGTCGGTTTAATCAGCGTAGGTTCGGGCGATAAAAGCGGCCTTAAAGCCACATTAAATCTTGTGCCAAAAACCCTTTTACAAGTGCAATGAATTGGGTATGTTGTCGGCAGACCTAATAAGAAAAACAGGGGGTCTGTTATGGCGAGTGTTAGCCAATCCAGCGTATTTGAAACCAAGCGTCGCGGCTGTTGCCCGATGTCGTGCTGCTGAGCGCAAACCGAAAATTAACCTGCACGGCATTAGGCTGCAGAAGAATAACAAAAGGAGTAGGTCGATGAATAATCGTCAGGATTCAACCAAACAAGGACAGGAAAAAGCCGATCGCGTTGTGCTATTGGCGCTGGCCGTCATATTCACCTTTGCTTTAGGCATGATAATTACATCACCGGCCCATGCGCAAAGCGGCGGCTGGGATGGCTGGCCGCAACAATCACGCGCTGAACGCCTCGGCACATTTACTTATGTTTATGGCGGTGCAGGTTTTGTGACGCATAGCGGCACGGATGAGGGCGCTAAAAAATATTGTGGCAATACAGGTCGCATTGTTGACGGCGTGCCTGAGTGCGCTGATGCAATGGAAGATAGTGACGATATGTATGTCGCGGGTGGCTTTGGCGTGCGCTTGCCGAATGAATTTAATTTTGAATTCGGCCTTGGCATTTTGAACGGTGCTTATGAGCAACCGAGCTCAAATAACAGCACAACGCCCAAACCTGACCAGCCGGTATTTGAAATGTCAGTGCTGAAAAGCTTCAATCTGGGTGGTCCGCCATTGCTGCGCTATACGGCACGTATTGGTTTTGCCTCGATAGATGACCCGCATACTGATGACAGCACGTTTTTTGGTGTCGGTGTGGCGCATGAGCCTTTTCGCCTCGAATTGCGCAATTACGATTTTGGCGTGTTTGAAAGCCAAGTCTTTTCAGTCAGTTATATTTACGATTTCTAGGTCGTAAATCCTGACGATTACGGACCTTTGCGGCGTCGATTAGATTTTTTCGGCGCCGCTTTGGCTTTTTTGCCGGTACTTTCAGCGACACGTTCATCGACCGCCGATTGGCGGGCAAACGGGTCGTCCGACACGGCAAGCTCAGTTTCTTGCAGACGTTTAATCTCATCGCGCAGTCGTGCCGCTGTCTCAAATTCGAGGTCGGCGGCGGCTTCGCGCATTTGCGCTTCCAGCCCTTCAATATGGCTACGCAAATTGCTGCCCAATAGCGGCGCTTGTTTTTCTTCCATCGCCTCGCGAATGCGATAGGGGCCGGGCGCGGCTTTGTTATCGCGCTCAGCAATATTTTCCAGCACATCAGCGACGTTTTTCTTAACTGTGGCGGGGGTGATGCCGTGCTCTTCATTATGCGCCATTTGCTTTTCGCGGCGGCGATTGGTTTCGGCAATAGCGCGGTCCAGCGAGCCGGTCATTTTATCGGCATAGAGCAAAACGCGGCCTTCGGCATTACGCGCCGCCCGACCAATGGTTTGCACCAGCGATGTTTCTGAGCGCAAAAAGCCCTCCTTATCGGCATCCAAAATGGCAACCAGCGAACATTCGGGAATATCCAAACCCTCGCGCAGCAGGTTAATGCCGATAAGAATGTCGAACGCGCCAAGGCGCAAATCGCGGATAATTTCAATCCGCTCCAAGGTCTCAATATCCGAATGCATATAACGCACGCGCAAGCCTTGCTCGTGCATATATTCGGTTAAATCTTCGGCCATTTTTTTGGTCAAAGTTGTGACCAGAACGCGCCGGTCTTTTTTCGCCAATTCGTGACACTCGGCAATCAGATCATCAACCTGCGATGAAGCGGGGCGTATCTCGCAGGTCGGGTCGATAAGGCCCGTCGGGCGAATGACTTGCTCGACAAACACGCCGCCTGTGCGCTCCATTTCCCAAGGGCCGGGGGTTGCGGAAACATGCACGGTTTGAGGCCGCATCAAATCCCATTCCTCAAACTTCATCGGCCGATTATCGACGCAAGACGGCAAGCGAAAGCCGAACTCGGCCAATGTCGACTTGCGCTTAAAGTCACCTCGAAACATGCCGCCGATTTGCGGCACAGTGACGTGGCTTTCATCGGTAAAGACCAGCGCATTATCGGGCAAATATTCAAACAAAGTGGGTGGCGGCTCGCCCGGTTTGCGGCCGGTCAGATAGCGCGAATAATTTTCGATACCGGCGCAAGAGCCGGTCGCTTCCAGCATTTCCAAATCGAAATGCGTGCGTTGCTCCAGCCGTTGCGCCTCTAACAAACGACCCGCCGCTTCAAATTCTTCAAGCCGCGTTTTCAACTCATTTTGAATACCGACCATGGCTTGCTTCAATGTCGGGCCGGGCGTCACATAATGCGAATTGGCGTAGATGCGGACTTTCTCAAGCTCGCCGGTTTTTTGTCCGGTCAGTGGGTCGAACTCGGTCAGGCTGTCAATCTCATCGCCGAATAATTCAACGCGCCAAGCGCGGTCTTCATAATGCGCCGGAAATATATCAACCGTATCGCCGCGCACGCGAAAATCGCCACGCGCGAAAGCCATATCATTGCGCCGATATTGCAGCGCGACCAAATCAGCTAGCAATTGCGAGCGGCCAATCTCGAGGCCTTTTTCCAGTTGCAGCGTCATGCTGGTATAGCTCTCAACCGAGCCAATGCCGTAAATGCACGATACTGAGGCGACAATAATCACATCATCGCGTTCCAGCAGCGCGCGCGTTGCGGAATGGCGCATGCGGTCAATCTGCTCGTTAATATTGCTCTCTTTTTCAATGTAAGTATCGGTGCGCGGCACATAGGCTTCGGGCTGATAATAATCATAATAAGAGACGAAATATTCCACCGCATTATCGGGAAAGAAGCCTTTAAACTCACCGTAAAGCTGCGCCGCCAGCGTCTTATTGGGCGCCAACACAAGGGCCGGGCGCTGCGAGCGGGCTATCAGTTGCGCCATGGTAAAAGTCTTGCCCGAGCCGGTGACACCGAGCAGCACTTGGTCGCGCTCTTCGTCATTTATGCCCGACAGTAATTCTTCAATTGCTTGCGGTTGGTCACCGGCCGGTTCAAATTCCGACACCATTCGAAACGCCCGCCCGCCTTCGGTCTTTTCAGGCCGTTGCGCGCGATGCGGAATAAAATGCGCCAGTTGGTCTTCGCTCAGCCCCGGTTCGGGAACCGGTGCCAGCTCGCCACGTCCGGTCAGTGATTGTTGCTCTTCAGCCATGCCGACAATATAGCGCGTCCGGCGAAGATTTCATATCGCGCTGAGATGTCGCGATTAGAACAGTGTTTTGTCGCTCCGAATAAAAACCGGTGGCGCGTCATCACGCAGCCTTGCCGCCAGATGATGCAGGGCGACAGCGGTATAAACCGCAGCCATAACAATCAGAAAATGGGCGAACAGCCAAGCGGCAGTGAGAACAAAATTAACGGTGATATCTAACATGCGATTTCTCCTTTTTATTTTTATCGCATTGCGGGGCTGAATTTTGCGTTAACGCTCCTGATAAGAAGTCGCAACACCGCCGCCATAAAGTCCGGCGGCTACAATATGCCCTTGCTCGGTTTGTCGCGCGAAAGTGAGTTTCCACTCGCGTTGCCCACTGGCCGGATTATCCCATTGCCAGGCATGCCACACGCCATGCGGTGATATATCGGCAATCAGTTTTTGCCCGAATGGGCGACCGGCGACATCTTTCAGGCTCGCAAAGTTCGTGCCGATAAGTGTGCGGTCGGCGGCGTGATACAGGTTCACCCCGTCTCGCGCCAACACGAAAACATATAAATCGCCCTGATAAAAAGACGGCGCGTCATCCATAATGTCGAAAGCAACGATGTCGTCTTGGCTGACCAGCTTATGTGCCCGATTGACCAAGTCGATCGCAGCATGCGGTGACTGCATGCGATACGCGTCAGAGCGCGTTTCGGCAAACATCACCATGAGCGCGCCGATGAGGAAACCAAAGCATCCGATGGACACAGCCATCAACAGCGAAATGCGCTGCTGCAACATGAGATAATCCTTTCGTTCTTGTTTTCACTATCTCTAAGCGGTAGTTTGCGCACAGATTCGAAAGCGAACAAGGAGTCCTCTGATGGCGTCATTTCTTGCTGAAAGCCTGTCGCGCGTGCAACCCTCGGCAACCATTGCTGTGACTGATAAGGCGCGCCAATTGCGCGCTGCCGGTCGCGATGTTATCGGCCTTGGTGCCGGTGAGCCGGATTTCGATACGCCGGAAAACATCAAGCAAGCGGCGATTGACGCGATAACCCGCGGCGAGACCAAATACACCGCCGTCACCGGCATTGATGAGTTGAAGCAAGCGATTTGCGCCAAGCTGAAGCGCGATAATCATCTCGATTATGAACCGGCCCAGACTTTTGTTGCGCCCGGCGGTAAGCCGGTGATTTATGACGCGATGATGGCGACGCTGAACCCGGGCGATGAGGTGATTATTCCGGCTCCCTATTGGGTCAGCTATCCCGATATCGTTAATCTGGCCGGTGGTGAGCCGGTGGCGATTGAAACGCGCGCCGAAGACGGCTTTAAATTGCAGCCGGAAGATTTGGAAAACGCGATTACCGACAAAACCAAATGGTTTATTTTCAACTCGCCATCCAATCCATCTGGCGCGGCTTATTCAGAAAGCGAATTGAAAAAGCTGACGGATGTGCTGGTTAAATATCCGCATGTTTGGATTTTGACCGATGATATGTATGAGCATCTGGTCTATGACAATTTCGTTTTCGCGACGCCTGCACAGGTTGAGCCGCAGCTTTATGACCGTACGCTGACCATGAATGGCGTGTCGAAAGCCTATTGCATGACCGGTTGGCGCATCGGCTATTGCGCCGGGCCTGTTGAGTTGATTAAGGCGATGACGAAAATTCAATCGCAGTCGACCTCTAACCCGACCAGCATTAGCCAATGGGCGGCGGTGGAAGCCTTGAACGGCCCGCAAGATTTCATTGGCGAAAACAACGCGCACTTCAAACGCCGCCGCGATTTGGTGGTGAAAATGCTCAATGAAGCCGAAGGCATTGAGTGCATTACACCGGAAGGGGCGTTTTACGTCTATCCGTCTTGCGCCGGATGCATTGGCAAAACAACGGGCGATGGCACAAAAATTACCGATGACGAAGCCTTCGCCACCGCCTTGCTGGAGGCCGAGGGGGTCGCTGTGGTGCATGGCGCCGCGTTTGGCCTATCGCCGTTTTTCCGGATAAGTTACGCCACATCAGACGAAAACCTAGTTGAAGCGTGCACCCGTATTCAAAGATTTACCGCGTCTTTGAGTTAGGCGGGGGAAGGCGCGCTAAGCCTTACTTCGTTCGGCAAGCACTTTTACCCTATGCGACATCAGATGAGAATTTGATTGAAGCGTGCACCCGTATTCAAAGATTCACCGCGTCTTTGAGTTAGTCTGAAAGCTGGACTTTCCACCGTTTTTCCTCTGGCGTTTTTTTGCTTGCCGTGTGCGGCTTGGCACTGTATCCACGCGCTTAATAACAACAAAGGAGCGCGCCATGAATGACTGGCAGCAAAAACAAGCCAAGTTTGACCAATTGCCGATTGATGTGGAAACCATCAATTTGGCCATCAGCCATCTCAATCAAACAGCCGGTAAGCTGAACGAAAATCTCACCTCGGTGGAAGCCGATATTAATGTGTTGGTGATGTTGGTCAGCCGCGTTGAACAATGCGTGCAACAACAAACCAAAGCCCTGCAAGAGGTAAAAGACCTAATGCTGCTGCAAGCAACAGAGCGCAACAAGAAGGATTAACCTCTACTCAACTCCCGCACGCTAAAAGGGCTTGGTGAGCGGAGAGAACCTTAGCCCGCCTTGCGCTTGCGCCTATCGGTAAATCGGATGGCTCTTCGTGCCTCAAAGGCCCCAAGGATAAATCAGCCGCGCGACAACTCCCGCATCGCGCCGTCCAGCCCTTCAAGGGTCAGCGGATACATGCGGTCATTGAAAAGCTGCTTGATGATTTGCAGCGACGCCGTGTGTTCCCAATAGCGCTCGCCCAGCGGGTTAAGCCAAACACAGCTTTCATAAATATCCGTCACGCGCTTAAGCCACAGCGCGCCCGGCTCTTCATTCCAGTGCTCCACGCTGCCGCCCTCATAAGTCACCTCATAGGGGCTCATGCTGGCATCGCCGACAAAAATGATTTTGTAATCACTGCCATAAGTATGCAGCACATCCCATGTATCCATTTTCTCGGTATGGCGACGGCTATTATCCTTCCAAACGCCCTCATACAGGCAGTTATGGAAGTAGAAATATTCCATGTTTTTGAACTCGCTGCTGGCGGCTGAAAACAGCTCTTCGCACAGCCGAATATGCGGGTCCATAGAGCCGCCAATATCGAAAAACACCAGCACTTTCACCTTATTGCGGCGTTCGGCAATCATTTTAATGTCGAGATAGCCGGCATTGGCGGTGGATTTAATCGTATCGTCAATATCCAACATATCGGCTTCGCCATCGCGGGCAAATTGGCGCAAGCGGCGCAGCGCAACTTTAATGTTTCGCGTGCCAAGCTCGACCGAGTCGTCGAGGTTTTTATATTCGCGCTTGTCCCAGACTTTCACCGCTTTGAAGTTTTTGTTTTTGTCTTGGCCGATGCGCACGCCTTCGGGGTTATATCCGTCAGAGCCGAAAGGCGAGGTGCCGCCCGTGCCAATCCATTTATTACCGCCTTCATGGCGGCCTTCTTGTTCCTCGAGGCGCTTTTTAAGCTCCTCCATAATTTTGTCCCAGCCGCCGAGTTTTTCAATCTCGGCTTTTTCCTCTTCGGTGAGGAATTTTTCGGTCAGCGTTTGCAGCCAGTCTTCGGGAATTTCGGCAATTTCGCCGTCGCCCAGACTTTCCAGCCCTTTAAACACATGGCCGAAAACTTGGTCGAACTTATCGAGATTGCGCTCGTCTTTGACCAATGCCGCTTTCGATAGATAATAAAAATCCGTCACCTCATTATCGATGACATCATTATCCAGCGCTTCCAGCAGCGATAAATATTCGCGCAAGGAAACCGGCACATTGGCTGATTTAAGCTCGTGGAAAAAATTTACGAACATGGGCGTCGCCCCTTTCGATTAGTCTAATTTCTTTCGCGGCGGGCCAAAAAGGCGAGGCGTTCAAACAAATGCACGTCTTGCTCGTTTTTGATGAGCGCGCCATGCAGCGGCGGAATCATTTTACCGGCATCTTGCTCGCGCAGCGTTTCCGGATCGATATCTTCGTTCATCAGCAGCTTCAGCCAATCCAGCAATTCAGAAGTAGACGGCTTTTTCTTCAGGCCCGGCACATCGCGCACCTCATAAAAAGAGCTCAGCGCGTTTTTCACCAAACGGTCTTTAATGTCAGGATAATGCACATTAACGATTTGGCTCATTGTCTCAGCATCGGGGAATGAGATGTAGTGAAAGAAACAGCGGCGCAAAAACGCATCCGGCAATTCTTTCTCATTATTTGAGGTGATGATAACCAACGGGCGCTGCTCGGCCTTGATGGTTTCACCGGTCTCGTAAACATAAAATTCCATGCGGTCGAGTTCTTGCAGCAGGTCATTTGGAAACTCGATATCGGCTTTATCAATCTCGTCGATTAACAGCACCACGCGCTTGTCTTGGTCAAACGCCTCCCACAGCTTGCCTTTATTGATGTAGTTTTTCACATCTTTCACGCGCTCATCGCCCAATTGGCTATCGCGCAGGCGGGTGATGGCGTCATATTCATAAAGGCCTTGTTGCGCCTTGGTGGTCGATTTTACGTGCCAAGTGATTAATTCCATATCCAGTGCTTTGGACACTTCTTCGGCCAATACGGTTTTACCGGTGCCCGGCTCGCCCTTAATCAGCAGCGGACGCTCCAGCGTTAACGCGGCATTAACCGCAATGCGCAAATCTTCCGTGGCAATATAATTATCGGTGCCTTGAAACTTTTGAGACATAAAATCATTCCTTATCTTGGCGTGTGCTCTGACACATCACATATGGTGGCAAAGCCTAAGGGCAAGCGCCAAGCCGTGCAAGCCCTTCGCGCATGATAGATAGTGGTTTATTGCCTCAGCTTTCTAGCGGCGTTTTCATGCATGTTTTCATACACATTTTCATGCACGGCTAATCATCGCCTTTAACTTGAAATCGCGTCGCGTTTTATCTATTTAGGCGTCACTTACTTCATTGTGGCGAATCGGCGACAGTGAACCGTAACAGCAATAAGAGGGAAACATGCCAACACGTTTGCCAAAAGATTATCAGCCGTCTGATGACGAGCCGTTCATGAATGCCAGACAGCGCGAATATTTTCGGCGCAAGCTGGTTGAGTGGAAAGAAGACATCATTAAAGGCACCAAAGAAACCGTTGCCGGCTTGCAGAGCGAGAGCGTCAATCATCCAGATGATGTTGACCGCGCCAATTCAGAAGCCGAAAAGGCTTTGGAGCTGCGCACGCGCGACCGCCAACGCAAGCTGGTTAATAAAATCGATTCTGCTCTGCGCCGCATTGAAGACAAGACCTATGGTTATTGCGAAGAAACCGGCGACCCTATCAGCTTGAAACGCCTTGATGCGCGCCCGATTGCGACTATGGGGCTGGAAGCGCAAGAGCTGCATGAAAAGCGTGAACGGGTTTATCGCGACGACTGATTCTCTCCCAAGCGCGGTCATTTCGCGTTATGCACATGCAATATTTGGCGCATTTTTGGAAAAAAATCAGGCAATTCCAACAGCTTAAAATTGTTCTGGACAAAAGGAACAAAATGAGAACATAATGTCTCATTGCTCGACCTTGCGAGCTATGAAATAACGAAGGAGACGTTATGGCTGAAGTGGTGAGACTGATGGAAAAGAGTGAAGAAAAGAAAAAGGCGCTTGAGGCGGCTCTTTCACAAATCGAGAAAAATTACGGCAAGGGCTCAGTTATGAAACTGGGTGATCCGAAAAATATCGTTGAGATGGAATCCATTTCAACCGGCTCTTTGGGGCTTGATATTGCGCTGGGTATTGGCGGCTTGCCGAAAGGCCGCATTATTGAAGTTTATGGGCCGGAAAGCTCGGGTAAAACGACTTTGGCACTGCATACAGTAGCTGAAGCGCAAAAAACCGGTGGTGTTTGTGGCTTTATTGATGCCGAGCATGCGCTCGACCCGCTCTATGCCAGTAAGCTGGGCGTAGATATCGAAGAATTGCTGATTTCGCAGCCGGATAATGGCGAGCAAGCGCTGGAAATTGCGGACACATTGGTACGCTCCGGCGCTGTTGATGTGCTGGTGATTGACTCGGTTGCCGCGCTGACCCCGCGCGCTGAATTGGAAGGCGATATGGGCGACAGCCTGCCGGGCTTGCAAGCCCGTTTGATGAGCCAAGCGCTCAGAAAATTGACCGGTTCCATCTCGCGCTCCAACACAATGGTGATTTTTATCAACCAAATTCGGATGAAAATCGGTGTGATGTTCGGCTCGCCGGAAACAACAACAGGCGGTAATGCGCTGAAGTTTTATTCATCTTGCCGTCTTGATATTCGCCGCATTGGTGCGATTAAAGAGCGTGATGAAGTTATCGGCAACCAAACCCGCGTGAAAGTGGTTAAAAACAAAGTCGCGCCGCCGTTTCGCGTGGTTGAGTTTGATATTCTGTACGGCGAAGGCATTTCCAAAATGGGCGAGCTAATCGACCTTGGCGTGAAGGCCGGTATCGTTGAGAAGTCAGGAAGCTGGTATAGCTATGGCACGCAACGTATCGGGCAGGGCAAAGAAAACACCCGTAAATTCTTGCTTGAAAACCCGGATATGGCCGATGAGATTGAAACCAAAGTGCGCGCTGATGCTGGACTGATTGAAGTCGAAGAGCTGACGGCGGATGAAGCGGTTCTCGCCAAAGGGCAAGATGAAGAGCCGGAAGATGTCACTGCTGAAGGTGTCGCAAGTTAAGCGGCAGCATAAAGTTTCAAATTGAGTTAAAAGGCTCGGCATTGCCGGGCCTTTTTTGCGCGTGGTTCACCTGCGGCTGATTGGTCATGCGGTTAAGCTTGTCGTCATCGGCGCGAAAGGCTATGTAAAAGACTGAAATTGAGGTGATTTATGTCAACAGGTCTGGCGGATATCCGCACGCGTTTTTTGGATTATTTCGGTCATAACGGGCATGAAAAAGTGGCTTCAAGCCCGCTTGTGCCGTTGAATGACCCGACCTTGCTGTTCACCAATGCGGGCATGGTGCCTTTTAAAAACTATTTCACCGGACAAGAAACCCCGCCATATCCGCGTGCTGTGTCATCACAAAAATGTGTGCGCGCCGGCGGTAAGCATAATGATCTCGACAATGTCGGTTACACGGCGCGTCACCATACTTTTTTTGAAATGCTCGGCAATTTCTCATTTGGCGATTATTTCAAAGAAGATGCGATAAACTACGCATGGAATTTTCTGACCAAAGAGTTGGAAATTCCTGCCGATAAAATGCTGGCAACTGTCTATGCCGAAGATGATGAAGCTTTTGAGTTATGGCGCAAAATTGCCGGTCTGCCTGAAGAAAAAATCATTCGCATTGCAACCTCGGATAATTTCTGGTCGATGGGCGACACCGGACCTTGCGGCCCGTGCTCTGAAATTTTCTTTGACCATGGCGAACATATTGCCGGTGGCCCGCCCGGCAGCCCAGATGAAGATGGTGACCGATTTATTGAGATTTGGAATCTCGTCTTCATGCAGTTTGAACAGCAAGCTGATGGCAGCCGCATTGATTTGCCCAAGCCGAGTATCGACACCGGTATGGGGCTTGAGCGCATTGGTGCGCTGTTGCAGGGTAAGCACGATAATTACGATACCGATTTGATGTATCATCTGATTGAGGCTTCGGCTGATATCTCATCACAAGCAATTGACGGCGATCATGGGGTCAGCCACCGCGTCATTGCCGACCATCTGCGCTCGTCGGCGTTTTTGATTGCCGATGGTGTGTTGCCGTCTAATGAAGGGCGCGGTTATGTGTTGCGCCGCATCATGCGCCGCGCCATGCGGCACGCGCATATGCTTGGCACCAAAGAGCCGCTTTTATGGCAATTGGTACCGGCGTTGAAAACTCAAATGGCCGCGGCATATCCTGAGCTTGAGCGCGCCGGTGCGCTGATTGTCGAAACACTGCGCCATGAAGAAGACCGCTTTCGCGATATGTTGGCGCGCGGGTTGAAATTGCTCGATGACGAATTGGGTCAGGTCAAAAATGACGTATTGCCCGGTGAAGTCGCCTTTAAACTTTACGACACTTACGGCTTTCCGCTTGATTTGACGCAAGATGCGCTGCGCGAAAAAGGCCTGTCTGTGGATACGAATGGGTTTGATGCGGCAATGGAAAAACAACGCGCCGATGCACGCGCCAATTGGGCCGGTTCGGGGCAAGAAGCCACTGAGGCTGTGTGGTTTGATTTACGCAATCGCCACGGGGCCAGCGAGTTTGTCGGCTATCAATCAACCGATGCGGAAGGCCAAGTGCTGGCCATTGTGCGTGATGGCGAGCCTGTCGATAGGGCAGCGGCCGGTGAAGATATTGCGTTGATGCTTAACCAGACACCGTTTTACGCTGAAAGCGGCGGTCAGGTGGGTGATACGGGTCTGCTAACCGGCGAAGACGGCACGCATATTATTGTGCGCGACACCAAAAAAATGCTCGGCGATGTGCATGTTCTGTATGGCACGATTGACAAGGGCGGCGTATCGGTTGGCGATCAATTGCATCAGCATATTGATAAAGACCGCCGCGATGCCATTCGAGCCAATCACTCGGCAACGCATTTATTGCACGAGGCGCTGCGCCGGGTGCTGGGCGATCATGTGACGCAAAAAGGTTCATTGGTGAACGAGCATCATTTGCGCTTCGACTTTTCCCATCCGCGCGCCATGCAAGATGACGAAGTCGATGCTGTTGAGGCAATGGTCAATCGCATTATCCGGCAAAATGCTGAGGTTGCGACCCGCCTGATGACGCCCGATGAGGCGATTGAAGCGGGCGCCTTGGCATTGTTTGGTGAAAAATATGGCGATGAAGTGCGTGTGCTATCTATGGGGAACGGTCGCGAAGATGATGCGAGCCATGCCTATTCAGTCGAATTATGCGGCGGCACGCATGTCAACCGTCTGGGTGATATCGGCTTGTTGAAAATCAGTTCAGAAGGCGCGGTAGCATCGGGTGTGCGCCGCATTGAGGCGCGCACGGCGGACGGCGCAATGGCGCAAATTGCAGCCCATGAGCATATTTTGCACAGCGCGACCAGCGAGTTGAAAGTGGCGATTGAAGATTTGCCGAACCGCATTTCCAAGCTTGTTGAAGAGCGAAAAATGCTGGACCGCGAATTGGCCGAAGCGAAAAAACAATTGGCTTTAGCCGGTGGCGCAAGCGCCAATGGCAGTGCAGATGAGGGTGCGCGCGACGTGAACGGCGTGTCGTTTATCGCGCGCTGTCTTGATGGCTTGCCGGCCAAAGAGCTGCGCGGCTTGGTTGACGAAGGTAAAAAACAATTGGGCAGCGGCGTTGTCGTCTTCATCGGCATTGATAACGGCAAAGCCGGCATCGCGGTCGGTGTGACGGATGATTTGACCGACCGTCTCAATGCGGTTGAACTGGTGCAGGCCGGTTCGGCGGCTTTGGGCGGCACAGGCGGTGGCGGCCGACCTGATATGGCGCAAGCCGGTGGACCGGATATCGATAAGGGCCAAGAGGCTATTGCCGCTGTCGAAGCCCTGCTTTAATCGGATATGCCTTAAAGCGCGTTTTCCAAATTGCTGCGCACCGCATCAAGAAAGCCTTCTGTGCTGAGCCAGGCCTGGCCTTCGCCGACCAGCAAAGCCAAGTCTTTGGTCATAGAGCCGCGCTCAACCGTGCTAACGCAGGTTTTTTCCAACATTTCGGCAAAATGTGCCAGCGCATCGTTTTTGTCCAATTCGGCGCGTTTTGAGAGGCCGCGCGTCCATGCAAAAATCGACGCGATAGAATTGGTCGAGGTTTCTTCGCCGCGCTGATGGGCGCGATAATGGCGCGTCACTGTGCCGTGCGCTGCTTCGGCTTCCATTGTCTTACCATCCGGCGTCAGCAGCACAGAGGTCATCAGACCCAATGAGCCAAAGCCTTGCGCAACCGTGTCAGACTGCACATCGCCATCATAGTTTTTACACGCCCAAACGAATTTACCGTTCCACTTCAGCGCCGAGGCGACCATGTCATCAATCAAGCGGTGTTCATAGCCAATGTTAAGCGCGTCAAACTGCTCTTTAAATTCATTGTCAAAAACCTCTTGGAAGAGGTCTTTAAAGCGGCCGTCATAGGCTTTCATAATGGTGTTTTTGGTCGACATATAAAGCGGCCATTGGCGGTCAATGGCATAAAGCATGCAGGCGCGGGCAAAGTCACGAATGCTGTCATCGAGATTATACATCGACATGGCAACGCCGCCGGACGGGAAGTTGAACACTTCAAATTCTTTGGTGTCGCTGCCGTCTTCGGCTTCCCATTTCATGGTCAGCTTACCTTTGCCCGGCACAACAAAATCAGTAGCGCGATATTGGTCACCAAAAGCGTGGCGACCGATAACAATCGGGTCAGTCCAGCCCGGCACAAGGCGCGGCACATTGCGGCAAATAATCGGTTCACGAAATACCGTGCCGCCGAGAATATTACGAATAGTGCCGTTGGGCGACTTCCACATTTGCTTGAGGCCAAACTCTTCAACGCGCGCCTCATCGGGGGTGATGGTCGCGCATTTTACGCCAACGCCGATCTCTTTAATGGCTTCGGCTGAATCGATAGTGATTTGGTCGTTTGTCTCGTCGCGCGCTTCAATGCCGAGGTCGAAATATTTTAGGTCGATATCTAGATAAGGGTGGATGAGTTTGTCTTTAATCATTTGCCAGAT
>CBFHPF010000026.1:0-17251 GCA_965657665.1 Alphaproteobacteria bacterium | reverse complement strand
TTCGTTGCATCATCGCGCCGAGCTTTGCTGATATTTTCTATAATAATTGCTTCAAAAACGGCATTTTGCCGATTGTGTTGCCGCAAGCGGAGGTCGACAAATTAATGGATGACGCCAAGCGCGGTGCCAATGCGACCGTGAGCATTGATTTGGAAAGCCAAACCATTCACGGCCCTGATGGCGGTGAGATTGCTTTTGAGGTCGATGCGTTCCGCAAGCAGTGCTTGATGGAAGGCTTGGATGATATTGGCCTGACCATGCAAAAAGCCGCCTCGATTGATACATATGAAGCCGCGCTTGATGCCGAGCCTTGGCGCTAATAGGGGCGTTAAAAAGAGGCGTTAAATCGCCAGCATGTTTTCTCTGATAGGACAGACAAATGAATAAAATTCTCATTTTACCGGGCGATGGTATCGGCCCTGAGGTGATGGGCGAAGTGCGTCGCATTATTGACTGGTTCGGCACGCATCGTGGTTTTCAGGTGACGCTGGATGAGGATTTGGTCGGCGGCGCGGCTTATGATGTGCATGGCGCGGCTATTTCTGAAGCAGCGATGCAAAAAGCCATGGACAGCGACGCGGTTTTATTCGGCGCGGTCGGTGGCCCGCAATGGGATAATGTCGCCTATGAGGCGCGGCCCGAAGCCGGTCTTTTGCGCTTGCGCTCGGATATGGGTTTGTTTGCCAATTTGCGTCCGGCGATTTGCTTTGCGGCTTTGGCTGATGCCTCGTCGCTGAAACGCGAGCTGGTTGAAGGCTTGGATATTATGATTGTCCGCGAACTGACCGGCGGGGTGTATTTCGGCGAACCGCGCGGTATTGAAGATTTGGGCAATGGTCAACGCCGCGGCGTGAACACGCAAGTTTATGAAACTTACGAGATTGAGCGCATTGCCCGCGTGGCCGGTGATTTGGCGATGAAGCGCGGCAAGAAACTGGCATCGTCTGAAAAACGCAATGTCATGGAAAGCGGGCTGCTTTGGAATGAAGAAGTCACCAAAATCATCACTTCAGAATTTCCTGAACTGGCCTTGGAACACGTGCTGGCGGATAATTGCGCCATGCAATTAGTGCGCAATCCCAAGCAATATGATGTGCTGGTGACGGATAATTTATTCGGCGATATTTTATCTGATATTGCCGCCATGTTGACCGGCTCGCTGGGCATGTTGCCGTCTGCCTCATTGGGTGCGCCGGATGCGACGACCGGTCGGTCGAAATCGCTTTATGAGCCGGTGCACGGCTCTGCGCCGGATATTGCCGGTCAAGGCAAAGCCAACCCAATCGCCTCGATAATGAGTTTTGCGATGGCGTTGCGCTATACATTTGATTTGGGCGCGGATGCTGATTTGCTGGAAAATGCCGTAACTCACGTTTTGGACCAAGGCATTCGTACCGGCGATATTATGCAGCCCGATATGCAATTGGTCGGCACAAGCGGCATGGGCGATGGTGTGCTTGCCGCACTTGATGAATTGGGGAAATAAATGGCTTATGTGATTGCTGTTGTCGGTGCGACGGGCAATGTCGGGCGCGAAATGCTCAACATTCTCGACGAACGCAAATTTCCTATTGCGCGGGTAGATGCCGTGGCTTCGCGCCGCAGCCAAGGCAAAGAGGTTAGCTTTGGCGATAAAACGCTGAAATGTCAGGCTTTGGAATTTTATGATTTCGCGCAAGCCGATATTGCTCTGTTTGCTGCCGGTTCCGGACCGGCCAAAGAATACGCGCCTAAGGCTGCTGCTGCCGGTTGCGTGGTGATTGATAATTCATCGCTTTTTCGGATGGATGAGGATGTGCCGCTTATCGTGCCGGAGGTTAATCCGCAAGATATTGCCGGCTACAGCCAACGCAATATTATCGCCAATCCCAATTGCTCGACAGCGCAATTAGTGGTCGCGCTGAAACCCTTGCATGAAATTGCCCGCATTAAGCGTGTGGTTGTGTCGACCTATCAATCGGTATCAGGCGCCGGTAATGCGGCGATGGATGAGCTGTTCACCCAAACCCGTGCGGTGTTTGTTAATGATGAATTGAAGCGCGAAAACTTCACCAAGCAAATCGCTTTTAACGTTATCCCGCATATTGATGTGTTCATGAAAGACGGCTCGACCAAAGAAGAATGGAAAATGATTGTCGAGACCAAGAAAATGCTCGACCCGGCCATTGAAATGACCGCCACTTGCGTGCGCGTGCCCGTTTTTGTCGGCCATTCAGAAGCTGTGAGTGTGGAATTTGAAAGCGCTATTGATGAAAGCCAAGCGCGCGAAGCACTTGAGGCGGCAGACGGTGTTTTGCTGGTCGACCGGCGCGAGGATGAAGGCTATGTCACACCGATTGAATGTGTCGGTGAGTATGAGACGTTTGTCTCGCGTTTGCGCCAAGACCCGACTGTGCCGCATGGCCTGAACTTATGGGTGGTGTCTGATAATCTCAGAAAAGGCGCGGCGCTCAATGCCGTGCAAATTGCTGAATTGCTAACGCAAACCCATTTGACGCAAAGCCGTATCAAAGCCGATAGCTGATAGGCATTTCTTACAGCACTATTTTATCGCTCAAGGCGGGTGGGGCGAGGCTGACCGGCCCGTGCGGCAATTGCTTTTGGTCCGGATTGCGTGCCACCATATTGGCCAGACTGGCGCATGCAATGCCCAAGGCATGGGCTTCGCCGTTTAAATATAGACCCAAATAAAGCGCGGTGAATAAATCACCCGTGCCATGCGGGGCTTCGGGCGCGCGCGCTGTTTCGCAGCGATATATGTCGCCCGCAACCGATAAAGTGGCAATGCGCCCGCTTATTGCCGGCGCAGAGGTGATGATGATATGCGGCGGCGTTAAGGCGCGCGCCATGTCGATACTCGCTTTGATGCCAGCCTCAATACTTAATTCTGTCGGGTCATTGAGTGATGTCTCGCTCAAAATTTGCGCTTCAAATAAATTCGGCGTTGCCATATCAGCCAAAGGCAAAAGACAATCGCGAAGCCCCCGAACCACGCTTTCGGGCAAATATAATTTGCCGTGATCGCCGCAAATCGGGTCACAGCAATAAATCACATCCGGCTTGCGCTGTTTAATCTTCTGCACAATCTCGGCCGTTGCCGCGCAATGTTCAGCGCTGGGCATATAGCCGGAAATAATGGCGGTACAATCATCCAGTGCACCGGCGGCCAGCAGCCAATCGGCAAGTGCGCGCATATTATCGACCGGTATAGCCTCACCGGCCGGTGGCCCTGCTGTTGGGAAAGCAGCCGGATGCGCCGCCAGTAAAGTGGTCGGCAAGCTCAGCGTCTCAATGTTTAAAGCGCGCAAAGCAGGCAGAGCGGCTTGCAGCCCCACCTGACCGCTCACCACATAGCTGGAGATGATAAGAATTTTGCCGCCATTGCTCATCTTGTTCCTTCACGCAAAATAACTATGCTGACCTAAATAATAATTGCGCGAACTATAAAAGGAAAATGGCATGAGTGGGGAAAAATCAGGGGCTCAAAAGCAGGCACAGTTGCGCCCGCGCCGCTCAGCGCTGTATATGCCGGGCGCCAATGCGCGTGCGCTTGATAAGGCGCGGCAATTATCAGCCGATTGTTTAATATTGGATTTGGAAGACGCGGTCGCCCCTGATGCGAAAGACATGGCACGCGAACAAGTTTGTGCCGCGCTCAGCGAGGGCGGTTATGGCGCGCGTGAAATTATCGTGCGCATAAATGCGCCCGATACGCCGTGGGGTGCAGATGATTTGGCGGCACTCAATAAGCTAAATGAAGCGGCTTTGCCGCATGCGGTTTTGGTGCCGAAAATATCAACCGCGCAAGATATTCATCGCGTCGCCGGACAAATTCCCAAGCCGTGCGATTTATGGGTGATGATTGAGACCCCGCAAGCGATTTTTAATTTACAAGCCTTGGCGGCCCGCGCCCACGATACGCCCTTGCGCTGTTTTGTTATGGGCACGAATGATTTGGCCAAAGAAATGCGCGCCGCTTTGGTTAAGGGTCGCGCCCCGCTTATGACGGCTTTGACGATGGCCCTGATGGCGGCGCGGCAAAGCGGGCTGAGCATTTTGGATGGTGTGTTTAATGATATTGCCGATGCGCCAGGTTTTGCCGATGAATGTCGCCAAGGCGCCGATATGGGGTTTGACGGCAAGACGCTGATTCACCCGTCGCAATTGGATATGTGCAATGAAGTGTTTGCGCCGTCGCAAGACGAGATTGCCCAAGCGCGCGATGTGGTGGCGGCTTTTGCCGACCCTGAAAATGCCGGCCAAGGTGTTTTGAAGGTGAACGGCAAAATGACTGAGATATTGCACCGCGATATCGCCGCGCGGGTTTTGGCGATTGCTGATGCGATTGCGGAGATTGAAAAACAAGCTGCAAAAGAAACGACATCATGACATCTGATTTGCCAACACACGACCTGCAAACGGACGGACGGTATTTTGAAGATTTCGTGTTAAACGAGATTATTCATCACGCCACGCCGCGCACAGTTAGCGATGGCGATGCGGCGCTTTATCAATCGCTTTATGGCGGGCGGCATGCGCTGCACTCATCAGCAGTGATGGCGCAAAATATGGGTTTGCCCGACCGTCCCTTGGATGATTGGCTGGTGTTTCATATCGTCTTCGGCAAAACCGTTAGCGATATTTCGCGCCACGCGCTGGCCAATTTAGGCTATGCTGATGGTCGTTTTTTAAAGCCGGTTTTTGCCGGTGACACACTGTCAGCGCGTTCAACAATTATCGGCCTGCGCGAAAACAAAAGCGGTGAAACCGGTCTGGTTATGGTCGAGAGCGAAGGGCGCAACCAGCATGATGAAGCGGTGTTGCGCTATCAACGTTGGGTGATGGTGAAAAAGCGTGACACAAAAACGCCCACCTCTTCTGCAGCTTCGCCGCCTGTTTGGCCGACCCCGCCAGAGCATGTTGCGCCTGAGAACTTGCCCCCACCGACGGCGGATTTTAGCGATTTTGACTTTATCGCCAGCGGCAGTGCCAAGCGGTTTGATGATTTTCAAATTGGCGACAGCGTTCATCATGGCGATGGCACGACGCTGGAAGAAGCCGAGCATATGATGGCGACGCGGCTGTATCAAAACACCGCGGCGGTGCATTTTGATGCGCTGCTGCAAGCCGATAGCCGCTTTGGCAAAAGGCTGATTTATGGCGGGCATATTATCTCGCATGCCCGTGCCATGAGTTTTAATGGCTTGCAAAACGCGATGACGGTTTTGGCGTTAAATGGCGGCACTCATGCCGCACCGGCTTTTGCCGGTGATACGATTTATGCGTTTAGCGAAATCATCGACAAAGCTATTTTGCCTGGCCGTGATGATGTCGGCGCTTTAAGGGTTATGCATTATGTCGCCAAAGGCGCGCCAATGCGCGATTGTCGTGCCCGCCAAGCAGACGGCACATTGGCCCGTGAAATTATTTTGCAATTGGATGTGTGGCTGGCAATAGGGCGATAAGTCTTTTTATCGCCAAAAACTGTGCGACTGCCTGTCGCGCCGTGTAAAAGCCGCGTGACTTGGCCTTGTAGTTGCTTTCTTGTATAAGAATATTTCGCTCATCCGCATATCAGGAGCTGTTATGTCTGAACATTCAAGCGCAAACCGGCCGCTTTCGCCGCATATCCAGATTTATCGCTGGACGCTGACCATGATGTTGTCAATTTTGCACCGCGCTACAGGTGTTGCGCTTTATGCCGGCACAGTGCTGCTGGCTTGGTGGTTATTGGCCGCGGCAACCGGTCCGGAGGCCTATGCGCAAGTTCAGGCCGTATCATCGGCTTGGTATGGTCGCTTGGTTTTATTCGGATATAGCTGGGCGCTGCTGCATCATATGTTTGGCGGTTTGCGCCATTTTGTATGGGATACGGGGCGCGGCTTTGATTTGAAGACGGTTGAAGTTTTGGCGCGAGTGTCGGCCTTTACGCCGCCGGTTTTGACCGTGCTTATTTGGGTCGCGGCTTATTATTATTTGGGGGTTTTGTAATGTCTGAAATGCGAACACCTCTGTCGCGTGTGCGTGGCCTCGGTTCGGCCAAAAAAGGCACACATCATTTTTGGATGCAACGCGTGACGGCTTTGTCCAATATTCCTTTAACGCTGTTTTTGGTTGGTGCGCTTGTTGTCCATGCGGGTGCCGATTATGCGACCATGACAGCTTTTCTCAGCAACCCGTTGGTCGGTGTTGTGATGCTGCTGCTGATTGTTTCAGCGACGTATCACATGAAGCTCGGCCTGCAGGTGGTTATTGAAGATTATATTCATGGGGAAGCAAGCAAACTGCTGGCGCTTATCGCCAATCAATTTTTTGCCCTGACTGTGGCTGTGGCCTGCACTTTGGCCGTTCTGAAACTGGTTATCGGTTAATCGGCTGTCAATTGTCGGGCTTTGCGGAGAAAAAACATGAGTTATGAGTTCATTGATCATCAATTTGACGTTGTTGTTGTTGGCGCCGGCGGTTCCGGTTTGCGGGCCGCATTGGGCTGCGCCGAACGCGGGCTGAAAACCGCCTGTATTTCAAAAGTATTCCCAACACGCTCGCACACAGTTGCGGCGCAAGGTGGCATTTCAGCCGCGCTGGGCAATATGGGCGACGATGATTGGCGCTGGCATATGTATGACACGGTTAAAGGGTCAGACTGGCTGGGCGACCAAGACGCGATTGAATATTTGTGCCGCAATGCACCGGAAGCGGTTTATGAGCTGGAACATTTCGGCGTGCCGTTTTCGCGTACTGAGGAAGGCAAGATTTACCAGCGTCCGTTTGGTGGCATGACCACTAATTTCGGCGAGGGCATTGCCCAGCGCACATGCGCCGCTGCCGACCGTACAGGACACGCGATTTTGCACACGCTTTATGGCCAGTCACTGCGTCATGAAACCGAGTTCTTTATTGAATATTTTGCGCTTGATTTGATGATGGAAGATGGCCGCTGCACCGGCATTACCGCTTTGGAAATGTCGACAGGTCAATTGCATCGCTTCCAAGCCAAGCAAGTTATTCTGGCGACCGGCGGTTATGGCCGCGCTTATTTCTCAGCCACGTCGGCCCATACATGCACCGGCGACGGCTCGGCCATGGTTATTCGTGCCGGTCTGCCTTTGCAGGATATGGAATTTGTTCAGTTCCACCCGACCGGCATTTACGGCGCGGGTTGCCTTATTACAGAAGGCTCACGCGGTGAAGGCGGTATTTTGATTAATTCCGAAGGCGAGCGTTTCATGGAGCGTTATGCCCCGTCAGCCAAAGATTTGGCATCGCGTGATGTGGTATCGCGTTCAATGACCGTTGAAATTCGCGAAGGCCGTGGTGTGGGTCCGAATAATGACCATATTTATTTGCACCTCGACCACCTCGACCCTGATGTGCTGGCCGAACGCCTGCCGGGCATCTCAGAAAGCGCGCGCATTTTTGCCGGTGTGGATGTTACCAAAGAGCCGATTCCGGTGCTGCCGACCGTGCATTATAATATGGGCGGTATTCCGACCAATTATCACGGCGAAGTATTGAACCCGTCAGCTGACGATGCCGAGCGCACTGTGCCCGGCCTGATGGCTATTGGTGAGGCGGCTTGTGTGTCGGTTCACGGTGCCAATCGTCTGGGCTCAAACTCTTTGATTGACCTTGTTGTGTTCGGTCGCGCTTCGGCCATTCGCACGGCTGACATTGTTGACCCGAATGCCGGGCATGCGCCTTTGGCGGCCAATGCCGGTCACGAGTCAATCGATCGTCTCGACCGCTTCCGCAATGCATCGGGCTCAACCCCGACGGCTGATTTGCGTCTTGAAATGCAAAAAGCTATGCAAGAAAATTGCGCCGTATTCCGCACCGGTGATGTGCTGGAAGAGGGCTGTAATCGGATGCAAAAAGTCGTCAATGCGATGGATGATATCGGTGTCGCTGACCGCTCACTGATTTGGAATTCAGACCTGATTGAAACATTGGAATTTGACAATCTCATCGTTCAAGCCATTGCCACTGTTGAAGGGGCGAATGCGCGTAAAGAAAGCCGTGGCGGCCATGCCCGCGAGGACTTCCCGGAGCGCGATGATGATAATTGGATGAAGCACACGCTGGCTTATGTCGATGCCAAAGGCAAAGCCAAAATCGATTATCGCGGTGTGCATAATTACACAATGACCAATGAAGTCAGTTATATCGAGCCGAAAGCTCGCGTTTACTAGGGGGAATGGTAGATGGTTGAAATTGCTCTGCCGGCCAATTCGAAAGTTCAAAAAGGCTCTGTTCATGCCGCCGAAGGCGAGATGGCCAAGCCACGGACATTAAAAATCTATCGTTGGAACCCGGATGATGAAGCCAATCCGCGTATCGACACTTACACAATCGACGCCGATGAATGCGGCCCGATGGTGTTGGATGCGCTGATTAAGGTGAAAAATGAGGTCGACTCGACGCTAACTTTCCGTCGGTCATGCCGCGAAGGTATTTGCGGCTCTTGCGCGATGAATATTGACGGCCAAAACACACTGGCCTGCACCAAAGGCTTGGATGAGGTAAAGGGCGATATCACCATTTACCCGCTGCCGCATATGCCGGTGATTAAAGATTTGGTGCCTGATTTGAGCAATCTTTATGCGCAATATCAGTCGATTGAACCATGGTTGAAAACGGATTCACCCAAGCCGCAAGGCGAGTGGAAGCAAAGTCGCGAAGACCGCGAGCAATTGGACGGCCTGTATGAGTGCATTTTATGCGCGTGCTGCTCAACTTCTTGCCCGAGCTATTGGTGGAATTCAGATAAATATCTGGGCCCTGCCGTTTTGCTGCAAGCCTATCGTTGGCTGGCGGATAGCCGTGATGAGAAAACCGGCGAGCGTCTGGATGATTTGGAAGACCCGTTCCGCGTCTATCGTTGCCACACCATCATGAATTGCGCCAAAGCCTGCCCGAAAGGCCTGTCTCCGGCAAAAGCGATTTCTGAAATCAAGAAAATGATGGTCGAACGCGAAGTCTAGTCGCCCTTTATTTTTAAAGATCACCCCGTCTGCTTGGATAAAAAGCAGGCGGGGGTTTTTTGTGTGCTGATTTATTTCCTGCCAAATGAGACCGCAATATTCTTGCCAAAATGGCGCGGGGGCTTTAACCCCTAACCGATGAGCAGCGAAAGCGAAATTCAGCCGGTCAGCGCGGCCTACCAAGCCTTGGTGGCCGGCGGGCAGGTGAAGGAAGACGCCGCGCAAATTGTGGCGGCAGAGGCGTTTGACCGGCTGTATGGCGAACTGGCGGCGCGCCAAAGTGGCGGACTGTTGGCACGTCTTGGCCTCAAAAAAACACCGCAGACGCGCGGGCTTTATCTTTATGGCGAGGTTGGACGCGGCAAATCCATGCTGATTGATATGTTTGTCGAGCTGGCACCGGTGGCAAAAAAACGCCGCGTGCATTTTCATGCTTTCATGCAAGAAACCCATGCCCGTATTCATAGCTTTCGCCAAGCACAGCCCAAAGCCGGTGACCCGATGCCCGCCATTGCCAAAGCGTTGGCCCGCGAAGTGACGCTTTTATGCTTTGAC
Organism: Alphaproteobacteria bacterium; assembly: GCA_965657665.1. Lineage (GTDB taxonomy): Bacteria > Pseudomonadota > Alphaproteobacteria > RS24 > RS24 > UBA8337. Next base: position 7,715 of record CBFHPF010000026.1, on the reverse strand, counting down.
GAGTTTCAGGTGAAAGACATTGCCGATGCGTCTATTTTGGGGCGGCTTTTTGCGCTGCTGCTGGATGCCGGTATTGTGGTGGTCGCGACCTCTAATCGCCATCCCGATGATTTATATAAGGGTGGTCTCAATCGGCATCGTTTTTTGCCGTTTATCGATTTGATGAAAAGCCATCTCGATATTCACCGGCTTGGCTCACAAAAAGATTATCGTCTGGCGCGCCTGCAAGCCAAGCCGGTTTGGTTCACCCCTTGTGGGCCGCGCGCGCGCCAAGCATTGGACGAACGTTTTGCCAGCCTGACTGAGGGTGTGGAGGCCGCGCCGATGGAAGTCACTCTCAAAGGGCGTGTTTTGCCGGTGCGCCAAGCCGCCGGTGGGGTGGCGCGCATGCGGTTTGAAGATTTATGCATTGATGCACGCGGCGCGGCTGATTATCTCGCTTTGGCGGCGCATTTTCACACGCTGGTGCTGGATAATGTGCCAAAGCTGGAGCCGCAAAAGAAAAATGAAGCGGTGCGTTTTGTGACGCTGATTGATGCGCTTTATGAGGCAAAAGTAAAACTGATTGCGGCGGCTGATGGCGCGCCGCAAGCGCTCTATCCGGAAGGCGATGAGGCGTTTGAGTTTGAGCGCACTGTGTCGCGTTTAATGGAAATGCAGTCGCGCGATTATCTTGCTTTGCCGCATTTGCCGCCCGATATCAGCTAGCAGCAATCATCGCAAAGCCTTGCGTTAAACGCTGCAACGCGCTAGAGACAGGCACGAATTTACATATCTCGACTTTGGGGGACTTATCATGGCTCGTAACAAAATCGCACTTATCGGCGGCGGTCAAATCGGTGGCACGCTGGCACATTTGGCCGGTTTGAAAGAACTGGGCGACATTGTCATTTTCGACATTGTCGACGGCATTCCGCAAGGCAAGGCGCTTGACCTGCTGCAAAGCTCGCCAGTCAGCCATTTTGATGCCGATTTAAAAGGCTCGAAATCTTATGCGGCCATTAAAGGCGCAGACGTGGTTATCGTCACCGCCGGTGTGCCGCGCAAGCCCGGCATGAGCCGCGATGACTTGATTGAGATTAACCTCAAAGTCATGCAGCAAGTCGGCGAAGGCATTAAAAAATATGCACCCGACGCTTTTGTTATCTGCATCACCAACCCGCTGGATGCGATGGTTTGGGCATTGCAAAAGTTTTCAGGTCTGCCGAAAAACAAAGTGGTTGGCATGGCCGGTGTTCTCGACAGCGCGCGCTTCCGCACGTTCTTGGCCGAAGAATTTAAAGTGTCGGTCAAAGACGTCACGGCCTTTGTGCTGGGCGGTCATGGTGACACAATGGTGCCGTCTGTGCGCTATTCAACTGTTGCCGGTATTCCACTGCCGGATTTGGTGAAAATGAAATGGACCACACAAAAGAAAATCGACGAGATTGTTCAGCGCACCCGCGATGGCGGTGCTGAGATTGTCGGTCTGTTGAAAACCGGTTCAGCGTTTTATGCACCAGCCGCCTCGGCCATTGAAATGGCTGAAGCCTATCTGAAAGACCAAAAACGCGTGCTGCCATGCGCGGCGCATTTGAACGGTCAATATGGCCAGAAAAACATCTATGTCGGCGTGCCGGTGGTTATCGGTGCCAAAGGTGTTGAGCGTGTGGTTGAGATTAAACTCGACGCAAAAGAAAAATCCATGTTCACGAAATCAATAAAAGCCGTCAAAGGCTTGTTGGATGCTTGTAAGAAAATCGACCCGAAACTGAAGTAAGTTCGGCGATAAGCAAACGCGCTCTTCGGCGCAAATCAAAAGGCACGCTATTCAGCTAGCGTGCCTTTTTTGCATCCGGCTCATTTTCGCGCCTGCATGAGCGCTGCCAAGCAGAACCAAGTGGCCAAAAAACATCATGTTTTTCGCCCAAATGCGACATTATGACTTGAGCGCAAAACGGGCTTCCTATACCTTTCCCGCACTGTCACAATCATTTTTTACGTTATTCATGCATGCGAGGGGCGAATGAATATTCACGAATATCAAGCTAAACAAGTCCTCAAACAATTCGGTGTTCCGGTGCCACAAGGCCATGTCGCCTTTAGCGCTGATGAAGCCGTTAAAGCTGCCGAGCAATTGGGTGGTCCTGTTTGGGTGGTCAAAGCACAAATTCACGCCGGTGGTCGCGGTAAAGGCGGCGGCGTTAAAGTCGTCAAATCAATCGACGAGGTGCGCGCCGAAGCCGAACGCATGCTGGGCATGACTTTGGTTACCCACCAAACCGGCCCTGAGGGCAAAGAGGTTGGCCGCGTCTATATTGAAGAAGGCTCGGATATTGCCCGCGAACTTTATTTGTCGGCCTTGGTTGACCGCGCCACATCGCGCATTTCCTTTATCGCCTCAACCGAAGGCGGCATGGATATTGAAGAGGTTGCCGAGAAAACACCGGAAAAAATTCTCACTGTGTCGGTCGACCCGGCCAGCGGCATTTCCGGTCATCATGGCCGCCAAATCGCATATGCGTTGGGCCTTGAAGGCGACCAGGTGAAGCAAGCGGTTAAGATGATTTCCAATCTTTATCGCGCTGTTGTTGAAAAAGATATGTCACTTTTGGAAATTAACCCGCTGGTTGTTACCGGCGCGGGTGAGCTGATTTGCCTCGATGCGAAAGTTAATTTCGACTCCAATGCGCTGTATCGCCAAGCCGATATTGTTGAATTGCGCGATTTGGCCGAAGAAGACCCTGCCGAGATTGAAGCGTCAAAATATGACCTGTCCTATATCAAGCTGGACGGCAAAATCGGCTGCATGGTCAATGGCGCCGGTCTGGCCATGGCGACGATGGATATCATTAAGCTGTATGGTTCTGAACCGGCTAACTTCTTGGATGTGGGCGGTGGCGCGACCAAAGAAAAAGTCACCGAAGCGTTTAAAATCATTTTGTCGGATGACAATGTAGAAGGCATTTTGGTGAATATTTTCGGCGGCATTATGCGCTGCGATATTATTGCTGAAGGTGTTGTTGCGGCGGCTAAAGAGCTGAGCCTTGATGTGCCTTTGGTGGTGCGCCTTGAGGGCACGAATGTGGAATTGGGTAAAGAGATTATGGCCAATAGCGGCTTGCCGATTATTCCGGCAGATAATCTCAATGATGCAGCCGAAAAAATTGTCGCTGCCGTGAAGGAGGCCGCGTAATGTCTGTGCTTATCAATAAAGACACGAAAGTCATTTGTCAGGGTTTCACCGGCTCGCAAGGCACGTTTCACTCAGAACAAGCGATTGCTTATGGCACAAAAATGGTCGGCGGTGTGACGCCAGGCCGTGGCGGCTCAACCCATTTGGACCTGCCGGTTTTTGATACGGTTGGTGATGCGGTTGAAAAAACCGGCGCGACGGCATCTGCCATTTATGTGCCGCCACCATTTGCCGGCGACGCAATTTTGGAAGCGATTGAAGCGGGCATTGAGCTGGCTGTGTGCATCACGGAAGGCATTCCGGTAACCGATATGATTAGGGTCAAGCGCGCTTTGCAAGGCTCAAATACGCGTCTTGTCGGCCCCAATTGCCCGGGTGTCATCACGCCGGATGAATGCAAAATCGGCATTATGCCGGGCCATATTCACCGCCGCGGTTCGGTCGGTATTGTATCGCGTTCCGGCACACTAACTTATGAAGCTGTGGCGCAAACCACCGCTGCCGGTCTTGGTCAATCAACCTGTATCGGTATTGGCGGCGATCCGGTCAATGGCACAAACTTCATCGATTGCTTGGATATGTTCCTCGGTGATGATGAAACCGAGAGCATTATCATGATCGGTGAGATTGGCGGTTCGGCTGAAGAAGAAGCGGCCGAATTTTTAAAAGCGTCAAAAGTCAAAAAACCGATGGTCGGCTTTATTGCCGGTGTGACAGCGCCTCCGGGCCGTCGCATGGGCCATGCCGGTGCGATTATTGCCGGCGGTAAAGGCGGCGCAGAAGACAAAATGGAAGCGATGCGTTCAGCCGGTATTACCGTGTCACCATCGCCGGCCTCGCTGGGCACCACATTGGTGGATGTGCTGAAGGGCTAATCACATAAATCGGCCGCCTTGCCTGTCAGCAAGATGGTCAGCGCGGCCGATTTACTTTATACTCAAGCAACCGATAAAAGAGGATGCTGATGTCCGAGAAAAAAGTGCAAACTCAAGGCGACGGGTCATTATTTGACGGCTCTAATGCTCTTTATCTCGAGCAACTTTATACCCGCTATAAACAAGGTGACGCGACACTGTCGCAAGATTGGGCCAGCTATTTTGCCGCTATGGAAGACGGCGAACCGGCCCCTGCCCCTCATGTGCCAAGCTGGCAGCGCGATGACTGGCCGCCAAAAATAAATGGTGAGTTAACCGCTGCGCTGGATGCCAATTGGCCGCTTGACGACAATCTGCCTTCACCGGAACAATTGGGCGATAAAATCGCTGCGCGTGGCGGCTTGGATGAGGCGCAATTGCGCGCTGCGACTTTGGATAGTGTGCGCGCTATTATGATGATCCGCGCTTATCGTTTCCGCGGTCATTTGGCGGCCAATCTTGACCCGCTGGGCATTGAACCGCCCGGCACGCATCCCGAATTGGACCCGACTTCTTATGGCTTTACGCCGGATGATTTCGACCGGCCGATTTTTATTGATAATGTGTTGGGTCTCGAGACCGCCAGCATTAACCAAATGCTGGATATTTTGCGCCGTACCTATTGCGGCACGGTGGCGCTCGAGTTTATGCATATTTCTGACCCGGAAGAAAAAGCTTGGTTGCAAGAGCGCATTGAAGGGCCGGATAAGGAAATCGCGTTTACCAAAGAGGGTAAGCTGGCGATTTTTCAAAAGCTGGTTGAGGCCGAAGGGCTGGAGAAATTCATCGACGTTAAATATACCGGCACGAAGCGTTTCGGTTTGGATGGTGGCGAGGCGATGATTCCCGCGCTCGAACAAATCATCAAACGCGGCGGTAATCTCGGCGTGAAAGAAATTGTTCTCGGCATGCCGCATCGCGGGCGGCTGAATGTGCTGACCAATGTGATGGCCAAGCCGTTTGAGGCTTTGTTTTATGAATTTAAAGGCGGCTCTGCCAATCCGGAGGATATTTCCGGTTCGGGCGATGTGAAATATCATCTCGGCGCCTCTTCTGACCGCGAGTTTGACAACAATAAAGTACATTTGTCCTTGTCGCCCAATCCGTCGCATTTGGAAGCGGTCGACCCTGTCGTATTGGGTAAAGCGCGCGCCAAGCAAGACCAGTTCAAAACCGACCCGCGCGCCATGGCTGACCGTACAACGGTTATTCCGCTTTTGCTGCATGGCGATGCGGCGTTTGCCGGTCAAGGTATTGTCGCTGAATGTCTCGGCCTGTCAGGGCTTATCGGTCATAAAGCGGGCGGTTCCATTCACTTTATCGTCAATAATCAAATCGGCTTTACCACCAATCCGCGCTTCTCGCGTTCATCGCCTTATCCGTCAGATGTGGCGAAAATGGTTGAAGCGCCGATTTTCCATGTCAATGGCGACGACCCTGAAGCGGTAGTGTTTGCCGCCAAAGTGGCGACGGAGTTTCGGCAAAAATTTGCCAAGCCTGTGGTTATCGATATGTTTTGTTATCGCCGCCACGGCCATAATGAGGGCGATGAACCGGCCTTTACCCAGCCGACCATGTATAAAAAAATTAAAGCGCATGAAACCGTTGTGGCGAAATATGCCAAGCGTTTGGTGCAAGAAGGCTTATTGGGCGAAAATGATATTGCCCAAGCGCAAAGCGATTATCGCGCCCTATTGGATGAGGCGTTTGAAGCCGCCAATAATTTCAAGCCCAATAAGGCTGATATGTTGGACGGCAAATGGTCCGGTTTGGAACAAAAAAGCCTCGAATTTGTGCGCGGCGAAACCGGTGTTGATAAAGATATTTTGCGTGAGATTGGCCGCGGCCTGACACGCGTGCCGGACGGCTTTAATTTGCACCGCGCTTTAACGCGGCAATTAAAAGCCAAAGACCAAATGTTTGAAACCGGCGAAGGCTTTGACTGGGCGACCGCAGAGGCGCTGGCTTTCGGCTCATTGGTGCTGGAAGGTCATTCGGTGCGCTTGAGCGGGCAAGACAGTGAACGCGGTACGTTTTCGCAGCGTCATGCCGCTTGGATCGATCAAGAAACCGAGCGCCGCTATAAGCCGCTGAAATATATTCGCGACGAACAAGCCTTGTTTGAAGTGATTAATTCCATGCTGTCAGAAGCGGCTGTGCTGGGTTTTGAATATGGCTATTCACTGGCTGAGCCGAACACGCTGGTTTTATGGGAAGCGCAATTCGGTGATTTTGCCAATGGCGCTCAAGTGCTGGTCGACCAGTTTATTGCCTCGGGCGAGAATAAATGGCTTCGCATGTCGGGGCTGGTTATGTTGCTGCCGCATGGTTATGAGGGCCAAGGGCCGGAGCATTCATCGGCGCGGTTGGAGCGTTATTTGCAGCTTTGCGCGGAAGAGAATATGCAAGTGGCCAATTGTACGACACCGGCCAATTATTTCCATATTTTGCGCCGCCAGCAAAAGCGTAAGTTCCGCAAGCCGTTGGTGTTAATGACACCGAAATCGCTCTTGCGGCATAAAAAATGTGTCTCGACTTTGGCGGAAATGGAAAGCGGTTCATCGTTTCACCGTGTTTTGTGGGATGATAAGGATGCGCGTCTTGAGGGCGGGCTGAAACCAGCCAAAGATATTCGCCGCGTGGTGATGTGTAGCGGCAAAGTGTATTATGATTTGCTGGAAGCGCGTGACGCAGCGGGCATTGATGATGTTTATATTTTGCGTCTCGAGCAGCTTTACCCTGTGCCGATGGGGCCTTTGCTGGCTGAATTGGAGCCTTATGCCCATGCCGAAATGGTGTGGTGCCAAGAAGAGCATAAAAATATGGGCGCGTGGAGCTTCATTGAGCCGGAGCTGGAAACAGTGCTGACCACTTTGGATGCCAAGCATAAACGCGCTGTCTATGCCGGTCGCAAAGCGGCCGCATCCACTGCCACCGGCTTGATGAGCCGTCATTTACAGCAGCGTGATGCGCTGCTCAAAGCCGCGTTAAGCGACCCGATTGACTGAACGGAGACCGAAAATGTCGTCAGAAATCCGCGTACCCGCATTGGGTGAATCAATCACCGAAGCCACAATCGCTCAATGGTATAAAAAACCCGGTGAGGCAGTGGCCGTCGATGAGCCGCTTTGCGAATTGGAAACCGATAAGGTGACGATTGAAGTACCGGCACAAAGCGCCGGTGTGTTGGCCGAAGTGGTCGCTGCCGAAGGCGACACGGTCGAAGTCGGTGCGCTTTTAGGCTCAATCGGTGACGGTGATGGTGTGGCTGCTGCGCCCAAAGCTGAAGCAGCACCCGAGCCAGCACCTGAAACTGAAACAGCCGCGCCGCAGGCGGAAGCTGCCCCTAAAGCGACTACCCCCGCCGCTGCATCAGCTGAATTATCACCGGCGGTGCGCCGCGTGGTGGAAGAGCATGGTCTTAATCCGGCTGCCATTGCCGGCACGGGCAAAGACGGTCGTTTGACCAAGGAAGATGCCATGAAGGCCGCTCAGGCGGGAACAGCCAGCTCATCCGGTGTGGCGCCCGCGGCTGCCCCTGCGGTTTCTGCTCCGCCTGCTGCAAGTGTTAATGGTGCGCGCGAAGAGCGGGTGAAAATGACCCGCCTCAGAAAAACCATTGCGAC